>JBBRVR010000082.1:0-13271 GCA_038246695.1 Sphingomonadales bacterium
CAGGTCCCCCGTACGATGCTCGCCGACAGTTACGCGCTCGTCTGCTATCTGACCGATGACACGGTCGCCGTTCCACATGAGATTGTGCCAGTCCGCTTGGTGCGGATCATCCGTGCCGAACGAGTGGGCAGTTCCTACATATTCACGATTGCAGCCCAGGATTTCGTATCCGG
Organism: Sphingomonadales bacterium; assembly: GCA_038246695.1. Lineage (GTDB taxonomy): Bacteria > Pseudomonadota > Alphaproteobacteria > Sphingomonadales > Sphingomonadaceae > Erythrobacter. Next base: position 174 of record JBBRVR010000082.1, read on the forward strand.
GCTCGATGACGCCACGATCAGATCGGCGGCCTCTGATGCAGATCGCGCTCAATTGTCGGGACCGGCGACCGGCACGGGAACGCTCTTCGCCTTCGCCGCCGATCTTGATCATCGGCCGCATCGTGGCGCCGGGTTGGTCGCATTTGAGGCGACGGCGCTCGCGCTGTCCGCGCATTCGCCATTCAATAGACCTGCGACCGCGTTTTACACGGTCGTTCGTGTTGGTCGATTGTCTGCGAAAAGCTGGTTCAATTCATGGCCTCAGCCTAGCGCAATCACCAAGGGCGCGTTCGATCTGGCTTCGGGCCGACGTTATGAATGCGAAGTCTATTGCCTGCGGCACTATACGTCACCTGATGACACTCCGCTGCCCGACCTTTGGCTTGGGGTCGCCGCGACGGAGTCGACGCTGGATTTCGCATCGGCGACACGCAGTCCGATAGATTCGAGGTATGACGTGAAGCGCTTCGTGTTTGCCGCCGAACCCGACGCCTTGCGCCGCGTCAGCGGTTTCAATCTCTTCCTGACACCTGATCCAACGAGCGAGCAAGGTGCACAGGATATCACGCTGCCGTTGATCTTCCGTGGATCGATCCTGATAGCAGCTCTTCGGGCGTTGCTGATCGGGATAGCCACGGCGGGACCGAGCATGGTCGCGGTGAACGCAGCCGGAAAATTGAATCCCGGCGTTGCGACCGTGGTCATCGCGCTGGGCGTGTTGGCTGGAGCCGCCGCGATCTTCCCGAGCATTCGCAAGGCCTGACATCGACTCCTCCGTGCTTATTTTATTGGCGCGGCGCACATCCGTCCGATATCCTGGCCAAATGGAATTGCCACTGCGGCCATGTGCCGTGATCACAGGAGCGCCATCATGGCTAACGACTTGAACGTACAAGACCGTCTGCTGACTGAGATTGAACGTCAGGAAAAATATCTGGCTCGCCTGCCGGATACCTACAGCTTTCCGCTGTTCAACGCCTCTCAGGCCCTCGAATCGCAGCGCCGGAGCGGCTATCGTAACACGGCATCTGCAGCCCGCGAGATCGTTGATAATTCGATTGAAGCGCAGGCGACCCGCATCGATATCTGTTTCGAGCGCCCCAAGCAGCTCAAGACCCACCAACGCGCCGATTCGATCCACGCGATGGCCTTCATCGACAATGGCTCGGGCATGATTCCCCGCATGGCTCAATATGCGCTGTCTTGGGGTTCGGGCACGCATTTCGACGAACCTGGATTCATCGGCAAATTCGGCTTCGGCCTTCCAAACGCTTCGATCAATCAGACCCGCCTCGTCGAAGTCTACACTAAGACGGCGGCAGCTAGCGCCGTATCAAAGGTTATGCTCGATGCACGGGCCGTGAAGGAGCATGGTCTCCAGCAGATCGGTGATCCAGTTGATGCGCCGCTCCCCGAATTCGTCCAGACCTATCTCGACAAGGCTGGGCTCGCGTTCGACCATGGAACCGTGGTGGTGTGGGTGGAGCCTGATCGCATCTCCTATCGCAAGCCCGCGCTCATGAAGGAGCATCTGCTCGACGATTTCGGCGTCACCTATCGCTACCTGCTCGACACGGTAGAACTGGTGATCGACGGGATCAAGGTAGCACAGGTCGATCCACTCTTTCTGACCCCGCACGCCCGCTATTATGTGGAAGAAGAAAAGGGCGGCGCAGAAGAAAGTTTTATCCGCACCATCCCTGTCAAATATACGCATGATGACACCACCGGCGCGCTCGAACTGACGCGGATTGAGGATATGTCGAAAGTCGATCCGACCGATCCCAGTCTGGATGCCGTTGGCACGATCACGGTCAGGGTGGGTCGCTTTCCCTACGGATTCGCGGAGGCGGCCACCAAGGGCCAGAAGATCGAAAGCGATGCGCATCGCCGCTTCGAGATCCGCAAGAGCCGCCGTGGCATGTCGTTCGTCCGCGCCGGCCGGGAAATCGAAACCGTCGATGTCTTCCCCAAATCGATCAAGGACCAAGCCAAAGGGCTCGGGCATTGGCCGCTTCTGCAATCCTACGCCTATCACTGGGGAGTTGAGGTTCGCTTCGACCCGGTGCTCGACGAAGTCTTCGGCATCACCAACGACAAGCAGACCGTTCGGCCAGTCGAAAGCCTGTGGCGGTTGCTGACGTCCGAAGATGTCGACAGGCAGTTGGGCAAGGAACAGTCGCACCAGCGCGCGATCCGCAAGGCGGCGCAAGAGAAAATGCGCAGCACCAACGCCCAGAAATCCGACGTCGCCACGCCTGCCGAGACGGCCTCCGCAGCTGCGGACAGTATGGCGGGCAAGCGGCCGCGTGTGAACGACCGTCACAAGGAGAAAGCACGAGAGGATTTCGACCGTGAGGCCAAGCGCCGTGCGAAGATTGACCAGTCCTCGATCGATGCTGCGCGCAAGGCTGTCGAGGACGACGCGAAACGCCGCCCGTATCTCGTTGATTTTTACGACGAGTCCCGTGGTCCCTTCTACAAGCCGGACTGGCATAACGGCACCCAGGTGGCAGTGCTGATCAACCGCCAGCATTCCTTCTTCAAGACGCTCTATGAACCACTGTTGCGAATCGCGGGTGGTAGCCAGGCCAAACAGGCTCTGGACATCCTGCTGATCGCCCTCGCCCGCGCAGAACTTGCGGTCGAGAATCAGGATACCGAGAACTTCTACGTCACGCAGCGCGAACGGATGTGGAGTGATTTCCTCACCGATGCGTATCGGTCCTTGCAACAAAAGATGGAGCCGTCAGACGAGGAATCTGCCGAAGATGAGGGTGCGGATGATGTCGGCGATGGAGGTGCTCAACTGGAGGCAGCGGAATAAAGAATTTGGGAAGGCATCCTGATGCCTCCCTGCCGCCCGGTCGCCGCACATCGTGGTAAAATCCTGGCGTCAAGTAGATTACCAGTACGAGACCAGTGTAGGATTGCGGCCATGAGCCGTCATGCCCTCCGGGCACTGCCTTGGCCTTCTTGCTGTCGTTGAAGGTCAAGCAGTGAAAGGAGGGCGCCGTCATGTACGGAGTCACACTCAATACGCTGATCACGGCAATGTTGTCGTGCCAGCCCTACAATCAGCCCCGTCTCGGCCGTGAGGCGAAGCGGTACGCCCGCAAGCTGTCGAACCGTTATGGCCGCGATCTGGTCGAAGATCTCCATGAGGAGGTATTCACCGAGGCCTTCGCCCAGTTGTTCGCCAATGGCGCGGCGGGCTTGGCGACCCGCACGGGCATCAGCCTTTACCGCGCCGCTGTGCTTGAGGCGATCCGCTGCGTCCGCGCCAGCTATACGCCTGCAGGCGCGCGTACCCGTGCTGCGCCGCGCGACGCGAAGGTTGATCGTATCGCCGCAGAGGCGGGCGGCCATATCGTGGACGCCAAGTTGGCCGAGCAGTGCTTGGTCAGCGACGGCGAGCATCGCCATTTCGATGTCGATCGCGTGGCGGATCCGATCGCCGCCTGCGCCATGCAGAATATGATCGATAGCATCGATGTCGAGCGTAGTCTGGTGCGCGCGCCGGCGTCGATCGCGGCCGCGTTGCGGCTGGTCTTTTTCGACGACACGCCGAAGCTTGCGGTCGCTGAGATCATGGGGATCAGCCGCTTCGCGCTGGAGCGCCGCTTCCGCGCGGTTGGCGACAGTTGGCTGGCTGCGGCGTAAGATCGTGACATCGGACATGCAGTCGATCCGCGGTCTCGGATTCGAGCCAGTTCTGGCGGCGCAGCGCGCTTATGCCGAAGGCCGAGCCAGCCGCTCCAAATTTGGCCTGATGGTCCCGGAAGCCTTCGTTAGAGGCATCCGGGACCTCGGCTATCGCAGCAATGGCGACGCCATCGCGGAATTCATCGACAATTCTCTGCAGGCCTATGCCGATCGGGTCGATGTCGTGTTCGGCTATGACGGCTCGCACTCGGCCAAGAAGCCCCGGCAACTTGCGGTGATCGACAATGGCCATGGTATGGAAGCCGCGATGATCCGCATGGCGGTCATGTGGGGCGGAACGCACCGTGAGGATGATCGCACTGGGCTGGGCCGCTATGGCTATGGCCTTCCCTGCGCGTCGGTCAGTCTCGGCCGTCGTTTCACTGTCTATTCCCAAGTGGCCGGAGGCGCGCTTCATGCCGTAACGCTCGACCTCGATACCCTGGCCGCCGGCGGATATACCGATCCAACGGGTGATATCATCGTCCCAGAGCCTGCCGTTACGACATTCCCGCGCTTCGTGCAGGATCAGATTGCGCTGAGCCATGACGGTCAATGGACGTCAGGCACGGTCATCCTGATCGAGAAACTCGACAGGCTCGAGTGGGTGACGGCCCAGGGGCTGAGGGAGAATCTCTGCCGCCAGTTCGGTGTCACCTACCATAAGCTCAGGGGCGAAACCATCGTACTGATCGACAATGAGTTCGTCGAGCCAATCGACCCGCTGTTCCTGACGCCTGATTTCCATCTTCACAATTTGGACGACGACCGAGCACGTGCTCTCGAGCCAATTCGTGTGGAAGTGCGAGATCCCGAAACGGGCGATTACCGTGGTGCGATTACGCTGCGTTACGCTTGGCTGCCGCCCAGCTTCGGATCAGTCGACAAGGGACGAGACGCGGTTGGCCTCAACGCCAACCCGCGCTTCGCTATTCTGAAGGATTATCATGGGATCATCTTCAGTCGGAATGGCAGGCTGATCGACGTTCAGACGCGCACACCTTGGACCAGCTTCATCAATAACGACCGCTATATCAAGGTCGAGATAGAGTTTTCAGCCACACTCGACGAAGCCTTTGGCGTGACGACCTCGAAGCAGCAGGTAACGGTTTCGCCCTATATCTGGGACCTCCTGCGTGAGGCTGGCTTGCCCAAAGCGATCGAGCAACTGCGCGCCAAGGTCAAGGACGCCAAGCTCGCCCGACGGATCGCTGCCTTCGCCCCCAAGACTGGCGAACGCCTGTTATCCGAACGAGCCATGGGCGGCAGCGCGCGCCTCGCCGATGATCGACAAGAACATCAATATGATCTTGAATTGCGGCCAGCGCCTTACCGCCTGCACTTCGAAACAGTGCCTGGCAGTCCGTTCTTCCGCATGGATCGATCGTCACGAACGCTGGTTCTCCACCTCAACACCGATCATCGCTTCTATGAGGATATCTACGATAGCCCGGCTTCTACACCCGAAGTGCGGGTAGCTCTCGAGGTTCTGCTTTTCTGTTTCGGCGAGGCCAATCTCAACGATGATCAGCACGCCGCAGCCGACGAAAATCAGCAGGTTCGGGTGTGGTCCAGACGCCTCGACCTGGCATTGGGCATGATGGCTTCTCATCTCGCGGACAGCGATGATACGGATGTCGGCCCGGATGACTGAGCTGCCTAAACGGTAGCCGGAACGCCTCAAATTTGCGATAGGAGTCGGGGCCGCGTACGCGGGCCAATCGATTCAGGAGGTAGGGTGGTTACAAACACGGAGCTATTTGGTCCAGAACGATCGCGAGCCTTCTCGCCCTATCTCGCGCCAAATGAACGTCAGCATCTTCGAGAAGTCATCGATTTTACTGGGAAGCCAGTTCCAGGTTTCGCCGATGAACTGCGCACGCTTGCCCGCCGTTACGTCGATGACGGCGACAGCCTGAAACTTCGCGCCGTTTGTCTCCTGGTTGCTGATCTGTTCGAGCAGGGCTGGCAGATCAACACGACAGGAGGTGGCATCAGTTTTGCGCCGCCGGGCTTGACCCGTGCCGGCGCTGAAACCATCGACGATATCAAGATGCGTGTGCGCTCGGCATTGCAAAGCGCCCGCCGCAGGCAGCTTGCCGAGCCATCCGTTCGTAAGTTCTTGGAGCGTACAGAACGACGACGTCCGAGGGGGAACGCTGCGGTAGCGTCCATTCATGATATAATCGACCATGGCGCTGATCTGGCGCGCCACTTCCGCCTGCTGAACGATTTGCCTGCGGACGAGCGGGAAGCAGGTATTGCGGCGCTGATCGACCCTGTCATCGAAATTTGCGAAGCCGGTGTGCGGTGTGCCGATACGGGTTTGCCCCTCATCGATATCTGGCGTTACTTCCGCCATACTTGGGCGCACGAGTATCGGTCGATCCCCGGTCGACAGATGCTCCTCCTGATCCGAAACGCGGCTCGGCCTCACCGACCGGTGATGGGCATCGCGATGCTGGCAAGTCCCGTCATGCGCCTGACCGCACGCGATCATTGGATCGGCTGGCTGCGGGAATCCGCTCAGGAACGCTTCGAGCGGGGCGACTGGTCTGCGCGCCAATTCGGACAGGCCCTGTGGGCGCGTCTTGAGACATCGATCGCAAGCATCCGGTGGGATGACCTCGCCACCGCAACCGAAGTCTTCAATCCGACCGAAGTTGTGGCGCTGCGGCTTGAGCAACGCGCCGCCGGCGCGGCGTTCGCCCGCGGCGCCGAGCTACGCGCGCATTTCGACACACATCGGGCCGAAGGCAACGATATGCGGCCGCATCGAGGGGCCGTGAAATCGGCTACCGACGATGTGGATTGGCTTGAAGCATCGAACGATCTCTTGTTCGTGCGCAAGCGCGCCGAAAGCATGGCCAAGCTTCTTTTCGCAAAATATGTCTTTCGTACTGCCAATCTGCGCCGCTCACCTGCCAAGGCGCTCAAAACCCTCTTCAAAACCCGCGAAGGCAAGCGTGCGATCGACACCGTTATGGCGGAGTTTAGGAAGGCAGGCCTGTCGAGCGAGGTCGCCGACCTCAGCATTTGCGGGGCGGTCCACCCGTATAATGAATTGCTGTCCGGCAAGCTCGTTGCGCTACTACTGGCATCACAGGACGTGCGCGACGCTTATGCCCGTCGCTATGGCGGCCAAATCAGCCTCATCGCATCGCAAATGGCCGGCAGGCCCATTATCAAACCAGCCAATTTGCGGTTGATCACCACCACCAGTCTCTATGGTGTGGGATCGAGCCAGTATAATCGGCTCGTGCTGCGATCCGCCGATCACCCTGGCCTGAAGTTCGATCTGAAGTGGGGCGCGATCGGCAAAAGCCTGACCGGCGGTTTCGGTACTATCCATTTGGGAAGCGAGACCGCCCACGCGCTGCGCAGCATGGCCTTTGCGCTGCACGATGCGCGGCGTGTGAACAATCGCTTCGGCGAAGGAACCAGTCCTCGATTGCGTCAGATCCGCGAAGGACTGGATGCCTTAGGATTGAAGAGTGATTCAATCCTTCATCACGCCACTCCCCGAATCTTTTACGGCTGTGAACTTGCGCCACGAGCGCGTGAGGCTTTGCTTGGTCTGGAAGGCGGCGAAGATGCCGCCCCCGCCAGCATCGATATCGCCAGCGCTTGGCGGCATCGATGGTTGAACAAGCGCGTAGCCCGTGAGGAAACACTGCTTGCGATGGCACGGCTTGGCCCGACCAGCGTGCTTGCCAGTCTCCATGCCGACGCTGACGGACAGTTTCTTCTGCCGATTGACGGAGAATGACTGTGCCTGATCTCTCGCCGTGATATCGAAGTTACTGTAGCGAAAGAAAATCGCGTGCAACGCCGGGGGACCGGTCCGCGATGAGGGGGGTGGAAAATGCGAACTGAAATCGATCATATGCGGGAGGCGCTCGCCTCCTACATCGAAGCCACCTATCATCTCTCCAATCCCAAGGTTATACACCTTCGTCGTCGCCTACTGATGGAAGGTGGAGTCGCCCAGACTCCCTTTATCGAGAGCACACCAGCCTATGTGGGCGATCGGGCCTTCGCGTCGCTCAATATCGATGGCGATGTCCGCGAATTCCTGGCCTCGCTCGCCACGAAAGCTTCTGACAACCTCCTCTTCGACCCACCTTATGAACACCAGGCGCAAGCGCTCGAGAAAACGATGCGCCCCGATGCCGGCGGAACCGGCATCGTCGTCACGACCGGCACCGGTTCGGGCAAAACCGAGAGTTTCTTGCTACCCGTGCTTGCACGCCTCGCGGACGAAGCAATCCACCGACCGAAGAATTTCGAGACCCGCGCCGTGCGGGCGCTGCTGCTCTATCCGATGAACGCTTTGGTCAATGACCAATTGGGCCGCGTTCGAACCCTATTCGGCGCCTCCGCAGTGCGCAAATTCTTCACGGCCGCCGCCAGACGCCCGGGTAAATTTGGTCGCTATACCGGACGGACCCTGTATCCAGGCATCCGAGACGGCGACCGCGATCAGAAGCGACTTAAAACCCTCGAATACTACCTCAAAATCGAGGACGGCGCGCGCTCTGGCGATGCGAAGGATCAGGCGCTCGTTCATGTCCTCAAGGAGAAGGGGCGCTGGCCCGCGAAGCCCGACAGCTTCCTCGGTGCCTTCGACGGCCTTCGCAAATGGTACGGTAAATCAGGAGAGCATTGGCAAACCAAGAGTGGCGAACCATTGCGCGCTAATGAGCGGCCCGAGGATCCCGAACTCCTCACCCGGCACGAGATTCAGGCCGCCAGCCCTGACCTCCTCATCACAAACTATTCGATGCTCGAATATATGCTCCTCCGACCGATCGAGCGGCAAATCTTCGCCGATACACGGGCGTATTTCGAAGCGCATCCTGACGAAAAGTTCATCCTCGTCCTCGATGAAGCCCACCTCTATCGCGGAGCCAACGGTACCGAGGTCGCCTTTCTGATCCGCAGGCTGCTCGACCGCCTGGGATTGCCGCCATCGCGTGTAATTTTTATCGCGACTAGCGCATCCTTCTCCGATGGCGACTCCGCCGCCGAATTCGTGGCGGGCCTTTCCGGACTTGAGAAAGCCCGAATCCAGACCCTCCAAGGCGACAAGCACTCGTTTGAGCCTGCGGGTGAGGGCACTGCGGACTTCGCCGCCGCGCTCGCATCGGTCCAACTCACACTGCTCCAATCCTCCTCACCGGTCGATCGGTCTCAAGTGCTCGTCCCGTTGGCCAAACACGCTAAGGATTCCGGCGCACGCGCCGTTACTTTGTCCCGCAAAGACAGTGGTACCGCTGACATCATTGTCACCGTTCATGGCCGCGACAGCTCTGGCGCGGAGGTCGAGGAGGTGGTGGTTGTGTCAAGCGGCCCGCCTGTGGCGACCGAGCAGGCGTTCCTTATAGTCGATGATGTCTGCACCGATTCCGGCAGCGTCGCATTTTCGCGCGCGTATGATCTTGGCACGGCAACGGTCGGGAGTTGTGACTGGACCGGGGACGATCTGCCTGCCGCACTTGCGGCGATCCTGGATCGCTCAGAAGTGCTTGGACGACTTCGCAACATAACGTCTGGCGCGTCATCTCCGACCGATCCAGTCGCGTCCCCCGGGGCTGCGTGGGCTCTCACCGCGCTGCCTGCGGCGCTGTTCCCCACAGCAGATCCCGAGACGGCTGCGTCAGCAGTCGATGCGTTGCTCGAACTCGCGTCGCTCGCCAAGGCCACTGCCAGCGCCGCGCCGTTGCTGCCCGCCCGCGTCCACATGCTGTTTCGCGGGCTTCCCGGTCTTTGGGCATGTGCGAATCCTCAGTGTGATCAGATCCCCAAGGACGAACGCGGAGGACCCACCGGCGCGCTTTACGCCGAGGCGCGCCAGAATTGCCCTTGTGGCTCGCAAGTTTACGAACTGCACAGCTGCCGCGATTGTGGCCTCTCAGTCACACGTGCCAATATCGGCGCCCCGACGGGGGTCGAGCATCTCTGGCAGGACAATGGCCGCGCGTATGCCGGCGATACCGGCGTTATCCAGCCGATCCACGTATGCCTTGAGGATCCACTCCCGCAAAAAGCCGGAGTTCTCCGCCCAGTTTATCTCGATCTGGGTTCAGGACGCATCGACGGCAGTGGGAGTTTCAACCGCGAGGTCTGGCTGCCGCCGATCACAAGCGCGACTTTGTTCGACAATTGCCCGCGCTGCGAGGCTGCCTGCGGCGATGCCGCGCCCGGCGGTATCTCCGACCTTCAGACCAAGGGCGAGCAGCCCTTTAAGGAACTGATCACCGTACAGGTACTTGAGCAGCCCCCTCGTCCTGAGAGCCACACACCGCTTCAGGGTCGAAAGGCGCTCGTCTTCTCTGATGGCCGCCAGACCGCATCACGGCTCGCTGGTGACATGAAGACCTTTTCGTTTCGTGACAGCCTTCGGCCGCTACTGCTGGTCGGCATGGCAGCGCTTCGCCACCCGGCCTACAAAGCTTCACTCAATGACGCGCCGCTTGCAGTGGCGCTCGGAGCCGCCAAATTCGGTGTCCGGCTGCGGCCGCTTGGCGATGATGACGGTGTTATGGACCGCGCGGGCCATATGGCGGCCGTTCTTGTCGACAATCATGATGTCGAAAATGACGACTTCCGCGGTCTCACTTCCCAAACCTCCGACGATGCGCCGTTGTCCGTCTTCCAGAGTATCTACGCGGTGCTCCAGGATGATCATACCGGCTTATTCCCGCTGGCTCTGGCAATGTTGCGCCCCAAGCTCACCAAGACCGAGCAGCAGAAGCTGACTGATGAACTCAAGATTCCTGCGATCGACGGTTTAACTGCGGATGAGGTCAGGGCTTCGCTCATCGAACTCTGGCTTTGGCAAGCGATGCGCAAGCACGCGATCAAACTCCAGGCGACACCCGCTAATATCGAGTCCGCCAAGGGCTCGTCCGGCGTGCGGCTTTGGAACGGGAAATTCAGTAAAATTATCGCCAAGGCGCTCGAGCAACGAGGCCTCAAAACTTGGGTGAAGGGCGACTTCCTGACAAGTTGTGCTCCCGTGCTGCGATCCGTTTTCAGTCCGGGGGAGCAAGGTGACTTTAATGTCCAGGCCGGTCGAGTCACGCTCGATCCAGGCGATACCACAGCATGGCAGCGATGCGAGCGCTGCACCAAGGTCTCCCCACTCAACGCATTGCTGGGCGCGGCATGCGGCTATTGCGGCGGTAACGCAAAGACCATCGACCCCGCCCACGATGCCGTCTTCCGCAGCCGCAAGGCCTTCTACCGACGTCTGTGGGAGCGATTGAACGATCCCGACGACAGTTATGCGCCGCACCAGTTGATCGCTGAAGAGCATTCTGCCGCGCTCAACGATAGCGGCCTCGCCAACGCGATGTCGCGCAACGAAGCCTATGAACTGAGATTCCAGGACATACCGATCGAACAGGACGGTCGCACCGGCTCACCCATCGATATATTGAGTTGCACGACGACCATGGAGGTCGGCATCGATATCGGCGGATTGACCGCCGTCGCCTTGCGAAATGTGCCTCCGGGACGTGCCAACTACCAACAGCGAGCCGGTCGTGCCGGCCGGCGCGGCGCCGGTCTTTCCACCGTTGTGATGTTCTGCGGGGCCGACAGCCACGACCAGAGCTTCTTCCGCGACCCGGCGCCGATCGTGGCCGGCCCCGCTCCTGACCCGATCCTCAATCTCGACAATCCCGTCATCGCACGGCGCCAAGCGCTCGCTTATCTCATCGGACGCTTCCAGCAGGACCGCATTGAGACCGTCGGTGGTAGCGCAGACGTTTTTTCTTCGTTGGGAAGCGTCGCCGATTTCATGAACGGTGCCGAGGATGTCTTCTCGCTTGCTGGCTTTAAGCAGTGGATTTCCGATGACCGCGAGGCACTGCGGCTTGATCTCGAGCGGATGTTCACCGTCCATTGCCCTGAGCTCGATGCCAATGAATTGCTCGATAGCTTTCCCGGGTCGCTCCAGCACGCACTGGCGGAGCCCCCTGAAGCTGCGCCACCGTCGCAGCCCGCGAAATCTGCACATACCGACGACGACATTGAAGACGAGATAATGGAGGACGCCGACGACGAGGAGCATGGCGTCGTCGACAATGGCAAATTGCTCGATCGCCTGTTCGACGTCGGGCTGCTGCCCAAATACGCATTCCCGACCGATGTCGCGACCTTCAGCGTGTTCGAGAGCGACACTGACCCTTGGAAGCCAAAACGCCGCTACTCGCCGCAACTCGGCCTCAATGCCGCGCTCAGCCAATATGCACCGGGCCACGAGGTCTATGTCGACAGCCAGCGCTACATCTCACTCGGCCTTTACTCTGAGCATGAAGACGATCGCTATGAGGCGTATCGCAACCGCCGACTCTATTACCAATGCCAAGTCTGCAACTATGCCGATCTGAAGGATTTGGCCGAGGGTTATGTCGACGAAACCCGCGACTGCCCGGCATGCGCGAACCGGGGAGCCCTCGGCCCCGCCCGTCGTTGGGTGCGTCCAACCGGCTTCTCGCACCCCCCAACTATCACAGCGCTTCCGCCTGACTTCGACGCCGGCACACGGCTTCGTCCGACGCGCGCCACACTCGATTCGCTGCAATTCGCGCCCGAAGCTCGGATTGGCGGCGAAGCTTGGCCGATGGGCACAGGCTGGGAAGGATGGGGGGACAGCAAAACGCTCGTCGTCACCAATCGCGGGACGCTGAGCGCAACCGATTACGGCTTCAATTATTGCAACAAATGCGGACGCATTGAGCCCGCGGACTTCGACCCGGCGCTGCGGCGACTACGCGGGGGTCAAACTCATCCGCGACCGCGCCCCAACCGATCCAAAGAAACCGTCGAATGCGACGGCAACCCAGCCAAGATCGTGCTCGGGAACGAGTTCAAGACCGATGTCGTTGTATTCCGGCTCGCGCTCCCGTCGGACTGGGCTCTTGATCCCGATCGACCGTCGACCACGATCACCGCGCGTTCGGCAGTCGAGGCTCTTCGCCGCGCGGCTTGTAGACTGGAAGACCTCGAGCCCAACGACATCGATGGCGATTTCCGTTTCGCGCCGGGCGACGGCATCCGCCAATATATCGATCTCTATCTTTATGATCAGGCCGCAGGGGGGGCAGGTTTCGTCAAGGCGGCAGCGCGCGAGCCTCAACGCCTAGTCGATGACGCCCTCAAACTGCTCGATAGCTGCGACTGCGACGATAGTTGCTACCAGTGCCTGCGATCCTACAAGAACCGCTACGAGCATGAATTGTTTGACCGGCGTATCGGAGCCGACCTGCTGCGCGCAGCCTTCAAGGGCGCGCCGCTATCAATCGACCCGATCCGAGAAGACCTTGCGCTCGACCGTCTTGAAGCAGATCTGACCGAAAGTGGTGCCTCGGTCACACGGGCCGA
>JBBRVR010000083.1:0-13218 GCA_038246695.1 Sphingomonadales bacterium
GCGAAGGGAGCACCCAACCCTACCCAGCAACATGGATCGTCGTCCCTGCATGTGCGAGAAATGGGTTTACGGGCTCGCGTAGATGTGTCTGCTTTTCGGTGCGCAACGAGAGCAGCCGAATGGCTGAAGTTGGGTGGTTTGCGGTCATTCCTCTCTAGCATGAACTCCCCACATGATCGAACGCCAAGCGCGTTTGTTCACATACCGCTGGTAGAGAAGGACAGACGCCAGAATTGCGGTCAGCGCGCCCATAACGATGCTGAAGTCGATCCAAATGCTTGCGACCATAATCAGCGCCATAAATGGAACCCAAAGCGCAACCCACCGGAGCCACGCTCTCTTTAGGAGCGCCCGACGGTGACCTTCGCTAATCGACATGTTGTTCCTCCATTCCAAAGTGAATGGCGAAATTCTTCAACGACCGCAACGGGGTCGCTAGCCGAATGGCAGGTTTTATTTTCTCGGACGCCAAAGCGGACCATCCAGCGATGAACCTTGCCCGCGCGACAATCATGCGCCCCCGCGCGCAAATGATTCACGCGTTAATTCGCATGATTCAATCACCATATTTTTCTTCACAGATTCAGTTTGTGGGTTGCGTGATGGGCGACTCAAGCTTGGTCCACGCGTCGCGGGCTAGGCGTAGGCCTCAAACCGGCTTTTCGTGGTAATGAGTGCCTAATCACCCGTTGACGGAAGTCTGCGGCTGACACATGATTTGAGAGCGATGTAGCTCAGCTGGATAGAGCCCCCGGTCGCGAGGTTTGGAAGGTTGTTTCAAGTCATCCATACCGCCGGGAAGGTCGCAGGTTCAAGTCCTGCCATCGCAACCTTCTTCACGGAAGTCGGGAATTGGCGGAGAACTGCCAAACTTAACGGTGGAAAATCCTACTTCCCCAGCCCCGGCCCCACGCGCCAAGGCTTCCGGCCGCACTTTTCGCAACGCAGTCGGCCCGCAATTCGAGTATCCGTGGCGCCGCCAGGAACCCATGCAGGCCCGGCGGAGTAGCCAGACCGGTCCTCGTTCCCGCGCGTAGAAGCGCCCTCGGTTATCGCATAAATCATCTCGCAGCTGACTGCTCCCGAATTTGCTGCTGACTGGCAATCCTCTGGTCGCTGCCCATGATCGCAACCAGAAAGGCTACGGCAGAGCCAACCACGAGCTTCCAGGGAAAGGCGAGTGACGTAAGGCTCTCGGGGATGCCGACGGCATCGCCGACCGCAGCTTCGCCAAGCACCATGGTAACGAAGCCGACCACCAGCGCCCAGACAATCGATGCTTCGCTACCGCGGCTCGTGAAGACAGCGGCAGCAAAAACGCCGAGCAAGCCCGCATAGGCGAATACCATCACCTGCAAGGCGAACTCGAGCAAAGGGAGATCAGATGCGCGCTGCCAGAAGAAGCACACCAGCGCCATCAGCCCGAGAATGATCGCAATCGCCACCATCGCAACGCGGCCAGCGAAAACGGTTCGCTCGTCAGAAATTGGCCCGGCCCAAGGCTTATAGAAGTCGGCCACCACCACCGAGCTCATCGAGCTCAGACCAGACGTCAGCGTCGACACGGCGGCAGCCACGATGGCCGCTCCGCAAAGCCCTCGTAATCCGTCGGGAAGCTCGTTCAGAATGTAGCGCATAAATATCGTCACGCTGTCCAAATCTATGTCCGGGGGAGCAAGCCCGGTCAGATCGGTGCGCTCATAGAAGATGTGCAGCAGTTGACCGATGCTCAGGAACACGAAGATAATCGGCAGCGCGCCGATCGAAGACCAGAACAGCGCCCACCCCGCATGACGGGAGCTTTTGGCAGCCAGCAGACGCTGGGTCGTATCCTGATCGAGCCCGAAATTGCCGATATTCAGCAGCATCAGCCCGGTGAAAGCGGCAGGGATGGTGAAAGGATCGTCCAGAGCGAACGAAAAATCGAATACTGTGAGCTTGCTCGGGCCAGATGGCGGAGCATCGAGGGCTGCGATGACCTCAGCAAAATCCAGATCGAGCCGCATGTAAAGAACGACCAGAACCACCACAGCTGTCCCCGCATAGACCACGAGTTGCACGGCATCGCTCGCAATAACCGAGCGCAATCCGCCCATCAGTGAAAGCCCAAGTCCAAGGAGCACGATGATTGCGGTCGCCAAAGCTATGGCCAGGAAATCTGTCCGCAAGAACAGGATCATCGCCACGGCAAGGGCAGCCATGAAAAGCCTGGCCCCGTTGGCGAAGATCCTCCCGACCAGATACATCGCAGAGGAGCTGCGCAAAGCGAGTTTGCCATAACGCTGATCGAGCAACTCATAAACCGTCGTGACGTTGAGCGCATAGAAACGCGGCAGCAAGACCATCGCCACGATGACACTCGACAGAACAGCGCCGAGCGATCCGGCCAGATAGGTGTAATCAGCGCGATAGCCGAAATCGGGCCCGCCGAGGAAAGTCGCTGCCGACTGGGTCGTCGCCAGGACCGAGAATGCGATCAGCCAGCCCGGCATTTGCCCATCGGCAAGGAAATAATCCCGCGCAGATCGGGCGCCCCGCTTTGACAGATACCACCCCAGAGCCGCGTTGCCAAGGAGATAGACTGCGACCACCAACCAATCGATGGTGCCAAAACCGGACGTCATGGACATGGGAAGCGCCCTTCCTTTGAAGTTATCCGGCTCGATCACCTCCTGGACAGGAAGTGGAGATCCGGCGGACTAGAGCCCGCCGGATCATGAAGTCAATGGGATCAGAAGGTGATGCTGGCCGAGGCGCCGAAGGTCCGTCCGACGATGTCATAGGTCCCCGGATAGGTCCCGAACGCCCCCGGCGACAGCGGTTGGGGCGGCTTCTTGTCGAAGAGGTTCCTGATACCGACGTTGATCTTCATGTCGTAGATGCCGGTATCGAATTGCGCGTTGAGGTCGAAATAGTCGAAGGCTTCGATCTTCTCGCTCCGATTGGAGGCGTTTTCGACCTCACCGATCCGCCGCCACACAACCTGCAGCAGGCCCATGTCCGCATCGAGCGTAGCGCCCACGCGATGGCGATAATCCGGCTGGACGAGACTGACCGCATCCGAGGAGCAGGCAAACCCGAACGTGCCCTTGCAATCGACCGGGTCAAGCACCGGGTTCCGCTGAATCGAGTAGTCTGTCACGATCGTTCCCTGATATCCGAGCCGCAATCCGGTCAGGAAACCGGTGGAGGAGAGATCGATGCTGTAACTCACATCGATATCGATACCCGACTGCTCGATGACACCAAGGTTGCGATCGTTGACGAACGCATCATCGAGAAAGCCTGTCGTGGGATCGCGTGAAATCGCCTGGCAAATCGGATTGTCTGCCACCGGATTGTCGACGTAGCAGCTTTGCAGAGCGTCAACCGGTTGAATCTGGCCGACTGCATCGGAGAGACGAATGTCGTAGTAATCGACGATGATCTCCAGCCCCGGTGCAAACCGAGGCGTGATGATCGCGCCAAGCGTGTAGGTCGTGCCGTTTTCCGGACCGATGTCAGGATTCCCGCCGAAGAAATACTGGCCTGTGAGATTTGCAGGATTGAGGCTGTCGTAGGAACCCTGCGGAGGTGCGCCGAAACGATCGCACTGGGCCTGGTCGCCCGTCCCGTTCGCGCAAGGGTCGCCAAGGTAGCGGGGCTGGAGCCGCGGTACTGTCCGCAAAAGCGAGAACGGGATCGAGAAGACCGGCGCAGCAAACTCGCCAATATTCGGCGATCTGATAACCGTCTGACGTGTTCCGCGGAAACGGATATTGTCGTCGACCTGCCAGGAAAAGCCGATCTTGTCGGTATTGCCGATGTCGGCATTGGAGAAATCCGAGAAGCGGATGGCCCCTTCAAGGTTCAGCTCCTGGAAGAAAGGTTTGTCCGCGAGAACCGGCACGAGCACTTCGGCATAGACCTCGTTTGCGTCGAAGCCACCCACGATCACGCCGCCCGTGCTTCCGCGATAGGTCAGGCCGTTGACCAGTGCAGCCTCGTCACTGGTGTCGAGCGATTCATCGCGATACTCGTAGCCCACAGCGAAGCGTATCGGGCCTGCCGGCAACGAAAACAGCGGCGAAGTATCCCCAGAAAGCGTGAAGGCCCCGACCGTTTGCTTTCGATCGCGGATTTCCTGGACAAAGTTCCCGCCAAAGCCGGAAAGATCAGCGCCAGGCCCGAAAATGTCGACACTATTGACGATGGCCGCAAAGCGTCTGTTGCCTGCATTGTCCACCCGCAATGCGTCGCCTGATGTGGTGGTGTCTTCTTCGACGCGCCCGTACTGAACATAAGCGTCGTATCGCAGCCAATCTGTCAACGGACCGCGCAGGCCGACCTGGAATTGCGTAGTCGTGCGCTCGGTCGCCGCCGAGAGGATGCCGAGCTCGCCGAGGGTTCGCTCGACCCCAACTTCCGCCCGGCCATTCACGAAGGTGAGGCGCGAACGGATATCGTTCGTCAGAAACGGATTGGTCTCATTGATAAAGACCCTCTCGTTCACCGTTACCGGATTGTCCCCGGCCCGGCCCGCACCGACCGTATCAACCCGAGTGTACATCGCCCGCCCGTAAATCTCGGCGAAGGGCGCGATCTCGTAGTCAAAGAAGGTCGAGACATTGATGCGTTCAAGCGGCTGAACTGCTGCATAGAGGTCGGAGAAGTCGGAGGTCTGCCGCGTCGTCTGGAGCGTGCCGCTTTCATCGAAAGCGAAGAAATTGCCGCTCGCAATATCGGTGAAATTGCCGCCTGCGCCCGCGAGCGTCGAGGTCGTTCTGTCGGCAAGAAAGGAGCGATCCCCGACCTGCAATCCGTCGCGATTGGAATAGTCGGCGTAGAAGACTATTCCGCCTCGGTCGCCAAGGTTGGCACCGAGCGTGATGTTGGTGTTATAGGTCTGGAGATCGCGGGCTCCTTCCCAGCTGCCACCGAGGCGGACACCTTCAAAGTCGGTATCGATGATGAAATTGACCACGCCTGCAACCGCGTCGGCCCCGTAGACCGCGGCTGCGCCGCCGGTGAGAACATCGACCTGCTTGAGCAGGGGCGCCGGAATGCTGTTCACGTCGACGGCATTTCGGAAACTGAACGGAACCATTCTAGTACCATTGAGCAGAACAAGCGTGCGGTTTTGTCCCAGGTTGCGCAGATCGAGAGTTTGCGCCCCGCGGCCGTCGCTGCCTGTCTGGGTCGCGTTGACGCCTCCGGCGAATTGCGGGATCCGGGCGGTGATGTCTTCAACCGTCACAGCACGATCGAGCACAATCTGTTCCTGGTCAAAGGTCGTAACCGGACTTGTAGCAGTAACTTCAGTGCGCTGGATACGCGAACCCGTTACGACAATGCCATTTTCGGTATCGCTGGTTGCGGGATCATCTTTGGCGCCGGGGTCCTGCGCAAATGCTGCGCTGGGCAAGAGTGCGGCAGTCCCGGCAAGAATGGTTCCGGCGAAAAGTCTGGCAATTGCTTTCATTTGCTGCTCCCCTGAGCCTCCCTGGTAAACCTATATACTACCACTTTGTAACCTGCTGGCAAGACGCTTGTCGAAAACGCAAGCCTCAGGGGCTTGAAAGCGATCAAACCCGTAATATCCAGCCCCTTAGGAAGAGTTCACGAAGCAACGCCCACTGGAGCGCAATGAGCGCCGCCAATCCAGCCAATTCCCATGCAAAAGCGAGCTGCGCAAGCGGCGAATACAGAGGATAGACGAGGAAGCGGGCCAGCATGTAGGCAAGGATCGCATTGGCTCCGATCGGAGCGAGCGCATCGCCAATCGCACGCAGCGAAGCGGATGCTCGTTCCCGATCAAACAGCAGGCGAGCGGCCCCGAGCAACAGCAAGCAGCAGCCAATCGCAATCAGGTCGAAACTCACGGTCCAGAGCGACTTTATCGGCGGATAGACAGCACCACTGGCGATCCCGACGGCCGAGAAGGCCAGACCTGCAAGGCAGAGCGAGGCGGGTGCTCCGATTCGACCGCCTGAAAGCATCGCTGCCCCGGCACCTGCGCCGGCGAGGGCAATGGTCGTTGCGGAAAGCATTCCTACCAGCCCTTCTGGATCGTAGGTGACACCATGAAGGCGCCCGGGCAGAATGATACTGTCGAAATAGCCGTTCACGCTTCCCTCAGGTGTCAGCAACCCTGAACCGTGCCCAGGTACGGGGTAAAAAAGTTGCAGACCTGCCACGACAGCTGCGATCGCAATCCAGACAGTTATTCGCGCACTTCCCCTGCGAAACAAAACAAGGGTGGCCGCAGCGAGGAAAGAGCTTACTCCGATCAACCCCAGGACGCTGGGGAGGCGCAGGCGCTCCCACGACCAGTCCCATCCGAAGTTGTATACGATGCCGAGCAGCACAAGAACGAGCATGCGGCGCACGGCCCTGACAAGCTTCTGACCGCGCGGCAGTGCGTGGGAAGAGGGGCGGGCATCGACGATTGCAAGCGAAACGCCTGCCAGAAAAATGAACAGCGGAAAGATCAGATCATAGGCATGCACGCCGATCCAATCTGCATGCGAGAACTGATCGGAGAGCAGCGTCATCGGTGCAATCGGCCATGCCCGTGCGAGCGCGTGGATCAGGGCGTCCAGGCCGATGATCACGAGCATGTCGAGCCCGCGCAGGGCATCGACAGACAGAAGGCGATCTGGCCTGTCGCTCAATGTTCTACCGCCACCATTTCGCCATCGATCCAGCTTCGGCTCACGCGCAGATCGGCATCGAGGTGCAGCAGATTGGCCCGCCCTCCCACGCGCAGCGTGCCAAGGTCGCGCTCCAGGCCCATGAATCGCGCCGGCTCGGTCGAACCAAGGCGAACAGCCTCGGCGAGGTCGAGCCCGAGGCAATCGACAGACCGGCGAACGGCATCGATCATTGTGAGAGCTGATCCTGCGAGAGTGCCATCCTGCGCCACGCATACTCCATCGCGGATCGCAATGCGGCGGCCACCGAGCTCGAAATGGTCAAGATCGGTTCCGACGCCCGGCATGGCATCGGTCACGAGACAGAAGCGCCCATCCGCCTTTGCCCTGAGTGCCAAGCGCAGAACGGCCGGGTCGACATGATGCCCGTCGACGATGAGCCCGCACCATGCCTGGCCTTCGAGCGCGGCGACAACCGCACCGGGCTTGCGCGATTCCACGCCGGTCATGGCATTGAAGAGGTGCGTATAGCCGGTCACGCCGTCGGCCTCGGCCATCTTGGCTTGCTCATATTCTGCGAGCGAATGACCTAATGCCACCCTGACCCCGCGCCCCGCCAGTTCACGAATGTGGCCGCGCTCAACCTCTTCAGGAGCAAGCGTCACCAGGGTTGCCCCGTTCGGTAGCGAAGCGAACAGTTCGATGGTTTCCGCATCGAAGGTGCGGAAATGCCGGGCATCGTGAATGCCGCGCTTCGCCGGATTGAGCATCGGACCTTCCAGATGAATACCGACGATACCCGGAACGCCTTCGGCGATTGCCTGCTCGACCGCCGAGATCGCGGCCCGCACCTTGTCGATGTCGTCCGAAATCAAGGTGGGAAGCATGGCGCAGGTGCCGAAGGTCCGATGCGCCCTGGCCATCGTCCGTAGGGTTGCGACTGTCGGTGCATCGTTGAAAAGTACGCCGCCGCCGCCGTTGACCTGAAGATCGAACAGGCCGGGTATCAGGTATCCTCCATCGAGATTGAGGGTCGCTTCGTTGCTGGCGACATCCGCCCCGGTCTCTACCGCGGCAATCTTGCGCGTCTCGATCGAGACTGCTCCCTCTTTCCAAGCGCCGCCGGGCAACAGGATTTGCGCGCCGCAAAGCCTCGTCATAGCGTCTTCGTGACCTTGTTCAGCGACGGCGGATTGTCGGGGTCAAGACCGCGCCGTCTCGAAAGCGCTTCTGCAAAGCGGTAGAAAGCAGCAGCCTGCGCGATCGGCTGGGTCAGCGGGTGCCCAGTCCGAACCGTCGGCAAGTCGATGACACCCTCGACAGAGACAAGACTCCCGAAGATCGCTGGGCCGAACGCGCTCAAGGACCGGGCAGCTTCCTCCAGACTGGACTGTGCGGCGTCCTCCGCCCCGAGCACGATCACCGGCGAATCCGGGGCGATCGCAGCCTTGGGGCCGTGATGAACCTCGGCAGCGCTGAAAGCTTCTGCGTGAAGGCCAGCCACCTCTTTCAATTTGAGCGCCACCTCCGCCGCAACGCCCAGCCCAGGCCCGCGCCCGATGACGAAAGCGCGGCTAGCCTGCTGGAATTGTTCCATGATCTGAGACCCCCACGGATTGCGGAATCCAGCTCTCAGCTGCTCGGGCAGACGATCAAGGGCGGCACTGATCGCTGGCGATGGGTTGATGGCGGCAATCAACCGGGTGAAGGTTGTCAAAGTGCAGAGGAAAGACTTTGTGGCCGCAACTGCACGTTCGGGCCCCGCTTGCATATCGAGAATGATGTCGGCTGAACGGGCGAGCGGAGATTTGGGATCATTGACGATCGCGACCACCAAAGCCCCCCCTCTTTTTGCGGCTTGCGCGCATCGCAGAAGATCCGGACTTTGCCCGGATTGTGAGACAGTGATATAAAGCATGCCTTCAACCTGTAGCGGCGTATCGTAGACCGAAACGAGCGAAGGGCCGAGCGAGGCGACAGGACGCCCGGTCGCCAGCTCCAGCGCATATTTTCCAAAAAGGGCAGCATGATCTGAGCTGCCGCGCGCGCAGGTTATGATAGCGCACGGCGGAGACGCGGCCCACCATTCTGCCAGCCTCGAAAGCGGTTCAGCCAGCGCCTCGGCCTGAAGCGCGATCCGGTCGGGTGCCTCTTCCGCTTCAATCGCCATCCGCGTTCGCGCTTGGACGATCATGCTCTCTTCCCAGCGTTCGGCATGGTCGGACGCGCAGCGACTTTCGGCGCACCTGCGAGCATCAACGCCCCGCTGACTGCATCACCAGCCGGATTCACCAGCATTTCGCTTGTCCGGCCGCGTAGCCACGGCCGCAAATGCGCCGCGAGGCCGCCCATGAGGGAGCAGCGCGGCGCGCCCTTCTCAAAGATGGTTTCAATGAAGCGCTCAATGTGCCGAACCGCCTCGATCACAATCGAACGGGCGATATAATCCCCCTCTTCGGCATAAGATATAACCAGCGGCGCAAACGAGGCGAAATCGCCCGGCGTCGCTTTTTCCATCCACTCGATCACCGCCACGGTGCTGTCGTCGAACTGGCCGGTTACTGCATCGCTGAGCGGCGTCGACCGCGTTCTTCCATCGAGCGCGCGCAGCGCGTGGCGGACCGCGCTAAGGCCTAAAGCTGCGCCGCTTGCCTCATCGGAGATCGGGAAGCCGTAGCCTCCCATTGTGTCGATTTTTCCATTCACCCGCAGGTAGGCAATCGATCCGGTTCCGACGATGAGTATCGCTCCATCCTCACCCCCATGCGCGCCCAGGTGGGCGATTTCCGCATCGGATGCGATCGTGACTTTGGCAAAGGGCCATTTATTGGCGGCCAACTGACGCGATTGGCTGGCCCGCGAAAGTCCCGCGAGACCAAGACCAAGACCGATAGCACCGACTGCATCCTGCGGCAGGCCTGCCTGATCCAGTGCCTGCCGCGCAATTTCAAGCGTCAATTGCTCTACCGCCTCAACCCCAATCCTGAGGTTTCCTGCTCCAGCCGTGACGCGGCCAAGCTCGCGGCCGCCCTCATCAATCAGGCTGGCGACGCTCTTGGTCCCGCCAGCGTCGATGCCAAGCCAATAACGGACGTCTCCGGCAGCGCTCTTGGGCGCAGAATGGTCTGCCATTTCACTCATCCCGGTAAACTGATTGTGCCAATGGACATGGACGGCATGCCAGCAATCCGGCCCTCAAACATCGAACACGAGACCGCGATTGAGAATGTTCGCTGGATCAAGTGTCCGCTTCAGCTTGCGCATCAGTGCGATTTCCTCGCTGCTGCGGGAGATGTGCAACCAGTCCTTTTTTTCGCGGCCAATGCCATGTTCGGCGGAGACGGCGCCGTGGTAACGTGCGAGGGTCGTGTAAACAGCCTCATCCGCGACCCGACGAATTTCGTGCAGGTTTTCTGACGCGGGTCGGGGTGTCAGAAAGAGGTGAAGATTGCCGTCGCATAGATGACCGAAGACGTGCAGCAAGCCTTGCGGGAAGGCACTGCCAAAAGCCTCCTCGAGATCGCGGATATAGGCATCCATTGAACGCAGCGGCAAGCTGACATCATAGAGATAGACCGGCGGTTCGGCGAGAATGCGCTCGAAGTCGTCCCGTACCTTCCAGAACTCTGTCCTCTCGCGCTCGGAGGCAGCCACAACCCCGTCGCTCAGCATGCCTGCCTCGAAGCAGCGCTCAAGAAACGGGAGCAGGCCGCTGCCCTTCTCACTACGGCTCGCGTCAGTCACAGCTTCGATCAGAACATAGAATGGCGCCTCGCGCGGTAACGGCGCCCGGTGGCCGCCCTCGACGGTGACGGCATCGTAATAGGCTCCCCACATGACTTCGAAAGACAGCAGATCTGCAGCAAGGAACCGCTTGGCATCGGACTGAAGCCTGAGCAGGGCGTCGAAGCTGCCGAGCGCAACCATAGCTACGTCCCGATCGCTGATGCTCGGTTCGAGCCGTAGGACGACCTTCGTAACGACACCGAGCGTCCCCTCGGTGCCGATAAACAGCTGCTTCAGGTCATATCCCGAATTGTTCTTCAGCATTCGGTTCATCGAGGAAATCACTTCGCCGGTTGGCAGGACGGCCTCCAACCCGAGCACGAGATTGCGCATCATCCCGTAGCGCAGCACGTTCACTCCGCCTGCATTGGTCGCGACATTACCGCCGATGGTGCATGCCCCCCGCGCGCCAAGATCGAGCGGCAGGAACATGCCCTCACTGGCGACCGCCTCCTGCAAGGTCTGGAGAACCACACCTGCTTCGACCACCGCGACACCTTCGACAGGGTCAATCTCGAGGATACAATTCATCCGCTCCAGCGAGAGGATGATATCGTCGGACTGTGCCTGCACGCCATCGACACAGGTCGTGCGGCCGCCATGAGTGACAATAGTCTGGCCGGTGGATGAAGCAAGCCTCAGGAGGTCCGCGACCTGGCTCGTGGATGCAGGTCTGGCCAGCGCACGCGCGCAGAGCGATGATGCGTCCCAATAGCTGGTCTGCCGCAAGGCAATCTCGTTCGGATCGAGCCAGTCGATATCCGGCAAGCCCCCTGGAAGCCTTCGCGGGTGGCCCATCATGCCTTGTGTGGAACTCATTGGTGCAGATCCGAGACGAACTTGTACCGGTCTCCGCGATAGACAGACCGCGTCAGTTCGACGACTTCGTCCTTCGCGTTGCGCGTTATTCGCTCAATGCGAAGAACAGCACTCAGCTCAGCGATGGACAGCAACCCCGCCTCTGTCGGGGATGCAAGGGATGCATGGATGCTCTGTGTACCGCCAACGGGGCGATTACCCATTGCCTCAAAGGCCTTGTAAAGCGAGCCTTCGAGCTCTTCGATCGGCGGCAGGAAGCGCTTTGGCACCACCGCGTGCTCGATCGCGAGCGGCTCAACATCGAGCAGACGGACCCGGCCCAATCGAACCACTTCACTGTCTCTGCCAACCTTGAGGATGTTTGCCTCATCCTCGGTCGGGCGCGCAATCGTCCGCACGATCCAGATAGTTCCCGGAGTGCCTCCGCGAGCCGCAGCCTCATCGCTGAAGCTACCCAGAGCATCGTTCTTGGTCTCGATTACGCGATTGACGAAGGTACCGGATCCTTGCCGCCGGGACAGCAACCCTTCGGAAATCAGTTCCTCAATCGCCTTACGAACAGTCACGCGGGATGCATCGGTCAATGCGCATAGTTCGCGCTCGGACGGAACGGCTTCGCCTTCGCGCCATTCACCAGCGATGATATGCTGCTTCAGGTTCGCTGCGATCTGGAGATAGAGCGGCGTGGATCGGGTGCTACGAGGTGCCAAGTCAAGCGCCATCGGACATTCCCTCTGATTGTCGACTGGAAACTGACAACGCCTTTCCGACGCTTTGGTCCGCCTCACCAAGCAGGCGCCTTGCTTCTTCCCGATCATATCCCGCTGCTATCAGGATAGCGACTGGCAAATCGTTTTCGGCGACCTTCAGCGCACCTTCGCTGCGTTCAGGAGAAGTGCCCGCAATGCTCGAAATAACGTCCACGGCGCGCCGACGGAGCTTATCGTTCGAGACGGACATGTGGGTCATCAGTCCGTCATGCGTTCGGCCAAGGCCGATCATTATTCCGGTTGAGAGCGTATTGAGTACGATCTTCTGAGCTGTGCCGGCTTTCATGCGGGTCGAACCTGAGATGAATTCCGGCCCGGTTTCGGCGCAAAGGGCAATGTCCGAAAGATCAAGAAGCGGTGTTCCCGCCTGATTGGCGAGCCCGATGGTCAATCCACCCATGGACCGCGCTCGCTCGATCGCGGCACAGGTGTAGGGCGTTCTGCCGCTTGCCGCCACGCCGATCACCACGTCGTCCGGTGTTATAGCGCAGTCGGAAATCTCTCTAATTGCCAGCTCGGCATCGTCTTCCGCAGCCTCCGAGCTTTCCACCAGCGCTTTCCGGCCGCCCGCAAGCAGGAATATCAGGCGATCCATCGGCCAGCCGTAAGTGGGCGCGAGCTCGACGCCGTCTTGCACTGCAATCCGACCCGAAGTACCGGCTCCTACCAATATAATACGACCACCCTGCTTCAGGCGACGGACTGCCGCAGAAACTGCATCCGCAATGAGCGGCGCCAGCGCCTCGGCCGCAAGAGCAGCCTGCACCTGCCCCTCAAGCATTTTTTTGACCCCGGCAGCACTGCTCTTTTGTGGCGGCACAGTGGAAGGGCTGTTCGCATGCTTGTTCATGGCCGTATTCTAGCGCAAACCCTCATCAAGGCAATACCTGTATTACATTGGTAATATGAAGATTTTGGCTACGCTACCAGCGAGCCGCCCCTGAGTGGAACGAGGCAGTCGCCTCGACCAAGGCAGCGCGACGAAGCTGCGACGGTGATGGTGGACCCTTGCAAATAGTGCTGCGGGTTGCAGGGCCTCTATCTACATTCCCCCCAAATAGGGTTGCCAACCCATCTCTGGCGGACCCAAATAAGAATGGCAGCAACTGTGTCGCAAGCCGAAGGTCGGGTCTTGGCGAAACCCGGGCTGAAGCTGCCAGTCCGGTTTCGGGATCGTCGAGGGTCACCGGGAATGGCTCAAACTGGGTGGA
>JBBRVR010000084.1:0-13196 GCA_038246695.1 Sphingomonadales bacterium
GACGATTTCTTTCGTCACCGCATGGTGGGCTGCGCCGACCGCTCGAGTTTCCCAAACTCTCCTGAGTCTGTTTGCATTGAACGGGTTTCTCAACATCACCTGGAGCCTGCTGTTCTTCCGCGCGCAGCGCCCCGACTGGGCTTTCATAGAGCTGATTTTCCTGTGGCTCTCCATCGTGGCGATGATGATCTATGCAGGACGCTATTCGCGCGCGGCCAGTATCCTGTTGGTGCCTTACCTGATCTGGGTTTCGATTGCCGGTGCGCTCAATTGGGCGGTCGTTGATCTTAACGGCCCGTTCGGCTGACAGGTTCGGGTTCAGCAAGGACACCTGCGTGAACGCTATCGTTATGCCAGACCCCTCATTCATCGAAGCCTTCTTCTCCAGCGGCCACGCGGCGGATGCCGTGATGGCCGTGCTGGTGATCGAGGGATTGTGGCTGCGCGGGCGAGGCTGGAGCTGGCTGCGGATTGCTGGCCTGCTGGGCCCCGCGCTGTTCATCGTTCTGGGCTTGCGCGCCGCTCTGGTTGGCGCGGCGTGGTACTGGGTGGCGGTGCCGCTTACTGCGTCGCTGCCGCTACACCTCATTGATCTGCGTTTCCGCATGGCCAAGGCTGCTGACTGAAGCTGAAACCTCTCGTCGGGAGCCTTACACTTGCCCATAGAAAAGCCCGGCCACGCTGGTCCCTGAACAGGGAGGCGAGGCCGGGCTTTCTTTCTTATGCCGACCGGTAGAGCCGCTGTGCTTTTCGCAAGTCGGCTCTACCGGTCGGGCAAGGCTAAGTTACCGCGCTTACTTGGGAGCGTAGTAATGTTCCTGCGCCCAGACATACCAGTTATCGACGACGGTGCCCGATAGCAGAACCCCGATACCGCCGGTCAGCGTCGTCAGGACTGCGAACCACCAGGCCCAGCGGTGAACGGATTCCATCGTGGCATTAAAGCCCATGGTCCAGCGCCAGAACAGGCCGGCACGTTCCGAGGCGGTGCCGCGGTCGGTGATCTGTTCGATCTCGCGCTCACCGCCATAGCGGCCAACGGCAAGGATCGTCGCGCCGTGCATCGCGAACAGCACGGCAGAGCCATACAGGAACACGATTGAGAGCGCGTGGAACGGGTTGTAGAAGAAGTTGCCGTGGATCAGCGAGAAGTTGTTGGTCCAAAGCAGGTGCGAGAAGATCCCGTAGGGCACCGCGTCCACCCAGCCATTGCCGAGAGCGGGGCGAATGAAGCCCAACACCAGGAACAGCCAGATCGCCGAGGCGAACGCCCAAGGGATATGGTAGCCCATGCCCAGAGCGCGGGCGCGCATGTAAGTGCGGGTCCACCAGCACAGCACGGAGATAGTAAGGAACGCGCCGGTTAAGATGAACCAGCCACCTTCTTTCAACGGAATGAAGAAGTCGAACCCGTATTCCGGTCCCGGAGGATCAAGCGAAAGCCAGAAGAACTCGCGCAGAAACGTCTGGGGGCTGTAGTTTGCCTGATCGAGGAAATTGAAGCCGATGATAAACAGCGCCATCCCCCCAAAAGCCAGCGAGATCATGCCAAGCCAGCCGAGATAAAGCGGGCCGAGCTGCGCCTGACCGAACTTGCCCAACCAGTAGGAATAGCCGGTGAGATTGTAACGCGGCTCACTTCCATCGAGGTGCGGGACGCCCATTTCGGGGGCTGCCTTTAATTGCACCTGGGTGAATATGTTTTGATACGTAGCCATTATGTCAGGGCCTCCCCTTCCCAGAGCGGGATTTCACGCCAGAATTCCCAGAAATCGACCCAGCTGCCGACATAGATCGGCCCGGAGATCACGATGCAGATCGCGCTCCAGAACCCGGCGCTCAGCGCAAGGAACAGGCCGACGCGGTGAATGCCCAGCGTGCCCACCGAATAGCCGATGAAGTCACGGAAATACGTGTCTTCGTATTCCGGTGTCTTCACATCCGTGCCGCGCGTCGGGTTGACCGCCGAGAGCACCAGGCCTCCATGCAGAGCGAGCGCGAGGACGTTCGTGAAGAAGAACGTGATCGCGAGCATATGGACCGGATTGAAGTGGAAGTTGCCGTACAGATACCCGGTGTAGGACACCCAATCGAGGTGGCTCCAGATACCGTACGGAAAGGCGTGCCCCCAGGCTCCCATCCAGATCGGCCGGATGAACTGCAAGGTGAAATAGGCAAACACCGCCACGCTGAATGCGATCGGGACATGATAGCTCATGCCCAGCTTGCGGGAAATCTCGGCCTGACGCAGCGCCCATGATGAAAACGCGATGATCGCGCAGATCGTGATGACTTGCCAATAGCCGCCCTCTTTCAAGGGCATGAATGAAAGGCCATTTTCGACAGCTGGTGGCTGGATATCGATAAGCCATGGGTTGAGTGTGGGACCCGAGGCGGCGGCTGCAAAAATCAGTGCTGTGCCAAGCAAGGCGCTGATAGCCGTCGTCACCCCAAAGAATCCGACATAGAACGGGCCGACCCAGAAATCGAAAAGGTCGCCGCCGATCAATGTCCCACCGCGTACGCGGTATTTCCGCTCGAAACTAAGGAGCGCCATAGATCCATCCTCCCCGTCTCAGGGACGGGTCAATTGAGTTACCGGAAAGAAGTAGGAGGCAGGCAGGCGAACCTGCCCCCTCGCATCTTTGGTGGCCGTTAGGAGGAAGCCTTAACTTCCGACGGTTCAAGCATAGCCGTCGCCGTCACAGCCGGACCCTGTCCCCTGATCTGGGAATCATCGAGCCAGTTGTACTTATCCGTGCTGAGCAGGATGAAGTGGATCGAGAAAGCCAGAACGGCGAGGCCAACGTGCAGAGCCACGAGAACGCGGCGGACGTCAAAATGAAGCCAAATACTCCACATGATGAAATTCCTTTGAATTATTCGTTTGCGGTTTTGTACCGGAAGTCAGGCGCGAGGCCTTGATTGCCGGTGCAGCAGAACGCCGGTTAAATCGGGAACCAAGGCTCGTCGAAATACACCAGCGCATGTGCGACGACTGCAATCGCCACGTAGAGCATGAACGTGCCCATGAATGCCTTGTGGATTTCTTTTGCCTCTTCGGGCGTAAGGTAAGTGCCAATGCGCTCACCGGGAGTCGGATCAACCATTTCTAAGTCTCCGTATCAGTTGGGTATTTGGAGGCAGAGCCCCCGTCGGCATCCCCGCGTGATCCCCCACGTGGATTGGGTGAGCCCCGAAACCTGACGGTGCAGGGGCAATCGGCATGTTCGCTGTCGAGCTTGCGATGAAGGGATGCGTCATGCGCGTTCCCCTTCAAGCATGCCCTGGGCGAGACAATCTTCTGTTACCCGTTCAGCGCCGCGTTGGCGGGCTGCGCGTTCGGCCGCGTCGCGAATGCGCTTTGCAGCGGAAATACGAACCAGCACCGGCTGTTTTTCGACCATTTCGTCGAGCAGCGCCTTGGCGTCGTTGTCCCAGGTCAGTTCGGCGCCGATACGGGCCGGAGTTGCCGGGGTCTTGTCCATTTCTGTGCCGAGCGGCAGGATGTGGAACAGCGCATCGAACAGCGCATTGCACACCTCCTGCACCAGATAGGTCGCGCCGGAATAGCCCATGAAGGGCGTTCCGATGTGGCGGCGGATCGCCGCTCCGGGGAAGCTGGCGGGAATGAACTGTGGCTGTGGGCCGTGGCCACCACCGGCGCATTCGGCCATGTACATGCGCTCGTTATAGCTGCCGAACATCACCAGTGGCGGGTTGGCCCTGATTGCCGCGCGCACGTCTTCGTTCTTCGGCTTTACCCCGGCGCAGCGCGAGAAGGCCATGGCGCAAGGCAGGCCCATATCGTCTTCGAGGAAGTGGCGGATCCCGCGCGCATAGGTTTCGTTCGCGACGATGCCAAAGCTGGCCGTCCCGAAGAAGTCCTGCGTGACCGAACGCCACAGATCCCACAGCGGTTTGATTGTGGTGTGCTTCTCGCGCTCGATGAAGGGTTCGGGGTCAAGCCCCAGCTCAGCTGCCAGAGAGCGCAGGAACTTCGTGGTCGAGGTGAGGCCGACGGGTGCCTGAAAATAAGGCCGCTCCAGCGTCTCGCACAGATTGCGGCCAAACTCGCGATACATGCAGACATTTGCGTCTGCCATGCCGAGCTGGCGGATATCGGCAAGATGGCAGCCGAGCGGGAATACCACGCCGACTTCTGCGCCGATGCCTTCGACCAGACGGCGGATTTCAGCCAGGTCCGATGGCATGTTGAACATGCCGTAAGACGGGCCGATGATATTGACCTTGGGCTTTTCGCCTTCTTTTCGCTCGCGTGGTTGGGGGGCTTTCTTGGGGCCGAATTCGGTCCACAGCCATGTCAGCGCACGGTCGGCGCTTTCCCACTGATCCTCATCAATGGTGCGCGGCAGGAACCGTTTGATGTTGGTGCCTTCGGGCGTCACGCCGCCGCCGATCATCTCTGCGATCGAGCCTGTCACCACCACGGCGGGCAGTTCAGGATCGAGCGCCTGCCAGGCGCGCTTCATCGCGCCTTCGGTGCCGGTCTTGCCCAGTTCTTCCTCGCCAAGGCCGGTAACGACGATGGGCAGTTCATGCGGGGGCAGGGCGTCGGTATAGTGCAGCACCGAGGTAACGGGCAGGTTTTCGCAACCCACCGGACCATCGATGATGACCTGCAGACCCTTCACGGCGGTGAACACGTAGGTCGCGCCCCAATAGCCGCCGGCCCGGTCGTGATCGAGAACGAGGGTCATGCCTTGCCTCCCGTGCAACGCGGCGAGAGCGCGACAAAACCAAAGGCACCGTGATCGAGAACGAGGGTCATGTGCCCACCGCCTCTGACGCCTTGCGCGCCGCTTCGTTCAGGGCCGCATATTTCTTGCGGAATTTGGGGCGATCGACAGGTGTGTCTTCCCACACCCCTGCAGCGTGAGCGGTGCCGACGCCGTCGAAAAATTCGCGCATCATTTCGAACCGACCCTTGTTCGCCATGGCCGCGTTGATGACCTGCGCGAGGCTGCCGGCACCTGCCGGACCCATCAGGGGACGCGCAGAGATGAGATTGGTGAAATAGAGCGAAGGGATCGCTTTCGATTTCGCGTGCTGCACCACCGGTGTGGTGCCGATCGCAAGATCGGGGCGATGCTCCTCAACCGCGGCGATGTCCTCTTCAAGGCTCGCGCGGAAGTTCACGTGAATGCCGCGCGCTTCCAGCCATTCACGGTCCGGATCGGACCAGCGGGTCTTGGGGCATGCGCTGCCGACATATCGCACATCCGCGCCGCTTTCGACCAGCAGGCGGGCGACCAGCAATTCCGAACCCTCATAGCCCGAAACGGTGATCCGGCCCTTGATCGGTTGCGCGGCCAGAGCGCCGGTGATTGCGCCGATCATGGCGTTTTTGACCCCGTCGACCTTGTCCTGCGGCAGGCCAAGCGTATCGCCGATGGACTGGAGCCAGGCGGCGGTTCCGTCAGCCCCGACTGGAGCAGATCCGATGACAGGGCGACCGGCATGTTCGAATTCGCGAATGCTCGCGGTGTAGAACGGGTGGATTGCAGCGACAGCCGCGCAATCGAGCGCGGAGTACAGTTCGCGCCATTCGCGGGTCGGGACGACCGGCCCTGCGGCAAGGCCGAGCGGTTCGAGCATCTGGCCGATGACTACCGGATCAGCCGGGAACATTTCGCCCAGCAAGGTGATGCTGGGTTTGTCGGTCCGCACCTGCGGCGCGGCGACCGGCCCCGCGGCCACTTCCTCGCGGGCGTATTTCAGCATTGCACCGGCAAGCACGTCCTTCGCCTCGGCATGTGTCGGAATGCCGAAGCCGGGCACGTCGATGCCGATGATACGCACGCCGTTGATCTGCTGTTTCAGCAGCCGCAGCGGCACGCCGCTGGCGGTGGGCACGCACAGATTGGTGACGATTATCGTGTCGTAAAGTTCAGGATCGGCGAGGTTTTCGACCGCTTCCTTGATATCCTCGAACAGCTTACCCGTTACGAGCGTTTCGGAGGAGAAGGGCACATATCCCACCGTCCGGCGCGCACCGTAGAAATGCGATGTGAACGTGAGCCCATAAACGCAGCAGGCGCTGCCCGAGAGCACGGTCGCAGTCCGCTTCATCCGCAGGCCCACCCGGAGCGACCCGAAGGCAGGGCACATGCTTTGCGGCTGATCATGCGGCCCCCGTGCGGGATCCACAGGATAATCGGCGGCATATTGATCGAGAATGTCGCTCTTGCCCGCCTTGCGCGCGGCTTCTTTCATGGTCTCGCCGCTTGAGCAGCCGCCAGCTTGTGCAGGCGCAGAGTCGCCGGGACCAGTTTTGCTGGGACCAGTATCGCCGGGACCAGTATCGAGGTCGATCCGGTCAGGGGCGCGGTCTTGCTCTGGGGCCGTGTCGGAAGAGGGGGTGAAATCGGTCATGATCAAATCTCGTCGTAGATTACTTCGAGGCTTGGCTTATCTTCGAAAACACCGCCGCGCATGTCGGCCTGTGTCGCCGGGACGAGCTGGACATTGCCTCCGGTCACATCCGCGCTGAACAACCCGAGCAACCCGTCCTGCGACAGGGGAGTGGGGCGCACCGGCGGGGCTTCCGCGACGTTGACCGCCAAATCTTCAAACAGGCTGGCCCATTCGCCGCCGGGAATGCCGATGATCTGGTAATTCGCGCTTTTGCGGCGAATATCCTCGTTCGCGGGGATCGCGGTCAGCACCGGGATACCGACAGCCTCGGCAAACGCATGCGCTTCGCCCGTGCCATCATCCTTGTTGATGATCATGCCAGCCACGCCGACATTGCCGCCCATCTTGCGGAAATATTCGACCGCCTGGCAGACGTTGTTGGCGACATAGAGCGATTGCAGGTCGTTCGATCCGACCACGATCACTTTCTGGCACATATCGCGGGCGATCGGCAGACCAAACCCGCCGCACACCACATCGCCCAGGAAATCGAGCAGGACGTAATCAAAACCCCAGTCGTGGAAGCCAAGCTTTTCCAGCAATTCAAAGCCGTGAATGATCCCGCGTCCGCCGCAACCGCGACCCACTTCAGGGCCGCCCAGTTCCATCGCGAACACGCCATCGCGTTGGAAGCACACATCCTCGATGGTCACTTCCTCGCCTGCGAGTTTCTTTTTCGAGGAGGTTTCGATGATCGTCGGGCAGCTCTTGCCGCCAAACAGCAGGCTGGTGGTATCGGATTTCGGATCGCAGCCGATCAACAGCACGCGCTTGCCCTGCTGGGCCATCATGTAACTCAGATTGGACAGCGCAAAGCTCTTGCCCGAACCGCCCTTGCCATAGATCGCGATGATTTGCGTCTCGCTCTTGATCTCGCCGGTGTGCACCGGATCGGGTTCATGCGAGGCTTCTTCGCGCAGGGCTTCGGCCTGCTCGTTAAGCGACGTTGTTTCTGTTTCCAGCATTGTCATTCAGCGCTCCAGTCCAGGATCATTTTAAGACAGTCAGGATCATTGAAAGCCTGTGGGTAGGCATCCAGCGCCTCGCTTGCAGGGCGACGCGTCGTGATCAGTCCGTCGAGGTTCAGTTGGCCGCTTCCGATCAGGGCGAGGGTGCCCGCCATGTCGTCCGGCTGCCATTCGGCGGCGACGCGCAGTCGCGCTTCGGCCCGAAATGCAGGGGCAAAGGCAAAATCGAGGCGGTCTGAATAAAAGCCCGCCAGCACGATCTCACCGCCTTTGGAAAGGCGTCCGACCAGCGAGTCGAGAATGCTTGAATCGCCGCTCACGTCGTAGATCGAGCGATAGTCGCGACGCTCATCCGCATCGGGTGCGATCGCCTCATATCCTTGCGCGCCAGAGCGCCTGTCAGGATTGATTTCCCACACTGTCGGCGGGGGCGAACCCATCGCAACCGTCAGACGTGCGAGCAGCCGTCCAAGCACGCCGTGCCCGATAATAAGGTCAGGTGCGTGACCGCCATTGATTGCATGAAGCGCGGTTGCGGTGAGGGCGAACAGAACGCCGTTCTCACCAAGGCTTTCGGGGATCGGCAGCGCGCGCGCCGAGGGAATAATGACTTGCCGCGCCGTGCCGCCGAACAGGCCGCGCGCCTTGGCGTAGCAATTGGCGCCGGGCACAAACACCCAGTCACCGATGCGCCCGCGCGCCTCTTCGCCTGCGTCGATGATCCGGCCGACCGATTCGTAACCGGGGACCAGCGGATACCCCATGCCGGGGAATTGCGGCATGCGCCCGGTCCACAACAGTTTCTCGGTCCCGGTGCTGATACCGCTGAAGGCAATTTCCACGAGGACATCGCTGGAGCCGACCGGATTTAGCTCAAGCGTCCGGAGCGCCAAGCGCTCAGGTCCCTCAAGTATCACGGCCAGTGTTTCCATCGTCATCAAACCCGAATGGGTCCCCTCTTGCGATCCCAGGGCCTGTTGCGACTCAAGCAATGCCCTGTTCCGATTTCGTAGTTGTCTGTTACGCCTTACGAAACAGAGTGTCAATCAAAGCGGACACTGTTTTTGTCAGGCAATCGCGACGATCATGCTGGCGATAACCGGTTGAGGACCTGCGATGAGTCGGGATTTGCGAAACCCTGCGGCGCGCAGCATCGCTGCAATTTCCTTCGGGCTGCGCGCGCGTCCCGATCCCATTGCCCACAGGTAAAATCCGAAAAACGCCTCCCCCATCGGCTCCGCACCGGGAATCCGGGCCATCGGCTCGGCGATCAACAGGCGTTGGCCGGGTATAAGGCTGGCGCGGATATTGCGCAGCAACGCGGCGGCAGGCTCGTCATCGTGATCGTGCAGGATGCGCACGAGCGTAACCATATCGTAGCCGCGCGGTATCGAGTCCTCGAAGAAATTGCCGGGATGGCAGGTCAGCCGCGCTGCGCCCACGGCCTCACCCAGCGGGCCGCGAGCGGCCTCGGCGACTTCGGGCAGGTCCATCAGGCCAAGCTGCAGGTCGGGATATGCTTCCCCCACGCGCCGCAGGAATGCCCCGTGCCCGCCGCCCACATCCAGCAGGCTGCTCGCGCGCGAGAATGAGTACGCGGCAAGCACCTGATCCGCGACATAGCGTTGCGATGCGGCCATCAGGCGCGAATATTCGTCGGTTTCC
Organism: Sphingomonadales bacterium; assembly: GCA_038246695.1. Lineage (GTDB taxonomy): Bacteria > Pseudomonadota > Alphaproteobacteria > Sphingomonadales > Sphingomonadaceae > Erythrobacter. Next base: position 9,072 of record JBBRVR010000084.1, read on the forward strand.
TGCCCGCGTTCGGCTGCGCCGTGCAGCGCGCCGGCATAGGACCAGAAGCGCGAAAGTTCGGTCGGTTCGCGCCGGTCCCTGCGCAGCAATTCAAGCGGGTCCATGAGGTCGCGATACAGCAGCCGGTGGTGCAGGATCATGGCCTGCGTGCCCTTGTCCGCGACCAGCACCGCGCCCTGCTGGCCCAGCATCCACCCGTCCTCCAGCGCTTCCTCCGCCAGGTCCAACGCACGGGCAGCGCGCAACAGACACAGGGCGGCATCCTCGGTGAGGCCGGTTTGCCGCGCGACTGCGTTTGCGCTGATCGGCCCTTTGGCGAGGATATCGAGCAGCCCGCATTCGATCGCCGCCTTGAGCACCTGCGAATAGGTAAAGCCGACGAGGTGATCCATCATCTGCGTTGCGCGGGTCTTCGCGATCGAGCGCACGAAGGGCAGGCGCGCGCACCAGTGCTGAAAGCCTGCGCTGCCGAATACGGAATTGCGGCGGGCGATATAACCCACCCTCCAGCGCTCCACCAAGGAGCGTGGGCGATGCGCCGGCGATCCCGCATCCGACATCAGCTTCTCAAAAATTTACATTAGGCATGTCCAAATAATTGGACAGGAAGAGTGACAAGGTCAATAACAATGTCACAGGAACTTCATTCGGGGGAGTCGTTGAGCAGCCACATTGCCATCATCGGAGCGGGTATAGGCGGCCTTGCGAGTGCGGCCCTGCTGGCTGCGCGCGGACACCGGGTGACGGTGCTCGAAAAAGAGCCGCATGTCGGCGGCAAGGCGCGCCAGGTCGAGGTTGACGGGGTTGCGGTAGCGGGCGGGCCGACGGTTTTCACCATGCGCGACGTGTTCGATGAAATCTTCGAACAATGCGGCGCAAATCTCGATGATTACATCACCGTGCGCCGCGCCGAAGTGATCGCGCGTCATGCCTGGGACGATAGCGGGTATCTCGATCTGTTCGCCGATCCCGACCGCAGCGAAGCGGCCATTGCAGACTTTGCCGGAGCCCGGGAGGCCGCAGCCTTTCGCGGTTTTCGCAAGGAAGCGAAACGGATCTTCGAGGTTCTGGATGAACCGTTCCTGCGCGGAGACAGCGCCAGCACGCCGTTCCCGATGATATGGCGAATCGGCCCGTGGAGGATCGGCGATACGCTCGCCATGCGCCCGTTTGATAATCTGTGGAAGGCGATCGGCGGACACTTCAAGGATCCCCGATTGCAGCAATTGTTCGGGCGGTATGCGACTTATTGCGGGTCCGATCCCTATCGTTCTCCCGCTACGCTGATGCTGATTGCGCATACAGAGGCGCGGGGCGTGTGGCTGATCGATGGCGGCATCCACGCGCTTGCCCGCGCGCTGGCAGACCTTGCGCAGAAATGCGGGGCGACGATCTGCACCGAGGCAAGGGTTGCGCAATTGCTGATCGACAATGGCCGCGCAAGCGGGGTGCGCCTCACCTCGGGCGAGACAATCAGTGCAGATATGGTTGTGTGCAACGCCGATCCCGCAGCCTTGGCCAAGGGCAAGTTTGGCGAGGGCAGCGTGAAATCGGTTGCCAACATGCCGGATGGAAAACGCTCGCTTTCGGCCTTTGTCTGGTTTGCGCACGCGCGCACTTCCGGGTTTGACCTGCAACACCACAACGTCTTTTTCTCACCCGATTACGCCCGCGAATTTTCCGATATCGCCGCCGGGAGGCCGCCTGCCGATCCGACCGTCTATCTGTGCGCGCAGGATCGCAGCGCCGATAGCGACGCCGCTCGCCCGCCTGCCGGCCCTTCTTCCGAATCGCGTGAGCGGATCCAGATTATCGTCAACGCGCCTGCCAATGGTGATACCCATTCCTATTCCAGTGAGGAGATCGAGAAATGCAACACAGTCATGAGGAGAACGCTGGCGCGCTCGGGACTCGATTTGGAGGAGGACATGCCCCACCATCTGGCTACCCCGCAGGATTGGGAGCGCCTGTTCCCGGCCACGGGCGGAGCGCTTTATGGCAGAGCGTCACACGGCTGGGCGGCCTCCTTCCAGCGACAGGGCCCGCGCACGAAAATCCCCGGTCTTTATTGCGCGGGCGGGGCGACCCATCCGGCAGCGGGCGTCCCTATGGCCGCCTTGTCCGGGCGATTGGCAGCGAATGTGATCCACGCGGACCTCGCTTCGATGCGGCGATTCCATCCGGCGGCTACAGCTGGTGGTACATCGATGCGATCAGCGAAGACGGGCAGCACGGCCTGACGATCATCGCCTTTCTCGGCAGCGTATTCTCTCCTTATTACAAACGGTCGGGGCGGGGCGATCCGATCAACCATTCCAGCCTGAATGTCGCGCTGTATGGTCCCGGCCATCGCTGGGTGATGACGGAGCGGCCCGGCAGCGCGGTGACGCGCAGCCGCAGCGAACTCACCATCGGGCCAAGCAATGTGCGCTGGGACGGCAACGTGCTGGAGATCGAGATCGAGGAGCGCGACACGCGCCTGTTCAATCCCTTCCACCGGCCCGTCCGGGGCAAGGTTCGCGTCATCCCCGAGGCATTAAACCCCACATCCTTTGCGCTGGACGATAATGGCGACCACATCTGGCATTGCATGGCCCCGCGCGCGCGGATTGAGGTGGCGATGGAGCAGCCGGGCATCTCATGGTCGGGCAAGGGATATTTCGACCACAATCGCGGCAGCGAACCGCTGGAGAAGGGGTTCAACACCTGGCACTGGTCGCGCGCGCACATGAAACAGGGAGCCGTCGTCTGTTACGAGGGTGAGCGCGGGGACGGTTCGCTGTTTGCGAGCGCCATCAGGTTCAACAAGGAAGGCATTCCCGAAGAAGCGGAGCTGCCCCCGATTGCGCCCCTACCGCGCAGCCGCTGGTTGATCGAACGGCGCACACGATCCGAAATCGGCATCGCCAGAGTTCGCCGGTCATGGGAAGACGTGCCGTTCTACTCGCGCGCGGAGCTGGCCTCGAACCTCTATGGCGAAGATGTGGTGGCGGTGCAGGAAAGCCTTGATATGCGCCGGTTTGCCTCTCCCATCGTGCAGTTCATGCTGCCGTATCGGATGCCCCGTTCGCAGGAATAGGGGGCGAGGCGGCGGCGGGGTCTGCTTTCGGGCTTCCGGCTAATCGGTGCGGATGGCCTGAATTGGGTGGGAAGCGGACATCAAGCTAACCGGTCTCTAGGTAGGTTTGCGCAGTCTGGGTGATGCTGTCCTCAAGTGGGTCGACATCCGACCAGAAACGCTCTCGAAACTTCGTTGAATCCACCCGATAGGGTCGGTCCGTGAGATAGTGCAATTCCATGGCCTCACGGATCTGCGGATCAATGAACGCCAGCACTTTCGCCAGCCATCCCGGCAACACCGAAATCTTCGGGGATACCCCCATCGCGTTGGCCGCGATTGTGATTGCTTCACGCAGCGTCTTGGTCGGCGGAGTGGGCACATGCCAAGCCTGTCCGAACGCATCATCGGGTGATTCAACCAGTGTAACAATTGCTCGCGCGAAATCGGTAATATGGACTATGTCGTGAGGGTGGTCGGCGCTGATAAGGACGTGCGCCGATTTGCCTTTTGCCAATCGGCCAAGTGTGGGAGTTCCGAGGATCGAGGTTTCCACGCCGGGGCCGAAGAAATCCGGTGCACGCACCGCTGCGGTTTTCACCCGGCCCTCCGCGTAGGCTTTCTGCCAAAGCCGCGTCGCAGCGCTTCGGGCGGTCGGTTTGAGGCCATAGTCGACCGGCGCGAGCCTCTCGTGAAGCGGCTGATCTTGTGGGCCGTAGAGATAAAGGCTGTCGGCATAAACCATACGAGTGCCGACTTGTTCGCAGGCCGCAAGCACAGCGCCCATCGCTTTGGGCCAACCAGCTGCCCAGACCTTTCCGACATAAGGCAATCCCATCGCGAAAACGATTGTTTCTGCGCCGCTGATAGCGTCGGCGATTTGCTCTGCTTCCATCGCGTCCGCCTGGACAAAGATCGCGCCTTCAGGAAGCGCGATGGGCGGGTGTCGCTGGATCACGCGGATCGAATATCCGCGCGCAAGCAATTGGCGAGTAACTTCGCGACCAATCGGGCCGTAGCCGATGACTGGAATAACATTCGGATCAGACTTAGAGCTAACCATCAGA
>JBBRVR010000085.1:0-13111 GCA_038246695.1 Sphingomonadales bacterium
CTGGAGCCTTTGACCGCAGGCTGGCGCGGCCAAGCCGATTGGCGCGCAACCCTGACCGCGCGCGATCCCGGCTTTATCCCGGCGGTTCACGCCGCGCTTGGCGAACGCGCCATTGCCTCGGCCAGCGAAAGCGCAGCGGCGCAGAACGGCACGTCGCAGCGCGGACACGACCAGCCATCGCAAACCTTGGGGCAGAACTCCCAAGGCGGATTTGCGGGCAACGCCTCGGGTGGCGACCCTCGCTACGGGTCTTCCACAGGGTCAGGTCAAGCATTCGGGAAACCATACGTGAGCGAAGAGGGTGATGGCGGTTCAACCGGAGCGGCCACGGATCAGGCCGATCCCGACGGCGTATCGCCGCGCGACGGATCACTGTTTGCCTGAACGTCGCGATTTGCATTGAACCGATCAATCAGGAGCTGAGCCGCAATGGCAAAGGATGCCGAAAAACCCGAAGATAAGAAGCCCAAAAGTGGATTATTGAAGATCGTGGCGGGCACGGTGCTGCTGCTTGGAGTGGGCGCTGGCGGAGCCTATGGCGCGTTTGCGGCCGGGCTTTTGGGAAGCGAGCATTCCAGCGAACCCGACCTGCCCAAGCTTGTGCGCAAGGGCGACAGCGATCCCTTTGCTGCCCCGTCCGAAGACAAGGACGATCCGGGCGCGGTCTATGGCGAGGGCGGCAGTGAATACCGCACCGCCTATTACAGTTTCGACGAGAGCTTCACCTCCAACCTGTCCGACTCCCCCTCGCTGATACAGGTCGAACTGGCGGTTTCCACCCAGCGCGACGGGCGGGTGCTGGGCTGGGTCAAGAACCACGAACTCGCGATCCGGTCGGCTATTCTGGTGCAGCTTGCCGCAACGCCAGAGGCCGATGTATTCGACCCCGCCGGGCGCGATCGGCTTAACGAACGGCTGACCAAGGCGATCAATGCGGTGCTTGAAAAGAACGAAGGCTTTGGCGGGATCGATGCGGTCCACTTCAAGGGATTTCTGGTCCAATGAACCTGGCACAAACCTTCACGCCCGCGCGCGCTGTAGCGCAGCATTGCGATGAACTGATCCGGCGCGGCCCCCGACCCGAAGAGCGCGCGCAGCACCTTGCATCATGGCGCCGCGATGTGGCGCGCGAAGTGGCGCGCGATCTGGCCGATCTGCTGTCCGGCGCAAAGCTGGAAGCGCAGCTCTCCGAACCCGAGGCGATCAGCGGAAAGGCCGTGTTCGACCGCATCGGCCCGGTCGCCGCTAACAGTCTGCTGCGCTGCGGCGCCGATGACCGAACGGTGCTACTCAGCTTTGATATCGCCACTGCAATTGCCTTGACCGACCGCAGTTTTGGCGGGTCGGGAGAGGCGGTTTCTTCCGATGTGACGAGTCTGCCCCGTTCTGCCGGATTGCTGGTCGAACAGGCGGCGCGCATCATCGCTCAGGCCATCGCTAAGGCCAGCGCCCGCAGCAGCGGGCATGGCGGCGAGACGCCTCGCACATCCAGTGCTGACGTGATGATCCGTAGCGAGAGCGCCGCGCGCCTTAAACCCTTTGACCTGGGCAGCGACTGCGTGCTTTTCACGCTCGAATTCGGGATTGCCAACAATGTCCGCTGGACAGCCGTTCTGGCGATGCCTGCAGACCGGCTCGACAGCCTGCTGCCGGGCCTCGGATCGGCTGGAGCCGCATCACCGCGGTCGGTATCCGCCCACGCAAAAGAAATTGCGTTCGGCGCGATCCCGCTCCCGCTGGAAGCGGTGCTAGCCGAGTTTGACCTGCCTTTGGCCCGGCTGGAACGGCTTTTGCCGGGCGATTGCATCGCGCTGTCTGTGGTGCGCGACATCCCCTTGCGGATCGGTGCGCAGACCGTGGCGCGCGGCAGCCTTGGCACGATGGAGGATCGCATGGCCCTGCGCCTGACAGGTGTTTGCGCGAACCGCGCATTTCTCGAAGGGCAAATGTCATGAGCGCGTTCAGTCCTGCTCTGCACCGGTTCGGTGACGTTAGTGTCCGCCTTTCGGTTGAACTGGGGCGTACCGATATGCCGCTGCGCGATGTGCTTGCGCTCGGCGAGGGCAGCGTCGTTGGCCTCAACCGGCTGACCGACGAACTGCTGGACGTGACCGCCAATGGTAAGATCGTGGCGCGCGGCGAGGTGATTGCGCAGAATGGCCGTTTCGCGCTCAGGATCGTAAGCCTTGCAGGTGATGAAACCGACGCAGCCGATGCGATAATGGACCCTGTCCGTGCCCCGGCGGATGCACCTGCACCGGCGGATGCGCTTAACGACGGCGCCGGGTCATGATGCTGGAATACTTCGCGCGGCTCGCGCTGCTGCTGCCGCTGCTGGGTCTGATGATCTGGGGCAGTCTGAAGCTGACCCGCTATCTCCAAACCCGCATGATCGGGCTGGGCGGCGGGCCGGGACGACAGCTGGAACTGATCGAGACCAGCCTTGTCGCGCCCGGAATGAAGCTTGCCGTCGTGCGGTTCCACGACCGCGAGATCCTGCTGGGATGTTCGCGCAACGGGCTGGTCCGGCTGGGCGAGGTGCCCACCAGTGTCGGGACAACTTTGCAACCCGCCAATCTGCCTGCACCGGACGAAGCCTGATGACCCGCGCGCTCTTTATCGCGGCGGCAACGTGTCTTGCCGCGTTAACCATGTTTGCCGTGCCAGATGCCGCGTTGGCGGCGCCGGTTGGATCACCTGCCATTCCTGCAGTGCCTGATGCAGCCGGGATCGGGTCCGCGCTGGAACGCGCGCTGGGCTCGGATGCAGATGCGACGGGCAACACGCCGTTAAGCACCTCGATCCAGCTGCTGATTGTGATGGGACTGCTCACCATCCTGCCGGCATTGGTCCTGATGATGACGAGTTTCCTGCGCATCCTGGTGGTGCTGTCGATCCTGCGGCAGGCGCTGGGATTGCAGGGTTCGCCGCCGACACAGGTGCTGATCGGGCTGTCGCTGTTCCTCTCGATGTTTGTGATGGCCCCCACCATCGACGCAGTGAATGCCTCTGCAATCGAGCCTTACGCGGCCGGAGCGATGGACGCAGACGCTGCCATCGCCAGCGCGGGCGAGGCATTCCACGCCTTCATGATCCGCCAGACGCGCGAGACCAATCTCATGATGTTCTCGGACATTGCGGGCGTCGGGGCGTTCGCGACCGAAACCGAAGTTCCGTTTTCGATCCTGCTGCCAGCCTTTGTCACCAGCGAGCTGGAGACAGCGTTCCAGATCGGGTTCATGATCTTCCTTCCGTTTCTCGTGATCGACCTTGTGGTGGCGAGCGTTCTGATGAGCCTTGGCATGATGATGCTGTCGCCCACCATCATATCGCTGCCGTTTAAGCTGCTCTTGTTCGTATTGGTCGATGGCTGGGCCCTGCTGATGGGTAGCCTTGCGATGAGCTTTTCATGAGTGCGGGCGGGGCATCCCAGGCCGATTCCGCGCTGCTGGCGCTGGCCGATCAGACATTGTGGGTGACTGCACTGATCGTTGGCCCGGTGCTGATTGCGGCGCTGCTGGTGGGTCTGGTCGTCGGCATCATTCAGGCGGCAACATCGGTCAATGAACAAACGCTCACCTTCGTGCCGAAACTGGCCGTGGTCGCGATAGTGTTCGTGGTGCTCGGCGGCACGATGATGGGCCTGCTCGCAGATTTCCTGCGCGAGATTTTCGCGCAGGTCGCTGCAATTTCGGCCTGACGGCGGGCGGGCATAGGCCATGAATGTCCTCGATTTCGGCTTCGGCCTGCTCGATCAGCAATTGTGGCAATTGCTGTTCCTGTCTGTGCGTGTGGGGGCCGCGTTGCTGGCGGCACCCATGGTCGGCGTGATGTCTGTTCCGCCCACCTTGCGCGCGATGCTGGCGATTGTGCTGGGCGTGTTCGTTGCGATCTGGCTGCCTCCTGCAAATCTGCCCGACATGATGAGCTTTGCCGCGATCCTTGCCGTGGTGCAGGAAGTGGTGATTGGCGCGGCGCTGGGCATGGTCTTGCAATTGGCCTTTGCCGTCCCGCTGATCGCTGCGGAGCAGATTTCTGGCACGATGGGCCTCGCCATCGCCACCTCGATAGACCCGGCCAGCGGCACGCAATCGGGTGCGCTGGGGACGTATTTCGGTCTGCTGCTGACGCTGCTGTTCTATGCCATCGGCGCGCATCTTTTGTGGTTTGAACTGCTGATCGAAAGTTACAGGGTGCTGCCCGCAGGCTCGTTTACCGTCGGCCCGCAAACCGCGCAGGGCATCGTGCTGTTCATGGGATATGGCCTTGCCACCGCCGCCGCCATCGCCTTGCCGGTGGTGCTGGTGTTGTTGCTGGTGCAGATCATTACCGGCGTGATTTCCCGCTCCGCCCCCGCGCTCAACCTGTTTGCGCTCGGCCTGCCTGCAGGCACGCTGGCGGGGATTGTCGCGCTGATCATCGTGCTGCCGATCCTGATGGAACAGTTCGTTACCCTGCTGGAGGCCGCGCTCAGCCAAGCGGGGCTGGTCGTGCAAACCGCCGGAGTAGCCGGATGAGCGACGACACCGGCGAAAAGAATTTCGATGCGACCCCGAAAAAGAAGCAGGACGCCGCCAAGAAGGGCGATGTTTTGCGGTCAAAAGAGCTGGGGACACTCGCCGGGGTGGCAACGGGCGTCGCCACGCTCGGAATGGTGGGGCCGTGGCTGTTTGGAGGACTGGAGAGTATCGCGCTCACCAGTTTCCGGTTTGACGCCGATGATCTTGAACATGCCGAGCCGGGCGCGGCCATCGCCAATGCGATGAGCGCGATCCTGCCCCCGATATTCGTGATCGGCTGCGCGGTGATCGCGATGACGCTGGTGTCGCAATTGCTGCTGGGGGAGGGCGCGCGCTTTAACCCCGGCGCAATGGGTTTCAAGGGTTCGAAGATCAATCCGCTGAGTGGGCTGAAGCGCATTTTCGGTATGCAGGGACTGATCGAACTGGGCAAAAGCGTGCTCAAACTGGTGTTGATGGCGGGCATTGCTTGGTGGTGGATTTCGGACAATCTCACCTCGCTTATGGGGCTGGGGCGCGGCACGTTGGAGGCGCAGCTGGCCTATGCATGGGACGCGGGGATGGGCCTTGTCTGGATGCTGGTTCTCGGGCTCGCGATCATCGCGCTGGTTGATTATCCGCTGCAGAAATTCCAGCGCGACAAACGGCTGAAGATGAGCCTGAAAGACCTGCGCGACGAGGCGAAACAATCCGAAGGCTCACCCGAGATGAAGGGCGCGCGGCGCCAGCGCCAGCGCGATCTGGCGCGCGGCGGGGTGGCCAAGGCGATGCAGGAGGCGCAGTTCGTCATCGTTAACCCGATGCACTTCGCCGTCGCGCTCAAATACGATCCCGCACTTGCGCCCGCACCGGTCCTGCTGATCAAGGGACGCGGCGAAACCGCGCTCGCCATGCGCGATATTGCGGGAGAGGAAGGCGTGCCTGTGCTCGAATATCCGGCGCTGGCGCGTGCGGTGTATTTCACCACGCAGGCCAACCAGATGGTGCGCGAGGACTTGTATGTGGCAATCGCCGCGCTGGTCGCGTTCGTGCTGTCGCTCAAACGCGGAGAACGCCCGCACCGCCCCCGGATCGAAGTGCCCGAAGACCTGCGCTTCGACGGCGATGGCCGCCCAGACAAGCGCGCAGGCCAGCGGTGAATATTCGCCCTTAAAACGCGCCGCGCCGATCCGTTCTTCCTTCCATGGAAAACCCCGGCTCATCAATCATCTCCGCGCTTGGCGCTGGTTCCGGCATTGATTTTGCCGGACTCGCGCGTGACTTGTCGGAGGCCAGCTTTGGCTTTCAGCGCGAAACGCTTGTGGCGCGCAATTCTGCGCTTGAGGCGCGTATTTCCGCGGCTTCAGTGGTGCGCAGCACGCTTTCCGGGCTTGCCAGCGCGCTGGGCGATCGAATCCGCAACGGCGACCTGGCCTCACGGGCGACTATCGGAAACGCAAGCGTAGCGCGCCTTACTACCATACCGGGCACCTCGCCGCGGGGCAGCTATTCACTCGAAGTCAGCCAGCTGGCCAGTGCGCAAACGCTGGTGACGCCAACCTATGCGGGCCGCGATGCGCTGGTTGGCGAAGGCAATCTGCGGATCCGGTTCGGCACGGCTTCCGGCACTACTTTCAACGAAGACACAGCCCAATCCGCGCTCGATATCGCGGTCAGCGGAACCGATACGCTTGCCAGTCTGGCATCCAGGATCACCAGTCAGAGCAACGGCGCGCTTAGTGCCTATGTCGCGCAAGGGGCATCGGGCGCGCAACTGGTGATCAAGGGGCGCGATGGGTCGGTGAACGGCTTTGTGCTGGAGGGGCAGAGCGCCAGTGCGTCTCCCACCAACACGCCGGGCGATCTCAGCTATCTCGACTGGTCGCCCGCCACCGACGCAGGGCAATTGCGAGCCAGCGCACAGGATGCGCAGTTTTCGCTCGACACAGTCGCAATGCGCAGCGCCAGCAACCGTGTGACCGGCCTGCCCGAAGGGATCACGCTGAATCTCACGGGCACCAATCAGGGCGCGCCGACCACGCTTTCATTCGCGCAGGACGGCACGGCGATCAGCGCAGTGATGACCGATTTCACCGCCGCGCTGAACGACGTGGTCGCGTTGTTGAATGGCGGGGAAGATGGCGATATCTCGCTTGCCAACGATCCGGGCGCGCGTGAATTGCGGCGCGATCTGGCGCGGCTGACCAATGACATCGTGATGCCCAATGCAGCCGCTGGCGATCCGCGCACGCTGGCTGACCTTGGCCTGTCGCTGACCCGCGAAGGCGCCTTCCGACTGGATACTGAACGGCTAACCCGCACTCTCACCGAAAGCCCTGCAGCAGCCGCCGCGATGTTCACCACCGGCGTGCGCGGCGTGTTCGCAACGATGGACAGCCTTGCTCGCGCCACCAGCGCCGTCGGCGATCCCGGCTCATTGAGCGGATCGGTGCGGCGCGCGCAGGCTCAGGTGGAGCGCAATGACGAACGCCTGCAGCGCGTCGCCGAACAGCAGGAAAACCTGCGCCAGCGCCTCACCCGCAATCTTTCCGCGGCCGAAAGCCGGATCGCAACCGCGCAATCCACGCTCAGCTATATCCGCCAGCAATTCGATAATTCGGACAATTGATGCACATGCTCTCAGCCACCCCCGCCGCCGCCTATCGCAGAGTGGATCTGGATGCGCGGATCGAAGCATCGGCGAGCGCCGATCTGACGCTGATCTGCCTGGAAGAGGCAGTCGCCGCGCTGTCGCAGGCGCTGATCGCGCTGGAGCGCGCGCCGGAAATCGCCCCGCGAGAGGCGTTGGCACGTGCGCATGGGATTGCGCTGTATCTCGCGCGTTCGGTCGCGCCGGAAAATCCTGTGCGCACGGCGATGGTCCAGTTCTATGGCGGACAGGCGGCGTTGATCGGGCGCAATATGCGCACCGCGCGGTTTGATGATATTCGGCAGGCCCGCGATGATTTTGCCGACCTCTTGGCAGCGGCAAAGCAAGGATAGCAGCGCATCTAACGCGCGATCGCGCCATTGATAATTGCCGCTGCATCCGCAGGGTCTTCAAACGGGTGGAAATGCGTGCGATCCGGGCGCGGCATGTCGACGCCCTTGGGGATCTGCTGCGCCAGCAATGGCCAGGTGGGCGAGCTTTTGAAATCGTTCAGGCCGGTCTGCTTTGCCCGCACCACCAGCGTGGGTGCGGTGATCCGCTTCACCGCTTCGTGGATGCCGGCATTGCTGCGGCTGGAGCCATAGATGCTGGCCTCCATCTCTGGCGAGCAGGCGAGCACCATGCCATCGCCTGCGGCGTTCTCGACCAGACCATGACGGCAGTAATCGCCGAATACGCGAGCGTCGAACAGGGCATAGGGATCGCGCGATTCGAACCGCTCCATCATCGCCTCGACCGAGGCGAAATCACGCTTGCGCCGGATCGAAGGATGCGGATTTTCCGGGGTGAAAAGCGGGGTATCGATAGCGTAGTATTCCGGCGCCAGGATCACCGGATCGAACAGGATCAGGTCGCTGAAAACGCTATGATGATCGGCGGCGCATTGGGCCAGCACATGCGCGCCCATTGAATGCCCGATGCCCACAACATCGCGCAACTCCAGCATGCGCAGCAGCGCGGCAACATCGCCGGCCACCGTGCCCCAATCATCAATTGGTTCGCCTTCTGAAAGGCCGTGCCCGCGCAGATCGACGCTGATGACGCGGCGACCGGGGAAACGCTCGATCACTGCATCGAACACACGTGCATGGAACCCTGTCGCGTGGGCGAAGAACAGCGGTCGCTCGGCGTTGCCGGGGGCCGCGCGCCATTCCCACCAGGATAGCGCCACGCCGTTTATGCTGGCGCAGTGCGGTCTCGGATCCATCAGCTTAATCGAAGCCCTTAATACCGTCATTGAAGCCGGGCAGAGTGGCGCGGTTATCGTCCGCCTCGTCGGCAGAGGGTTCATCCGGCAGGGCGGATTTCAGCATGAAGAAACCCGTAAACGCCGCGACCAGCGATCCCGCCAGCACGCCAAGCTTCACCGCATCGACCTGCGCGGGGTCTGCAAAGGCGAGATTGCCGATAAACAGGCTCATCGTAAAACCAATGGCCGCGAGCAGCGAGAGCCCGTGAATCTTGCGCCAGCCGACCCCTTCGGGAAGCGTCGCGATGCCTGCCTTAACGCCGATGAATGCCATGCCGACAATCCCTACCTGCTTGCCGATTAGCAGTCCCAACGCGATCCCCAGCGGGAGCGGAGCGAACAGATCGGTGGGCGACAGGCCGATCAGGGTAACGCCCGCATTGGCAAAGCCGAAGATCGGGATGATCAGAAACGCCACCCATTTGTGCAGCGTGTGCTCCATGTCGTGCAGCAGTTGCGTGCCGTCGCGCGCGACCATGGGGATAGTCACGCCCGCCGCCACTCCGGCCAGCGTTGCGTGAACGCCCGATTTCAGCACGAACACCCACATGATCACTGTCAGCACGACATACGGCATGCCCGACGCGATGCGCAGGCGGTTGATCCCGATCAGCCCTGCGAGGCACACCGCGGCGCCGATCAGCATATTCGTGTCGATCTCACCTGAATAAAACACCGCGATCACGGTGATCGCCCCGATATCGTCGATCACCGCAATCGCCAGCAACAGCGCCTTCATCGCCACCGGGACTCGCGGGCCGAGCAGCGAGAGGATACCAAGCGCGAAAGCGATGTCGGTTGCGGCAGGAATTGCCCAGCCGTTGATATTGGCAGGCTCATTCAGGTTGAACGCGACGAACACCAGCGCGGGAACCGCCATGCCGCCAATAGCCGCCATCAACGGGAGCGAAGCCTTGTCCCAGCTCGACAATTCCCCTTCGATGATCTCGCGCTTCACTTCGAGGCCGATAAGGAAAAAGAAGACCGCCATCAGCCCGTCATTGATCCACAGCAGCAGCGCCTTGTTGATGGCAAACGATCCGAACGATACGTTGAGCTTTGTCTCCAGCGTGCCGAAATAGGCAGGCGCTGCAGGGCTGTTGGCAACAATCAGAGCCAGCAGAGCGGACGCGATCAGGACGATCCCGCCTGCGCTTTCCTGTTTCAAAAAGTCCTTTAGCGCGTCCCCAACCCGATTGATCATTCACCCGTCCTGTTTGCTGAATACTGCCTGCGTTGCCTTACCTAACATGCATATGGCGCGTGTGGGCGGTGAATTTCGGCAAGCGGCTGATTTTTCACATCGTGCCCGTGAACACGGCATCAAGCGGCAAGATCTTCGTGAAATTCAACGCATCGGGCACCGCAGGCGGGCTCATCCGTTTGACTGAAATCAAAGATTCCTAACCACACGCACCACAGCGGAGATACCAGTGTACGATGTCTTGCCGGCCATACCGGTTGAACCTGCCGGCTTTTGCACGCCTATGGGCCCGTTTGCGACCGGCCTATGCGTGGTCTCGGCAAAGGACAGCATGGGATCGCATTGCGGCATCACGTTGAATCCGCTGGTGTCGTTGATGGCAGCGCGACGGGAAATGCTGAGCGTTGCGGGTCGTCCCTGCAACCCATCATCTGGACCATACGATGGTTTCTGGCGAAGTCGCCGGGATCGAACAATCGAACGGCGCGCGACCGGTGGGATTCTTCGGCGGAAAATTCTGCCGGACTGGCAATTGAGGTAATCATGAAACTTCCCGACACAATGAGCGAGGATACGCGGGAAAACCTGCTCAATGCGGCGCTGAGCCAATTCGCCGATCGCGGTTTCCACGGCGCCAGCATCGCCAGAATTGCGGGCGAACTGGGGCTTACGAAGCAGGCGCTGCTGTATTACTTTCGCCGCAAGGAAGATCTCTACAGCGAAGTTCTCAAACGGATATCCCAAAGCCTGCTCGCCGCGATGCGTGCAAGCGCCGATCCATCGAAAGACCTTCCGGAGCAATTCGAGGACATGATCCTTGGCATTCATGCAGCGGCGCAGAATAATCCTATGGTGACCAAGGTGCTCATGCGTGAACTGATGGACAACCAGCGCCGCGATGTAAGCCCTGAGGAATCGCACCTGAAAACGTTTCTCGATGAGATCGTTGCCACTCTCGGCCTGGTGGAAGGGATCGCCAGCATACCGTTTTCCAAGAAATTCGCCTGCATCTATCAGGTTCTGTCAGCCATCGAGTACTTCTCGGTTTCCGGACCCACGCTCAGCCGGATGTATGGTGAAGAAGAATACCAGCGCATTGCGGCTGCCTATCCGGATGAATTGCGCGCGCAGGTTCGCCGCCTGGTCACAAACAGCGCAGCCTGAAGCCCGATACGGCGCGTTCGCTATGCGCCCTGGACCCCCCGAACATGTCGAATTGACGTTTTTTTGACGGTTGGTCTGATTGACGCACTGGTGCTAGCAGGGCATTATCAAGTTCTGGAAAAGACGGGGAAATCAGCGAATTCGTCGACCGTGGACGGGCCGAGAATGGCTGCATGGTCTACCGCTGGTAATTACGGTTTTCGGGGCATCCCCGGCACGCGAGATACCGTGGCCTTGATGCACCCGACACGAACTTCGGCGGGCGGTTTAGCGACCCGATCGTCCGCCGGAGTACCACCCGTATCGGAGCGGCATCAATGTATGGTTTGACAGCGGACTGGACCGCATTCGCCCGGACCTTGCATAGTCAGGAAATATGCATTCCCGCCTCGCCCCGACTGTTCCGGCAAAACCCTGTTCCGCAACTCGCTCGCTGTATGGATGCCAATGTTGGACAGCGGACAATCGTTACTACCCCTTATAATCCGCAGGCGCCAAATTCTGCCCGAACGAAGTAGTGGCAAAAGCCAGCCATTCCGCTCTTGCATTGCGGCATTTCTCAAAAATCCCAACTTTAGCGGTAGCGGCCCGGGCGTATCGGGTTTCACGAAAGTTTCCGAAGGCGAAGGGACCGTCATCGATCGGTATGGCGTACCATACCGCGTTGCTGTATCTGCCAGCAGGTAAGGGGGATAAGTGATACTGGCCATGATCGTTGTCGGCACCCTCCTGATCGTGTCCGGAATTGCAGCCCGAAACGTGGGCCCGAACGGCTCGTTCTGTAGGATAAAGCTTCGGTCATGGGCCGTGGGTAGGCTCACATGAGCGAGGCACCACCGGACGTTTTCCTGAGCTATTCACGCAATGATGAGGTGCAGGCGCGCAAGGTTATCACCTTCCTGCAAAACGAAGGTTTCACAGTCTGGTGGGACGGGATGCTCGAGGCGGGAACGGTGTTTACCCGCACCACCGAACGCGCACTTGAGCAGGCAAAAGCCGTAGTGGTTTTGTGGACAGCGACTTCGATCGATTCCAATTGGGTCCGCGACGAGGCGCAATCGGGACGCGAGCGCGGGGTGCTCGTCCCTGTTTCGCTCGACGGCAGTCTCCCACCGCTCGGCTTTCGGCAATTCCAGTCGGTGAATCTGTCCAATTGGCGTGGTTCGACCGATGCACCGGAAATCCGCAATGTCCGTGATGCCGTGACCAGGCTGCTGGTGACAGCGCCAACGTTTACGCCAGCGTCCCCCTCAACATCACCGTCAGCGTCATTGATGTCCGATCGCGATTACCGATCGCAACCCAAGGGCAAGTCCCTGCCGTGGCTGATTGTGGCCGGCGTGGCCGCCATTCTATTGCTGGCCGCCGGTATCTTCATGTCGAGCCGCACCGACGGTTCGTCCGCCGATCAGAAACACAGCCTCGCCATCCTTTCGTTCGACAACATCAGTGGCGATGCCGAGCAGGCGTATTTTTCCAGCGGCCTGTCCGAGGAACTGCGGCAGGTTTTGAGCCAGGATGCAGGCCTGCAGGTGACCGCTCGAACCTCAAGCGAGGAAGCGGCGCAGGATGACAAGGGCGCTACCGATGTCGCCTCGCTGCTTGGCGTGGGATATCTGCTCGACGGCAGCGTGCGCAAGGACGGCAATACAATTCGTGTGTCGGTGCATCTGATCGACGGCAAGACCGGCTTCGATGTCTGGTCGGAAGTCTATGAGCGGTCGCTTGACGATATTTTTGCCGTGCAGAGCGATATCGCCGAACAGGTGGCTCGGGAGCTTCAATTGCAGGTCGGCGATGGAGCATTCATGGCGTCGCGGCAGGGCGGAACGGATAATCCGGTTGCGCTCGATGCCTACCTGCGCGGGAAGGCGCTTTATGAACTGTCGCTCGACGATACAACCTTCCGCGCGGCGCAGCGCCAGTTTGAAGCCGCGGTGGAGGCAGACCCGGATTACAGTGCAGCCTGGGCGATGCTATCGCGCACTCAGACGCTGATCGCCAATTCCTATCCAAGCGATGTCCCGCTGGCGCAAAGCTATGCCAAAGCGGTGGAAACGGCGCGGCGTGCGGTCGAGGCCGCACCTGACTTTGCCGCGGCGCAGGCGGCGCTGGGCTTCGTGCTTTTCAACGGTCGGCTCGACGCGACTTCGGCGCGCGAACCGATGGAAGAAGCCTACCGCCTCGGCCAGAGCGACGCAGACATCCTCCAGCTCTATGCGACTTATGCGGCGCGGACCGGTGATTTCGAAGCGGCACAAGAGGCGATCGACCGCGCAATCAGGCTCGACCCGCTCAATGCGGTAGCGCGACGGACGCAGGCC
>JBBRVR010000086.1:0-13104 GCA_038246695.1 Sphingomonadales bacterium
CGCCTCGCCAGGGGCTGCTGCCTCAAGCGAATCCGGCTGCCAGCCAGCCGATGTCCCGTTGGGGCGGAGTAGCTCAGCCGGTTAGAGCAGCGGAATCATAATCCGCGTGTCGGGGGTTCGAGTCCCTCCTCCGCTACCATCATCATGTTTGCAGACGCCTGCTAACAGTTGAAAAACCCCTGATTTCAGCTACTTTGAAGGCAGTTTCTGGTTGTCAGAGACTGTCCTTGTTTTCCTGAAATTGCGGTCGATGGGGGCTGAATGAGGGGGCATTGATAGCCTCTACAGAATCGAGGCCCCCAATGGTCCTTACCGATACCGCGATCAGGAAATCAAAACCCAGAGAAAAGGCCTACAAGGTTTCAGACTCGCAAGGTCTTTACCTGCTGGCCAATCCGGGCGGCAGCAAACTGTGGCGGGTCAAATACCGCATCAACGGGGTTGAGCGTAAACTCGTCCTTGGTGCCTACCCGGAAATCACGCTGGCCGAGGCACGAGCAGCACGGGACGCCGCCCGCAAACAAATCGCTCATGACGTCGATCCCAATGTTGCCAAGCGACTGGCACGGATCGAGGCGACCATGCGGGCTGGCAACACGTTCGAGACGGTCGCCGAGGAATTGATTGTCAAACGCGAGAAGGAAGGCGTCTCGCCGCGAACCCTTGAGAAATATCGGTGGGTGTTAAAGCTGCACAGCCCGGATTTCCGGCGCAGGCCGGTTACTGGAATCAGCCCTGCCGAACTGCTGCACGAATTGCGGCATCAAGAGCGCCGGGGAAAGCTGGAAACAGCCAAGCGGATGCGTTCTTTTGCCAGTCGCGTGTTCCGATATGCCGCTGCCACGGCAAGGGCCGACCGTGATCCGGCGCAATTGCTCTTGGGCGCGCTGATCCAGCCGAAAGTAAAACACTTCGCGGCCATCACCGATCCGGAGCAATTTGGCGGATTGCTGCGCGCCATCCATGATTATTCCGGCGATCCAGCGGTAATGCACGCGCTCAAACTGACGCCACATCTATTCCAGCGGCCCGGCGAACTGCGACAAATGGAGTGGAGCGAGGTCAACTTTGATAAAGCTGTCTGGACGCTTCCGGCTGACAAAATGAAGATGCGGCAACCCCACGCCGTGCCGTTATCCCGGCAGGCAGTCGAAATTCTGACGAGTATGCAGGGGCTGACCGGCAAGGGAAGATATGTCTTCCCCTCGGTTCGCACGCGCTCGCGGCCAATCTCCGAAAATACGGTCAGCGCCTCTTTACGCCGGATGGGCTTCACCAAGGAGCAGATGACTGCCCACGGCTTCCGCACGTCCGCATCGTCGCTGTTGAACGAATCTGGCAAGTGGAACCCGGACGCCATCGAGCGGGCATTGGCACATATGGTTTCCGGTGAGATAAGGCGCATCTACAACCAGTCGGCCTATTGGGCAGAACGTATTGCAATGGCGCAGTGGTGGAGCGACTATCTGGACGAATTGCGGGAGGGCGGTAACAGATGACAGGCATCCCCGGTGAAGGATGGAAAGTCTTCGCGGACGGGGATGATTCCGAGAACGTGCCGCTTTGGCGGGCCTTGGCGCAATTCACTTCAGATGATCTGGACGAAGGCTTGAAGGCCAATGCCGCTGTCATCAACACGGCCAAACCGCCGTTCGCACGATATTATAACGTCGCTTTCGTCGTCAGCATGGCTTTCGGGTTTCTGTTCGTCGTTTCCCTGATCGGGCTTCTGTTCTCGGCGACAGCCAAACCGGCGAACCTCTTTTCATCCCTAACGCTGGCGACCCTTGAACGCGTCGAGAGGCTGGAACCCGTCGCGGGGGACATACTCTACAGTCGGGAAGGAGGGATTTTGGGCCTTGCGTGTCGCGTGCCGCCCGGCATCCGATTGTGCCTCGGCCAGCGCTTGATGCTTATTCGTGCAGGTGCAGAAACACGACCAGATTTTCTGGAAATGGTCCTGAATTCGCCCTTTATCACGTCGATAGCGAAAGCTTGCACAACTGGGGGGGCCGCTCCTCGGGTGAACATGTCGACAGTTCGCGCCTACCCGATCCCTCTGCCTCCTCTCGCCGAACAGCACCGCATCGTCACCAAGGTCGATGAACTGATAGCGCTGTGCGATCAGCTAGAAGCTAGCCTCACCACCGGCGAACAAACCCGATCCCGCTTGCTGGAATCCGTGCTGCACATTGCGCTGGAGCCAGTCTGAACATGAGCCACGAACGCTAATCGCAGCACACAAATCTCAAGTTGAAGGCTAATTCTGTGATCCGCAAGGTAACGTTGCAAAATTTCAAAAAATTCAAGGCCGTTGAATTTGACCTTCATCCAGAGAGGCTGTCATTTTTGGCGGGCGGCAACAATTCTGGAAAATCGACATTTTTGCAGGCGCTTGCTGTTTGGGATTTCTGCCGGTCTGTTCTTGAGATGGAACGCGGAGCCGAAAGTTTGCGCCCGGGCTATTCGCGGCAGGGCTTGGGCTTATCCGACGACGAATTTTCTCCGCTGGCACTGCCCAGCTTAAAGCATCTTTGGACCAATCTGAAAACCATCGAGCCTGGCGCAAAGGACGGATATTCGCTCGATGTTCGCTGCGATTGGCGCGATGCCGAAGGGGAGGATAAGCATTTGGCGCTGGCCTTAGCGCTGGCCAATGACAGATTGTTTTTGAAGGCGTCGAGTACAAACCTTGCGGATGGAGACATATTGCCACCGCTTGCATATTTGCCGCCATTTGCAGGAATCAGTAGCCGCGAAAATTACATGTCGGGTGCCGAACGCAGAGCGATGATAGGCCGAGGTTTGGCGGGGGGCGTAATCCGAAACCTCCTGCACGATTTGCATCGAGATAATGAGCGTAAGCGTGCTGAATTCAAAGAAGGCAGGGCAAAAATCAAAGGCTCTGACTTGGAGCGACTACGCGCTGAAGATCCTTGGGAAATTCTTCAAAACACATTAGCTGAAATATTTAATATACAACTAGAAGTTGCTCCATTCAACAACCTGTATCATACCTATATTAAGGTGAGTACAAACAAGGGTGCGCTTGATGGGCGAAAATTTACGCGTTACAAGGGTTATAAATCTCGCGATTTGATGGCAGAAGGAAGCGGTTTTTTGCAATGGCTGAGCGTATATGCGCTCGCCGTCTCACCGACGGTGCAAACCTTGCTTCTCGACGAGCCCGATGCGCATCTTCATCCATCGTTACAGTCACAACTTGTCGAAAAGCTTGAGGCCGTCGCTCAGCGAATGGGCAAACAGGTTCTCCTTGCCACGCACAGCACAGAAATTTTGCGGGGCGCCGATCATGGCCAAGTGATGCATTTTACAGGTGCGCGGGCGAAATATCTCCAAGATGCCAATCAAAAAGTTGGATTGTTTCTTGGGCTTGGCAGCGATTATGCTCCCAAACTTGACCCGCTTCGCAAAACAGGGCGGCTTTTAATCGTTGAGAACCTTAGCGATAGTCGGATGTTGCGCGCATGGGCGAAGCAGCTGGGCATAGCTTGGCCAAAGAACCTTGTAGATTGGCCATGGACAGGTGGGAATGGCGAACGTAAGCAACTGTTTCTGCAACTAAAGAATGAAATTCCTGAACTGAAGGCTCTGAGCATTCGGGATCGTGACGATCAAGCAGTTAATCTGATCGACCAAGATACCCTGCGTGACAAAACTGTCGACAATCCGCACGCGGACCTCAGTCTTCGGGTATGGCGAAGGCGGCACATTGAAAATGACGTTCTTTTGCCTGCAACAATTGCGCGCGCTTCGGGACACGCAATCGCAGACATTGAAAGTTGGATGGCGCAGCAACAGGCAATTGTTGTCCCCCAAAATTTTCCGGCTAAAGATGTTGCGGCGGCTATGTTGGACGCACGAGGTAAAGAGATAAGCCAAAAAGGCCCTCAATCCATAAAAATCATTTATGGCGTGACCCCACTAGATATTGTCTCGGCAATGTTACCAGACGAAATCCCAGAGGATATAAAACAGCTTATCGGTCAGATAGTTTCAATGTGTGAGAATTAATAAATAGCACGGAGATCGGGTGATATTTTCTTTTTGTGGCCTTTTTCAGTCACAATAGGCTGGCAATATCATTGCATCACCTCTTGCTGCCAAGCAGTCGGGAACGTTCATTGATGACGTTCTTGATTGGCGTAAAATTAGAGCCAATCCGTTGCCCGTCAAACTCACGGTCAATCGCAGCGATCACCGCTTCGCTCAATTGCGCAACACGGTTCCGCACGAATGGTGCACCAAGCTGCGCATCGGCGGCGAACCGATCCCAGTGGCGGGCCTCTATGTCATCCAGAACGGCCTTGCCCCCGATCTTCATCGCCAGCTTTGGCGACAGTTCCGGGTAGAGCACGGTTGAAAGCAGATCATAAAGCGGCGCGAGAGTGATCGCGCCATCCTTATGCAGCAGGCTGAAATTCTTGGCATGGGCATCGGCGTTGCCAATGATCAGGTTGAAGATTGCCGCATCAAGCAGTTTCAGGATTTCGCGCGGCGGGCGCGTGGCGGCACGGCGCAGCAGGGCAAAGCAATCGGGAAAATTCGGCCCGCCTTCGCTGGCATATTTGCGGTGCGAGGGGACGCCGAGAGCTTGCGCAAAATCCTCTTGGTGGAGGCGTGTCACATCGCCCGCCGGACCCGTCGCGCGATCATAGCGGGTAATCAGCAGGAACGACCGCCCGCCAACGGTGCGCATTTCGACCGGCGCAACATCCAGACCGACCGCGCGCGCCAACGACATGCAGAAATATTCGTTTTCCGTTGTGCCCGCAAACCGGGCGATGGGCGGTTTCAAAATATGGCTGGTTGGTTGCCCCGGCGCTGGCAATGCGATTTGGCCATCGATCACCAGCACCGGCAGCTTGGATTGCGCGCCCGCCAGCGACAGCCGCAGCCCGTCTTCGCCCGCCAGCATGGGGCGGATCGGAAGATGGTCGAGCAGTTTGATGAGGTCATTGTCATCGAGCGGTTTTGGAGCGGCGGCACTGGGCAGGGCTGGCGTCTCGCCTTCCGGCAGCAGCGTAAGCGCGCCCGCGACTTCTCCGCCCAGATATTCCAGCAGCCGGAATTCATTGTCAGCAGATACGCCAAGTGCGCGGGCAATTGCTGTGCGCTGCCCTTCCTCTGGCAAGATGCCACCGAAAAATGGCTGACAGGCGCGGCGGTTGAACGGCTCGGCTTGTTTGGGCAATGAGAACGACAAGGCCGGTGCAGTGGCATCGGCCAGCCATGCCGCATCATAGGCGAATTGCGTGTCGCCATCTGCGCCGAGATAGAGGCAGCCGGTGACACGGCCATCCCACAAGACGGCAAGCCGGTTGCTCATGCGCCACCCGCTGGCGGGGTAATGGCGATGTTGCAGCCAAGCGTCCGAACGACATGCAGCACCTTTTCAAGTTGGAGCGTCGGCTTGCCTGCTTCGAGATCGACGATGAAGCGGATGCCAACGCCGCTTACCGCCGCAAGCTCTGCCTGCTTCAGCTTTTGCGCCTTGCGTTCGCGGCGCACGATGAGTCCAAGAGCGGTGCTATCCATATTACCGAGCGGGACATTATGCGAAATTGCGGCGATTTGCAAGCGTTGAATTCCCGAACGGGAATATATGGCGGATTAGCGGCGCTTCGGCTTGATGTGTTACCGATCAGGAACATTCTTTCGTTTGTCGCAACCTCTTGTGGACCGCCTGCGGCGAATAATCGCGCCAATCACCGCAGTATGTGCGGTGAATAGGGGCATTCGTGACGCCTGATAGGGCGGGCAAGCCCGCCCTCTGACGAGCGCCGCCAGCGGCGCAACCTCTCCCTGTATGATGGAAGAAAGAGGCGCTGCCTCTCTCTCCCAGCAAGGTGCCGCTTTGGGGCCGTGGCTCACTGCGTTGCGCCCGCACCACCCCCGGCACCGGACCGTGCCCCCACTCTCTCCGCCCCTCGCCGGGTCGGCAGGGGTCATGCGCGGCATGACCCGCTGCGCGGATTGGAAGGGAACAAACACCATGACCAAGCAGACCACCAAGCAAGACCCCCATAACCGTATCACCGACCGCATTCTTGCCGAGCTGGAACAAGGCACCCGCCCATGGTTGAAGCCGTGGAGCGGCGGCGACATGGCATCAGGGCAAACCCGCCCTTTGCGCGCCACCGGCCAGCCATATCGCGGGATCAATGTTCTGCTCTTGTGGATCGAGGCGCAGGCATCCGGCTTTGTTAGCCCGTCATGGATGACCTACCGGCAGGCGCAAGCCTTGGGCGCGCAGGTGCGCAAGGGCGAGAACGGCGCGACCATTGTCTATTATGGCGACAGCAGCAAAACCGTGCGCGACGAAACAAGCGGCGAGGACAAGGAACAGGGCTTTCGCTTCCTGAAAACCTACACCGTGTTCAACGTGGCGCAGATCGACGGTTTGCCCGAGCGGTTCCATTTCGTCCCCGAACCAGCACCCGAGGCGGAACGCATCGCAGCCGCCGAGGCATTTTTCGCCAGCATCCCTGCGACCGTGAACCATGGCGGCGACCGCGCCTATTATATGCCGTCAGCCGACCGCATCCAGCTTCCGCCCTTCGCAGCTTTCCACGACCCCCAAAGTTATTACGCCACAAGGGGCCATGAAACCGTGCATTGGACTCGCCACCAGACCCGCCTTGATCGCAGCTTTGGCCGTGAAAAATGGGGCGATGAAGGTTACGCCCGCGAGGAGCTTGTCGCCGAATTGGGCGCAGCATTCCTTGCCGCCGACCTTGAGCTGGCCATCGAGCCGCGCCCGGACCATGCCAGCTATATCGCAAGCTGGATCAAGGTTTTGCAGAATGACACCCGCGCCATCGTCCAGGCCGCTGCCCATGCCGAACGCGCCGTGGCCTATCTGCACCAACTGGCCAACCCCGAGGAAGTGAAGGAGGCGGCATAGCCGCCGATGATGGAGGTCGCCCTGAACAGGGGCGGCCACTTCATTTGCCCGCACCACCCGCCCATGAGGAGGCCGCTCCCTTCGGTCGGCGGCCTATATTCTCGCGTCGCCGGTTGCTTGTTTGACGCTCGATTCAGATCGTGGCAGATATTGATATATTGGACGCCAACAACCGCCAGAAGACGCAAAATGTCGGCGGTTCGAGTGCCGATTAAGGCCAAGATTTTTCGGGCCTAATCGGGGGCCTCGCCAACCACGCCCCTGAAATCTTTGCAAAATTATCAAATATTTACAGAGGCTTATTCGAGTCCCTCCTCCCTACCATTACCCAATTTCACCGGGTTTCACCTCATCCCAGAAAGTGCCAGAAAATGGCAGTTTTCTGCGGCTCACAGGTGATTCGTGTCCCCGCCCGTTTCGGGCCGTTTCAGGCCATCCAAATTTGCGGTGGGGGTATTTTGGGGGTATCAAAAGAGGCCCAACAGGAAGGGCCGATACCCCCAACGGCCTTTTGGCAAGAGCGATACCCCGATGCCGATCAACGAGATTCAGGCGCGAAACGCCTCACCAGCCGAAAAAGCCTATAAATTGGCGGACGGCGGAGGGCTTTTTCTCCTCGTTCAGCCGAACGGCTCGAAGCTGTGGCGGATGAAGTATCGCTTCGCGGGCAAAGAGAGGCTTCTGTCCTTCGGAGCCTATCCGGCGATCAGCCTTTCAGCGGCGCGGGAGAAGCGACTCCACGCCAAGCACACTCTGTCGCTGGGTAAGGACCCGATGGGCGGGATTGTTCAGTCAGCGATCCCGCATGACAAAACGTTCGAGTTCATCGCCACTCGCTGGCACAAGAACCGCGCGAGCAGCCTGGACCCCGCCCATGCCGCCCGAGTTTGGTCGCGGATCGAGCGCGATGTGATCCCAGTCATCGGCCAGATGCATATTGAGCAAATCACACCACCGGACGTGCTGGCGATGATCCGGCAAATCGAAGTGCGCGGCGCGCTAGACATCAGCCGCCGTGCCAAGCAATGCGTCGGGCAGGTCTTTCAGTTCGCCATCGCCTCGGGGTGGGCGAAGGCGGACCCGACCACGCATTTGCGCGGTGCCCTGAAACCCAAGCCCCGCGTGCAGCACATGAGCCGCTTGCCCACAGCCGACCTGCCGCATTTCCTTGCCAAGCTCCACCGCTACACCGAGGAAAATCCGCGCAGGTCAGCGATCACCCGAGACGCGCTGCAATTCGCTCTGTTGACCTGGGTGCGCACCAAGCAGCTTCGCTTTGCCACGCGATCCGAGTTCGAGGGGCTTGGAACGCCGCATGCCCTCTGGCGCATCCCCGCCGAGCGGATGAAGATGAAGCGCGAGCATGTGGTGCCACTATCCAGCCAAGCGGAGGCAATCGTTGTCGAGATGCTCGCAGCGACGAACGAATCCTTCGTATTCCCCGGTAACAAGCGGAATAGCCCTTTGTCCGAGAACACAATGATTTATGCCGTCTATCGGCTAGGTTATATCAGCCGCCAGACCGTTCACGGCTTTCGCAGTCTCGCCAGCACATGGGCGAACGAGCAGCTTGTCGAATATGGCGATCCGCCGATCTGGATGCGGCGCTATCATGCGGATTGGGTGGAAATGCAGCTTGCGCATTCGGAGGAGAATGAGGTTCGCGGGGCTTATAACGCCGCCGAATATCTCGCGCCCCGTCGGCGGATGCTACAGGATTGGGCAGACTACATCGATGCCCAGACGGCGGCGGGTGTCGCCACGCTGAAGCAGCACGAGGTTCCGGACACGCGACCGCACCTCTATGTCGTCAAATAGGGCGATAGCCCACCGGATCGCCGATCCAGCGGTTGAGTTCGGACTCCCGCCAGCCAACACCGTTGAGACTGACCCTCAACTTTGGCGGGACGGTGCCTTCACCCATCTTGCGATAGACGGTCGAGCGGGACAGGCCTGAGCGGCTGAGGGCGGTTGGGAGGCGGATGATACGGTCTGGGTCGGGCATGATATTCATTCCATTGCTTGGCGGTTGTTGACACCCCCTGCGATCAGATTGACGGCCTTGCGCGGCATGAAAAGTGCTTATTCGACGCATCGTAGTGCAGCGCAAAAAAAGCGGTGTGGGGCGGCTACATTTCGTATGGCGTCAATTGACGCCGAACGGAAAATGCAGCATTTTGACCCATGCGAATCAGGCATCAGGAGTTGGGCATGAGCGCTAATGCAGACATCCGCATGAAGAACCCGGCCCATCCGGGCAGCTTCGTGAAGGCGGAAATCATCGCGCCGCTCGGCCTGTCGGTAACGGCGGCGGCAGCGGTGCTGGGCGTCACCCGCGCGACGCTATCGACCTTGCTCAACGAGCATTCTCAGCTTTCGTCAGAAATGGCGCTGCGGATCGAAAAGGCGTTTGGCGTATCGATGGACACGCTGATGCGGATGCAGAACAGCTATGACATCGCCCAGGCCCGCAAGCGCAAGGGGGAAATCAAGGTTATGCCGTTCAAGGGACTACCCGCCGATATCTGCTCGACCGTTGCAGGCGGTGACCCCGCGTGATTGAGACAACAGGAACACGCAAAGTCATCATTCTTGCTGGCCCCAATGGTGCTGGCAAAACGACCTTCGCCCGATCCTTCCTACCTGCCGAAGCCAGTCTTCCGCGCTTCATCAATGCTGATCTCATCGCTGCGGGGTTGGCTCCGTTCGCACCCGAAACCGCCGCCATCAAGGCGGGCCGCCTGATGCTTGAGGAAATCGCGGATTGTGCTGCGCGCGGCGAGAGCTTCGCCTTTGAAACGACACTTTCCGGCCTTGGCTATCTCCGGAAGATCGAACAATGGCGGGATCAGGGCTACACGGTCAGTCTGTTTTTCCTTTCGCTGCCGAATGCGGAGACCGCCATAGCGCGTGTCGCCTCGCGGGTTCGCCAGGGCGGGCACGATATTCCC
The DNA here is from genome assembly GCA_038246695.1 of Sphingomonadales bacterium. Taxonomy (GTDB): domain Bacteria; phylum Pseudomonadota; class Alphaproteobacteria; order Sphingomonadales; family Sphingomonadaceae; genus Erythrobacter. The sequence continues at coordinate 9,880 of JBBRVR010000086.1, forward strand.
GAGACCGTTATCCGTCGCCGCTTTGCGGCGGGACTGAACAACTTTGAGCGACGCTATAAACAGGCCGTGGACGATTGGGCGCTTTACGATAATAGTGGTGCCCAGCCTGAATTGATTGAATGGGGTCAGAACCAATGACAGAACAAGAACTCTCGAAAGCGCGCAATCCCGATTTACGGGCATCGCTACCCGCCATTCGCCGCGCCGCGCAAATGGCGCGTGACACCGCGATTCAGACCAATACGGAAATTGTCATCGTGCGCGACGGAAAGCCCGTGCGCATCACCGCCGCGCAGTTGCGCGAAGGGAGAGCGTGACGCTAGAAAACGTCCCGCTACAGACGCTACGACTGGCTGCCCGGTGGTTGCTCGCCCATGTCAGCGAATCCGCGCTTTCCGCGAAGACGCCATAATGTAATCGTCGTTTCTGCATCATCGGAGCGAAGCACCTCCGCCATTCGGATAAACCCGCCGAGCAGCACTGCCCGATCATCCGTCGACGAGTTCAACCAGCCCCGCCTTCTGCACCAGCCCGCCGAGTTCGATGAGGTGGCGCGTCCGCTCGCGGCGGTCGGCCTTCCAGTCTTTTGTGCTGCTGCGGCGTTGGCTGGCTTCAACGCGATGCTGCATGGCCTTCACCCGTTTGATCGCCTTGGTCGTTCGCCGAAGCTGTTGGAGCAGGGTTGCGCCGTTCGCTGCGAAAGAAGGCCTGGCCGCGTTTGCGCCATGACTCCTTCTTGTTGTCCTCCTTGTTTTCGACCAGCGCGAGAGGTGCGCCGGTCAGGACTTCAGGATCGAAGCTGTCCGCACCGGTTGCAATCACAAGCTCGCCGAGTTGCAGAACCTTTCGCGCTTTGAGCTGCTTGGCCTTGGCTTCGAGTGCCTTCAGTTCCGAATCAAAATCTCTGGGTTTGCGCATGATTTGCTCCATCGCTATGTTGATGTCCGCAATATAGCGCGACGCCATTCGCTTGGCTGCAAGGTCGCCGGAACACCCTGACACGCGACGGTCCCGAGACGGATTTTAATCCGTGAGGGCGCGGTGATTTGATCGACAGATGGGATCGCGACCGCATCGCCGATCCTGACAAATCGCGCATCATCCTCACCCACACGAATGACGAAGTGCGCGCGTTGAACGAAGCCGCGCGGAGCAGGCTCCGTGACGCGGGCGCGCTTGGCGAGGATGTAACCGTCAACGCCGAACGCGGGGATCGCACCTTTGCTACCGGCGACCGCTTGATGTTCCTGCGCAACGACCGCGATCTTGGCGTCAAGAATGGCAGTCTTGGCCAGATTGTAGCGATCAGCCCGCAAAGCATCGCCGTGCAACTCGACGATGGGCGCAGCATCGCGTTTGATACCAAGAATTATGCGCACATCGATCATGGCTATGCCGCGACGATCCACAAGTCGCAGGGCGTCACCGTTGATCGCACCCATGTCCTCGCCACGCCGGGCCTGGACCGCCACGCCACCTATGTTGCGCTGTCTCGCCACCGTGAGGGCGCGCAGGTGCATTATGGCCGCGATGACTTTGCCGACGCCGGGAAGCTTGCCCGCACGCTCAGCCGGGAACGGGCCAAGGACATGGCGAGCGATTACAAGCTGGAGCAGTCTTTTGCCGAACGGCGCGGGATCAACTTCCGCGAGCGCATTGCCGAGGTGGTGCGCAAGATCGTGCCGGAAAAGGCGCGCAGCATCTTCGCCAACTTCCGGCCACCGCCCGCAACTCAGCGCGATGTTGCCATCGAGCAGCAACGCAAGGTTGGCGCGCTCGACATGCAGCGCGGTGTTGAACGCTATGCCCGTGCTAACCTGGACATCGAACGGATGGCGAAAAAGGGGCTGAACCCGATGCCCCATCAGGAAACGGCGCTCGACAAGGCCCGCAAGGAGCTGAGCGACAATCAACCAAAGGCAGACCGTGATCTTGTCACCACGTTCAAGCGCCAGCCCGAGCTTGTAGCAGAGGCAGCGAATGGCCGCACGACCAGCACGATCCGCGCGATGCAACTTGAACGCGAAATCCGCACCAACCCGCAATTACGCGCCGACCGCTTTGTCGAGAATTGGCAGAAGCTCTCCCATGAGCGCCGCGATGCTTACCAACACGGCGCACCGGGGCAGTTTGATCGGTTGACCAAGCATATGGGCGCAATCGCCGAAGGCATAGGTCGCGACGCTCAACTGGAATCGCTGCTCAGAAACCGCACCCGAGAACTCGGCATTAGCATGGGCATGGGCCGTGACCTGACCCACGAACTCAGCATGTCGATTGGATTGGGACGCGGGCGGGGTCTGGGCATTTGAACGTAAAGGAGACAGACGATGGATGTTGAACAAGATCAATCAGACGAGGCTGCAACCGCATTCACCGATATTCGGGACAAGCTCGCTGGACTAACCCGCGCTGTGGACAGCATGGCAGGAGAATGGAAGGCGCTTGTCATTCCCGACTACACCGATACGCTGGAGAAAATGACGGAGCAGATGCAGGCCAATGCCGATCAGCTCGCCGAATGGGCCAACAAGCCAGCCCTCGAACTGACGCCCAAAGCCTTGGCCGACGCTATCACCAAGGCAGGTGCAATGGCCCGCGCAGAGGATCATGCTGCGCTGAGTGGGGCGACAAAGGCATTTGGAGAGGCGAGCAATTCAATCGCCGCCCGTGTGAAATCAGCACGAGGCCGTGATGATCAAAACAGATGGGTATGGAAAATTACCGGTGCGACGGCAGTTGGCTTTACCATTCTTGGCGCGACCGTTCCCGGTTTCATCGCGCACTCGGCACCGACGGCTTGGGCATGGCCCGAGCGAAGGGCGGCTTCCAGCCTGAACCGGACGCTTCCAGAGGCGGGGCTTCGATTGATACAGGTCGATGATTCCGACAAGGCTCGCATCCTGATCACCGCCGCGCACATCGTCGATGACAATTGGCAGGTTATCGACGGTTGCGCCAAGGCTGCGATGAGGGTGAGGAGGCCGGAGCGCTGCATAGTGTCCGTCAAGCCCGGTGAGGGTGAGCCTCTAAAATCCAGGCTATGACCCGGCCAAGATGGTATCGGCAACCAGCGAGCCTGCGAACATTTCTCAAACTGTGGTCGTTCTAGCCAGAATGCCGGTGTCGAGCGCCGGTAGAACGCACGGTGCGGGATTGGCAAGACCGGCTTCGAGACAAATAAGACATTGGCGGCCGGAAGCAGCTTGCTCCAAAGGCGACATC
>JBBRVR010000087.1:0-12879 GCA_038246695.1 Sphingomonadales bacterium
ACTGATACGTCTTCGGGGTGCGCCGCGTGTTTGCGCGGCGCACCCTGATTGCCCGACACAGGATTGCCCGACTCAGCCGCCCCTTCCTCTTGCGCCACAGGTATCGCTCATGTCCCAGACCTTCGAATTCTATCGCGACCGCGCCGATGCGGCTGCCACCGCTGCCAAGCAGGCGGTGCTCCAGAATGTGAAGGAGCGCGAGCTGCGGTCTGAGAAAACCTGGCGCGCGCTGGCCGATCAGGCTCGCAAGGTCGCGCATGATCGCGCCAAGTCGGAGGCCGAGCGTGCAGCCAAGCGCGAGGCAGAGGCCGCGCTCTCGCAATAGACTGGGCCCCAGTCAGTCTGGCGCATTCATAAGCCTGCGCCACCGCGCCACGCACAATTTTCCTACAGCATACATTTTGTGCATCATTGCACCCAATGAATGCACCCCTCCCGATACAACCAGCGCAACGCCCCGCCGCCTTGACATGGAATGCAGGTCATGTGCGGAACCGTATGGTCCGGCACGCAGTCTCGCGCGACAGCGCGGCCAAGACACCGGTGGTTTCGGGCCGATTTATAATTGCAATCTGTCAACTTCGACCGAAGTCTCGCAAACCTAGGTTTTGCGCGGTTCATGGGCCCGAAGTGACCCGTGACACACTGTCAATTGTGTCAACTTCGCACAGGTGCGCCGCAGCGAGAGCGCCGTTAATCGACGATCACGATCTCCACCCGTCGCGCCGCAGCGGCATCCATGTCCGTCGCGGTGGCGTCCTCCGGCTTGACCAGCTCGGTGCGTTCCTGCGCCACCCCAAGACCCGCGAGCGCCGCCTGCACGTTCTGCGCGCGGTTTCTGGACAAATCCTCGTTCAGCGCCGCATCCCCGGTTGGGTCGTTGAAGCCCGAGATTGCCACCGTCGCGGCCGGGTTCGCTTCAAGATAGGTGAGGATATCGGCGGACAGCGCGTCAAAATCGGGCGCGACATCTGCCTTACCGGTGTGAAAATACACGGTCAGCATCGGCTTGCCGTCGCGCTCGGTCGCGAGGACGCCTGCACCATCGGGGATTTCAGCCGGAGTGGCGGGCGAGGGGACGGAGGCGGGCGGCGCTGCGGGAACGGCTGCTGCGACGGGCAGCGGATCGCGGCTGAGGATAGTGTGGCTGGTCCAGAGCGAAACAAGCGCAGCACCCAAAATTGCGCCCAGCGCAACAACACCGGCAATACAACCAATCCCGAACATATCGCTGCCGCCATTCTTGTCGCGGGCCGCCCTGCCATTGCCATTGCCACCGCCACCGCCGGTTGGCCGAGCACGCGCGCTTTCACCGCCGCCGGACGGCAGTGCAGTCGATCCGGGGGGCTGCGGCGCGGCTTGCGGCGTGACAGCCGCAGCGCCGGTGGATGCTGCACCAAAAGTGCCGACCGCCGCCGCTGCAGGGGCCACCGTTGCCACACCGTCAACGCTTACGCCGAACACAATCAACCGATCAAAATGCTGCGCCAGCAAATAGTAGAGGGTGACGCGGTTCTTTGTCGGATCGGCCGCCATCCGCTGTCCCACCGCAGCAATTCCAGCATCGAGCATCGCATTGTCATTGCCGAGCGCGAGTTTCTTTTTCAGGTAGTTGTCGCGGACGCGGTCTGTTTCTGCGCTGGCGGAGAAGGAAGCAAGCGAGGCATCGCGAGTCCTGACAGCGATCCCGCAATGGCGGACGATCGCGGCCACAACACCTTCATCGGCAGTCGCATCGTATCTGCGAACATCGGCAAGCCAGTCTTCTGCCATCTCAATTCCCCTCCAGGTCCCGATTGGCGCGATCGAATGTACTCTTGCAACCGAGACCTTGCCGCAACCCGGTGGAGACTCGCTTTCGATAACGCAGAGTGGATCGGAGAATGCAAAAACGACAAATTGGCATGATGAGATTGAAGGTAAATGGCTTTGGCGAGTTGCTATGACTGGAACCGGTGCTGCCAAATGCCCATATCGTAACGAGTAAAAGAAAATGAGAGGATACCCCCACATGCAATTTCAGTTCAATTCCGACAGTTCCGTCATGGGCACCGAAAATGTGGCCGCGCGGATCGAAGAAGCCGTCCGCACCAAAATAGCCCGGTTTGAAGATCGGCTTACTCGGCTTGAGGTGCACGTATCGGACGAAAATGGCGCTAAAGGCGGAGGCGATGACAAGGCCTGCATGATCGAAGCGCGCCCGAGCGGCGGCAAGCCGCTCAGCGTGACCGCGCACGCCGCCAAAGTGGACGACGCTGCGCGCAAGGCCGCGAACACTCTGGCCGAGCGCCTGGAGCGGCATTTTGGCAAGAGTGATAAGCACAAGCACGAACCCCGCCCCGACAAGGCCCTGTAGGAGAGGGCGTTTAGCAGGACTGTTGAGTCAGGTGCGCGTTTCGCCAAACAGGCGGGCGCGCAGATCGCGGCCCGAAATGTGTGCCTCGCCCGGCTTGCTGGGGATGGGTGCGCTGATTTTCCGGGCGGGTTCTGGCACGGCTATTTGTGCTGTTTCGCAGTCATGGGCTGGGCCGTCCTGTCCGTGCAGCGTTGCATGTGTGCCGCAATTCGCGGGCGCAACAGCATTGGGCAAGGAGATCGATAGCGGCGAAGGAATGGTTGTGTGTTCGAGCGCGGGTGCAGGGCCGGAATGCTCCTGCGCCGCAAAGCCGAAGCCATCGTGGCGCAGGGGCATAAGTTCGTAAGTCGCCATGCCATCGAGCGATCCGCCATCGAGATCTGCATCGCGGTGATTGACGCGCCAAGCCTCGCTGCCATCCTCCGGGCCGAACGTGTTGCCATCTTGGACGAGATATCCGCCCTCCATCGTCGCCATCCTGCAAAAAGAAACGGCGGTCTGATAGGCGGCGGCCCAGGGCAGGGTGGGGGCGGGCACCACGATCTCGCGACCAAGCCAGTGGCGCGCGCCCAGTGTCCGCAGTCCCATGCGCGAGGTGTCGCCGGAAGGGTCGGGTTCGCTGAACAGGATCGGATGAATGGTGAGCGGGCTGGGGAAAGACATCGTGGTGGCAGGACCGGCCATCTTCTCAAAGGTTTCAGGGTCGAGCAGCTGGTTGGATTGGGTCCAATGTATCACGCTGGGGGTGATGTGATCGGATGTGACGCGGGTCATCAGCGCGAGTGTGTCAAGCCGGGTGTGAAACGCGGCTTGTGTGGCCCATTCCTAATCGACACCTTGATCGCTGAGCGTGGCGGTAAACTTGGGGTCTTCGGCCAGCGTGCCCAGCACGCCGGGTGACACTTCAAGCAGGATGCGACTGTGGGCGCGTGCCACGCGCTGGCGCATGGTGGGACACAGGATGCCGGTAATAGCGGAGCCGAGCGCCCCTTCGTAAACATCGAGAGCGCCCGGACCGTTCAGGTATTCGAAGGTCAGCATCAATTCGCCGCTGCCGTCCGCCTGTCCGCCGCCGAACAGGCGTGAGAACATGCCGGGCCTGTGGTCGGGAACAACGAAAGCGGCACCCGTCTTCATTTCAATCACGCGGGCAAAGTTCCGAGCGATATCGTCCAGCCCGTCGAATGGCTCATCAAGCAGCACGACCGACTGTATCCGATTGGGGTGTTTCATGCGCAAGCATCCCGGTTGCTCAGCCGGAAACCCATAGATAAGCGTCGTAAAAATGAGGTTAACTGACCCGACCTCAGCCCAAGCCAAGTTCCCGCACAATCGCATCGATCTGCTTCTTGACCCCGAAGAACCCGGCCTTTGCATGGGGCCAGCTCGCCCGGTCGAGCCCGCCGAGCACGATGGTCACACGCTTGCTGTCGATCAACGCAGAAAGTTGTGGCAGCAAGGCATCGCGGGTCCATCCGGTTGGGAGAAAGGGCACGAGCACATGACTGATCCCGGCGTCGGCAAGGAGCGCCTCGAGGCTGTCCTGCGCGCCCCATTCTCGTGCAGCGCAGCCATAGGCACCGGCAGCGTCCGACATACCGGCGCGCACTGCGTCTTGCGCGAACCGGAGCGGTTCTGGCGCGGTGGCTTTGGGTGAGCGTGCATCGGGCCGCGCGGCGCAAAGGACCAACGCGGGCGGGGCAAGCCGATCGAGCGGCAGATCAAGCGGCACGTGGCTCGCCGCCTCATCATGCAGGATCAGGGCATAGGGGGCCGACACCGCCGCTCCATCCAGTGAGTCGGGCAGGCTTAGGGTCACGCGGGCATGTTCGTTTGCCTCGTCGAGCGGGGGTGCTTCATCGGCCAATCCCGGCGCGGCCAGTGGACCATCGGGGTGGCGGGAAGTATAACGCGCGATGTTGTCGGCGCGGGCGAGATAGGTTTTGCCCTTGGTATGCAGCCCGCCAACCCAGCGCCAGCTGAGCGTGTTGGAGGCGGCATCGCCATCGACAAGGTGGCGCAGGAAGAAGTCCGCACCAAGCTCCCAATCGAGCTTGAGCGTGAAGATCCAGATGCTCGCAAACCACATGCGCGCATGATTGTGGAGGTAGCCGGCTTCGACCAGTTCATGCGCCCAGTGATCGAACGCGGCGATTCCCGTGCGGCCTTCCACGGCTTGGTTGTAGGCGGCGCGCCGACCTGCATTGCTTTCCAGCCGGGAGAAGGCAGCATCACGGCCCTCGCAATAGGCGCGCCAGATGCCGGGGCGCTGTTCTAGATAGCCCTTGAAATAGATCCGCCAGAACACTTCGGCGATGAAGGTCTCGGCCGCCGCTGCATTGTGTTGGCTCAGCGTCGCGGCGATTACTTCGGCCTCGCCAATCACCCCGGCATGCAGCCACGGTGAGAGCCGGGACACGTTCTGACGCTCCACCCCGTCATCGTGGTTGCGAGAGTTGGCATAGGCGGATCCGGCGCGCGGCACGAATTGTTCGAGTTGGGCGATGGCGGCCGAGCGGCTGGGAGAAAATTGCATGGGTTCTGAATGGCGAGGTGGGCAAGTGGTTCCCTTCAATCGGCTTTGTGAACCGGCCCACGCCACGCGTCCGGCATTTGGCTCGCGCGGCCCGTCATTCAATCCCGACCACTATGTTTTTGCGTATTTGCTTGGCAGTAAGGTGCGAAATATAGTGAGCAATCTCACAACCTTGACGACAGCCGACCCACGTTTCGCCATGTTTTCGCCATTTTTATTGCCGAACTCGGAACAACCGGCGGGCCTGTCCATTCGTATATCAGGTGTCCGCGCCAATCAGTGCGGGTCTGACACCTTTTGAACGCAATCACATTCAAGGATCACCTTATGAAAATCCTCAACTTTACCGTGGCTTCGGCCATCGCTCTTTCGCTCGCCGCTTGCGCTGCCGAAGCTCCCGAAGCCACCACCGGTGCGGATGAAACTGCTGTCGCAGAAGAAGCGATGCCGGCTGGCACGATCGTCGATGTCGCCCAGGGCGATGATACGTTCTCTACCCTCGTCGCCGCTGTCACTGCTGCCGATCTGGGCACCACGCTGAGCGGTGCCGGACCGTTCACGGTTTTCGCTCCGACGAATGACGCATTCGCCAAGCTGCCTGAGGGCACGGTCGAAAAGCTGACCACCGAAGATACCGAAACGCTGGGTAACATTCTCAAGTACCATGTTGTCGAGGGTAAGGTTGACGCCGCAACGCTGACCGCAGCGATCGAAGGCGCTGGCGAAGCCGGCTACAAAGTCACGACCGTGGGTGGCGGCGAACTGACCGCAATGATCGTCGACGGCGGGGTCGTTCTGACCGACGCAATGGGCAACACCTCCAAGGTTACCGCTACCGATGTCGAAGCATCGAATGGCGTGATTCACGTGATCGACACGGTTCTGATGCCCGCGTAAATCTGTCACAAATTTGCTCATGCAATACAGGAGGCGGGCCCTTTGCAGGGTCCGCCTTTTGCGTGAAAGACGCTTTCTGTATAAAAGGGACGGGCTATGGTTGCGCTTTCAAAATATTCTCTCGCTCAAGCGGTCTGCGCGCTGTTTCCACTGGCGATGCTTGCCGCGTGCGGGCAATCGGATGAAATTGATGCCGACGGGACTGTCTTTAGCGAGATCGCGCCTGACGCAGCGGTCACGTTGACGGGGACAGAGCCGTTCTGGAATTTCGAAATTTCACCGCTGTCAGGCAGCAAGTATATAGTGCGCTACACCACTCCGGAGAACACCGGCGGCACTGTGTTTTCTCTTGCGCGATTTGCCGGCAATAACGGCTTGGGTTTCTCCGGTGAGCTTGAAGGCAAGAGTGTCCAGATTGCAATCACGCCAGGCAAATGCAACGATGGCATGAGCGACCGGACATTCCCGTTTACTGCAACTGTGGCAATGGGCGATGCGACATTGCAAGGCTGCGCCTATACCAGCGATACGCCCTTCACTGGATCGCAAGCGCCCTGAAAACGGCAACCCGCTACAATATTGCCTGCCACAGATAACGGTTCGCACGCCGACGGTCCGCAAGTCAGCTAGCGCACTGGCGCCTAATACAAGCCGGGAATTTCATACTGAGCAGCGTTGGGGCGCTTGGGCTGGAGAATCTGCCGTTCGGTCACGCTCTGCGATCGGATCCCGCCGCCGCTGATTGGCGTGCATGATCGGCCCGCAAGAAAACCGAGCGCGGTTGCAATCGATGCCTCGCGAGGGTCGCCGAACGGGACGGTGATATCGTCATCGGCGCGGCAAGTGTTCGGGATTACCCCGGCGAGACCCGAATAATACTCGCCATTGCCATTGGCGTTGTTGGTCTGGAACGTCGTTGCGCGCACACGCAGATCGCAGGCGCTGAGGTCGAAACCGAACTGACCAACCGGCTTGCCAAAGGTGTTGGCCCCAATCAGCGCTATGTCGGCATTGCCCAGATACGGGATCATCGAATTGATCACCAGCTCGCTCGCCGATGCGGTGCCGCCGCGCCCGATAAAGGCGATCTTGGTAGGGGCGATGGCGTTGGTTTCATTGATCAGACGGCGGGTCTCGTTCTCGCTCGATTTCGAGGGGCGCAGCATGGTCTGGCTCCAAACTTGCCCCGCGCGGCCGCGGTTCAGCAGATCGCCGAACGTTTCGGACACCCGCACCAGACCTCCGCCGTTATAGCGCAGGTCGATAATCAGCTCCGTCACGCCTTCGCTGCTGAACCGGCCAAACGCCTCGCGCAGCTGGTCATCGGCGTTGGCGACGATAAAGGTGCGCAGATTGAGGTAGCCGACTTTCTTGCCGCCATCGTTGAGGATAACGACGCCATAGCGGTCCGAAATGGGATCGAGCGAGAAGTCGGTCTTGGTAATGTCGGCAGTGATGGTGTTGCCGCCAACCTGTGCGAACCTGATCGTGCGGGTCAGCCCTGCATCATTCGGCCCAAGCGCGTTGACCACAGCCTGGGGCCCACCGAATGCCATCAGTGAGGAGACCGACTGCAATGCGCCGCCGGGCACGCCGATGGCTAGCAATTCGGTCCCCCGGTCCATCCCTGCGCGAAAGCCATTTCCCGCCTCAAACGCTTCGAGCAGGAACACGCGATTGTTGATAGTGTCATAGGCGAGGCGGATGCCGAACCCTGCGCTGGCGCCCGAATTGATGAGCGCGTTCTCTTCGGCAATGGAGGTCGCAAAGGTGAATCCGCGGTCAACATTCTGCGCGCGCGCCGGTGCGACGCGCGCATCGAGATAGGCCTGCACATCATTGAAAGCGCTGGTCTGCACGGTGTTGTCGAGCAGATTGGGGAACAAATACCACTCGTTCAGCACATCGGAGGCGAACTGAATCTGCTGCGAAACTGCGCATGTACTCGTGGTGGGAGTGGGCGTCGGAGTGGGTGCGGGCGCAGGCGCCGGTCCGGCGACCGACCCGGTGGCAGTGTTCGAACCGCCGCCTCCACAGGCGACCAGAGCAAAAGCGAGCGTGGCGGAAAGGGCGGTGCGACCCATGGACATTTTTTGTGCGACTCCATTCACAATTTATGATTTGGGAGGTGCAACAAAGTGGTCTGTGATGCAATACAGCCATGGTTTTCCTTGGATTTGCCCCGAAGTTTCACGCCATCCTGTTGCAAATTCGCCATTTTGGCGCAACTTTTCATGCTTTTCCTCAGGAAACGGGGCAAATCGCCATAGAACACCTCGTCCTGAGCCGATGATCGGACTAGCTTGCCACCCAATGAGACGATTCACATCATGACCGACTTTCCCGACTGGCTTGCAGAGGAACTGCCACCTGCCGCGCGGCACAAGGGCCTCGCGATCGCGGCCCTGGGCGACAGGCGCGCGCTGAAGCGTGGCGGCTTTGCCCTCAGCAGCCCTGCATTTCGTGCAGGCGAACAGCTCGATCCGTGCTTTACCGCGAAGGAAGAGGACGCGGTCGCCCCGCCACTTGAATGGACTGCGCCGCCACCGGGCACCCAGGAATTGATCGTTATCGTCGAGGACGCCTCGACCGAAGGCGACATTGCGCAATGCCACTGGCTGGTCTGGGGCCTCGCTGGTCAACGTGGAAAACTGCTCGAAGGGGAAGTGCCGCCGCGCACGGGCAAGAATGCGCACGGCAATTCCGAATGGCTCCTGCCTGATCCGCCAGAAGGCGCGACGCGCGATTACGTGTTCCAGATTTTCGCCACCGAATTGCCGCTGACATTGATGCCGGGGGCAACCCGCGAAGAACTCGTCGCCTCGATCAAGGGGTTTGTGACCGGTTGCGCGGTGCTGCATGCACCATTTACCGGCACCACTCCATCAAATGATGGTTCCATCGACGAAGAATTCTGACTACCTGCCACAATCATAAGGGAGAAGAACTATGGCTGGCAAAACCAATGCACTGCAGAGACCGGTGCAACTTTCAAAGGAACTCGAAGCGGTCATCGGCAAAGGCCCGATGCCCCGCAGCCAGGTTACCTCGAAAATCTGGGAATACATCAAGGCTAACGACCTTCAGAAGCCGTCGGACAAGCGCACGATCGTGCCCGATGCGAAGCTGGCCCCCGTTATCGGCAAAGAGGAAATCTCGATGTTCAAGATGACAGCTGCCGTTTCCAAGCACCTGACCTGAGGCGCCAAAACGCCTGAAGAGCGATCAGCGGCGCGCGATGCGATAAGCGCCGCGTCGCTGATCGATCTCTTCACCCTTCCATGACAATCTAATCTGAGCGGACGCTTTCAGTCTGTCCACTGCGCCGTGAATTTCGCCCATTCGCGAGCGCCAGTCGCCGTCCGGCCCTGCCAGAACGTGCGCCGCTTCGCTGGGACAGATGGTTTTTCCCGCACCGCGCTGGTCCAACAGGTCAATTATTGCGTGTTGCGCTGCGGTTGGCGGGCTCATGTTCATCCGCCTAGTATAGCAACTCAGCGATTGCCGCGCGTGGCCCAAACATCGCCAGTCCACAGTGCAAGCCAGATGATGATCGGCTGCGCGATCATGCGCGGCACATGATACCCAAGGCCAAGCCCGCCATCGGCGCGGGCCATGTCCATCGCAAAATGATTGATATTGGCAGGCCACACGCACAGCGCATACAGCGCAAGGCCTATCCCCGCCGCCTGTCGCAACGCGCGCGAGAACGGCTGGATCAGGCCAATCGCGCCTGCGATCTCCGCAATCCCGGTCCATAAGATGACCGCCTCGGGGAAGGGCACCCAACCCGGCGTGATCATCAGAAAGGGCTCCGGCCGAGCGATGTGGGCATAGCCCGCAAAAGCATATGCGGCGGATAGCAACACCCGGAGCAGTTGCCTTGTGACAATTGCCGCTCTCATGCTGGGCTTGCTTTGTGTCCCGGCTCCCACGCCGGAGGGGCCAGCACAAAGCCATCAAAATCGAACCCCGGCACCACCACACAAGAGACCAGGCTATAGCCATGCGTCCCTTCGCCCTCGGCAAGAGCATGGGCCGCCTGCCAGGCGCCCGTCGGGACAAAGCCTTGCAGCGCCTGCCCCTGCGCGAAGTCAGGCCCCAGATCGATTGTCGCAACCGGTCCGTCGTCGCCGGTAGCCGTCTGCAGGGTGAGCGGATCGCCGCCCTGCCACAGCCACAATTCCTCTGCATTTACAGTGTGCCAGTGCGAGCGTTCGCCAGCTTTCAGCAGAAACATAATCGCGGTGCCGCTGGCGCGGCCATCCGCATTGTCTGGCCCGCGCCACGTCTCGCGATACCATCCACCTTCGGGATGGGGGGAAAGCTGCAATTGCCCGATCAGCCTTGCCGCGTTATCAGTTTCAGCCACGTCGCCAGTCTCCTCACCCTGATGGGTGTGCTGGTGCCTTACCGGGAGTTTCTCTGATTATGCAACACGCCGCCCTCAATCGCTTCGGTGCCTCGCTGACGGCGCTTTCGCTCGCGCTTGCGGCCCCGCTTGCTGCGCAGGATGAGACCGCTTCCGATGCCGCCTCCGATCCCGCGCTTCAGGCGGCACTCGCCGCGCTTGCAGTGGCCCCGGTGTTCGATGGGCATAACGATGTCCCGTTTCAGCTGCGGGAACGCTATGCTAATCAGATCAACGACTTCGATTTTGCCGACACCTCCGATACCGGTGCCGACCTCCCCGAGGGGCGGGTGATGCACACCGATTTCGCACGGCTGAAACAGGGCCGCGTCGGCGCACAATACTGGTCGGTCTATGTGCCGGCCTCACTGACCGAACCTGAAGCGGTGCAAATGACGTTGGAGCAGATCGATGTGACAAAGCGTCTGATCGCCCGCTATCCCGATGAACTGGCCTACGCCGAAACTGCCGATCAGGTCGAAAACGCCATGTCAGCGGGAAAGATCGCGTCCTTGCTGGGGATGGAAGGCGGCCATTCGATCGGCTCAAGCCTTGGCGTGCTGCGCCAGATGTATGCGCTGGGCGCGCGGTATATGACGCTGACTCATTCGCTCACCACGCCGTGGGCCGACAGCGCGACCGATGCGCCAAAGCACGGCGGACTGACTGATTTTGGCAAGGATGTGGTGCGCGAAATGAACCGCATCGGGATGCTGGTCGATCTCAGCCACGTCAGCGAGGCGACGATGATGGACGCGCTAGACGTGGCGGGCGCGCCGGTCATCTTCAGCCATTCGGGAGCGGCGGCAGTCAATGGCCATTCGCGCAACGTGCCCGACACGGTGCTGAATCGGCTGCCGGCAAATGGCGGGATTGTTATGGTGGTGGGGCTGCCCGGTTTCCTCAACGAAGAGCGCCGCCAGTGGTATGCCGAGCGCGAGGCGAGCGAGGCGCGGCAGAAATCGCTCAATCTGGGCAAGCCTGAAATCGTCGCTGCCGCGATGGAGGCGTGGGATGCGGCCAATCCCGAACCGCCCACGATGATTACGCACATGGCCGACCACATCGACCATATTCGCAAGGTCGCGGGTGTCGAATATATCGGCATCGGCGCCGATTTTGACGGTATGCCGTCGGGCCCCGTTGGGTTCGAGGACGTGGGCGGCTATCCGCAGCTGTTTGCAGAACTGGCGCGGCGCGGATATTCGCAGGTCGAGATGGAACTGATCGCGAGCCGCAATGCGATGCGTGCGCTGCGTGCAGCGGAGGCTTACTCCGCCAGCCAGCGCGGCACGCTGCCGATCGAAACGCGTCTGCCCGAACCTGAGTGAGGCGGGGGTTCGGCTGCTCTCAGTCGTCCTCGACAGTGTCGGGCAAGTCATCGCGCGGGGTGGAGGCCATCTCCTCCAGCTCGCTTTCCGACATGCTCTCATACATCTCGATAGAAGCGCCCTGAAGATCGGACTTGTCTTGCTCACCGCGCTTGGCGGCAAGCGCCGCTCCGGCGGCCCTTTGCTGCGCCTTGCTCTTCGCCTTGGGCATCAGTCCTTGTCCCAGGCTGACAGCTCGCTGCCGCGCTTCAGCACCTCGTCGCCATCGTCCTGTTTTATCAGATAGGCAGGGTTATCCTTGTCACCGTTCTTCGTGACTTCGGTTCCCTGAAGGGTGCGCGTCACCTCGCGTTCGAAACGCTCGGTAATCTGGCCTTTGCCCTCACCATTGCCCCAGTTCCATTTAACATACTGGCTGCTTTGGAAGCTGTTGGAATTGCTCATCGCAAGTCTCCTGTTTGCATACAGGAGACATATGCGCGAGACACGTTGAGAGTTCCGAGAGCGGAGTGAAAACGCTTTTAGTCGAGACCTTGCGCGGTCGTGTCTTCGAGCGGGGATTCATCACCTTCAGCGGGTTTGGCAGGAATATTCTCGTCCGCAACGCCAGCTTCGCGCATTTCGTCGACCCGTTCGGTTGCGGTGCCTGCGCTTTCAACGTCACCCTGCGTCAAGGCGGGAATGATCCAGACAATGCTCATCGCGATAATCGCCAGCAGCATGCTGATGCCCAGAACATAGCGCATTACGCCAGACTTCTCGCCTGCGCTTGCGTCCTCGTCGTCGATGTGAATGGCGTCGTCTTGATCGTGCATGATGATCCCTATGCGTGTAAATTGATCTTCATTCGGCCCTAGCGCCGGATGGGGCCGGTGGGCAATGCCTGTAGTGCGATCAATCGCGCAGCAACTCGTTGACACCCGTCTTGGACCGCGTCTGTGCATCCACCGTCTTGACGATAATTGCGCAGTAGAGCGAGGGGCCGGGGCTGCCATCGGGTAGGGGTTTGCCGGGCAACGATCCCGGAACCACTACGGCGTACGGCGGAACTTCTCCCCTATACACCTTACCGGTCGCGCGGTCCACGATCTTGGTCGAGGCACCAAGGTACACGCCCATCGAAAGGACCGCGCCCTCGCCCACGCGCACCCCTTCGGCGACTTCGCTGCGCGCACCGATGAATGCGCCGTCACCGATGATTACCGGATCGGCTTGCAGCGGTTCGAGCACGCCGCCAATGCCCGCGCCGCCCGAAATGTGCACGTTGCGGCCAATCTGTGCGCACGATCCGACCGTGGCCCATGTGTCCACCATTGTGCCTTCGCCGACATAGGCACCGATGTTTACG
>JBBRVR010000088.1:0-12854 GCA_038246695.1 Sphingomonadales bacterium
CGCCACCGCCGTGTGTGACCTGCCTGAGTCATCGCCATGCAAAAAGGAAAGCCCCGCCAGACGCGCGGTCTGACGGGGCTTTACCGGATTGTGGCCTTCCGCTGACGCGCGGCAGCGTTATCTCACGATCATTGCGCCAATGCCGCAAGCAGCAGCAGCGCGACGATGTTGGTGATCTTGATCATCGGGTTCACCGCCGGACCGGCAGTATCCTTGTACGGATCGCCGACCGTGTCCCCGGTGACCGCGGCTTTGTGCGCCTCGGACCCCTTGCCGCCATGATTGCCGTCCTCGATGTACTTCTTCGCGTTATCCCACGCGCCGCCACCCGCGGTCATGGAAAGCGCCACGAACAGCCCGCTGACGATCACGCCAAGCAGCAGCGCACCCAGCGCAGCAAAGCCCTGATCCTGACCGGCGAGCGCGGTGATCACGAAATACACCACGATCGGCGCCAGCACCGGCAACAGCGAGGGAACGATCATCTCCTTGATCGCGGCCTTGGTCACCAGGTCGACCGTACGGGCGTAATCGGGCTTTTCGGTATAATCCATGATGCCCGGCTTTTCACGGAATTGCTCGCGCACGTCCTTCACCACATCGCCTGCTGCGCGGCCCACGGCGGTAATGCCCATTGCGCCGAAAAAATACGGCAGCAGCGCGCCCAGCAACAATCCGACGATCACGTATGGATTTTCAAGGCTGAAATCGACCCGAGCCTCCGGGAAATATTCGCGCAAATCGGCGGTGTAGGCGGCGAACAGCACCAGCGCGGCAAGTCCCGCAGAACCGATCGCATACCCCTTGGTTACCGCCTTGGTGGTGTTGCCGACCGCATCGAGCAGGTCGGTTTTCTCACGCACGCTGTCATCCAGCCCGGCCATTTCGGCGATGCCGCCCGCATTGTCCGTGACCGGGCCATAGGCATCGAGCGCCACGACCATGCCAGCCAGTGCCAGCATCGCGGTCGCGCCATAGGCAAGACCGATGAGGCCCGCCAACTGATACGCACCGATGATCGCCGCGACGATCGCCAAGGTCGGCAGAGCAGTCGATTCAAGGCTGATGGCCAGCCCCTGGATCACATTGGTGCCGTGGCCCGTCTCAGAAGCCTTTGCGATGGAGCGCACCGGGCGGAAATTGGTGCCGGTGTAGTACTCCGTGATCCAGATGATCAGGCCGGTGAGGACAAGTCCGATCAGCGCGCATCCAAACAGGGCGTTTCCGGTAAATTCGACCATGCCGGTCCCGGCATTGATCACCGTGCCCATGTCGCCCCCCTGAGAACCGAGCGCGAGGCGCATCACGCCATAGATCATCGGAACCGAAAGGATCGCGGTCACAAGAAAGCCCTTGTACATCGCGCCCATCACGTTGGTTGCCGCGGGACCTGAGGCACCCAGTCGCACGAAATATGTGCCGATGATCGAGGTGACGATGCACGCGCCCCCAATCAGCAGGGGAAGCGCCATCAGCGGCAACAGCAGATCGCCCAGCTCCGTCAGCAGCAGCGCGGTCAATACCATCGTTGCGCCAACGGTCACCACGTAGGTTTCGAACAGGTCGGCAGCCATGCCAGCGCAGTCGCCCACGTTATCGCCCACGTTGTCCGCGATAACGGCGGGATTGCGGGGGTCATCCTCGGGAATCCCCGCCTCGACTTTGCCGACAAGATCGGCGCCGACATCCGCTGCTTTGGTAAAGATACCGCCGCCCAAACGGGCGAAGATCGAGATAAGCGATGCGCCAAAGGCGAGGCCCACCAGACCGTCAATCACATCGCGGCTGTTCGGGGCCAGAGCCATCGGGCCAACGAGGACATAGAAGAACACAGCGATAGCGAGCAGCGCGAGCCCAGCCACCAGCATTCCGGTAATCGCGCCCGCGCGAAAGGCCAGCGTCAGACCTTCCTGAAGCCCCTTTGCCGCCGCGGCCGCCGTGCGCAAATTGGAGCGCACCGAGATGTTCATCCCGATATAACCCGCAAAGCCCGAAAGCACTGCGCCAATCACAAAGCCTACCGCCGGGATCGGCCCGAGCGCGACGCCGACAATCAGCCCAACGACCACGCCGACTATGGAAATCGCGGTGTATTGGCGATTGAGATACGCTTGCGCGCCTTCCTGAATGGCGGCCGCAATTTCCTGCATCTTGGCATTGCCGGGGTCTGCCCCCAGCACTTGCCGACTGGTGACAAAGCCATAGACAATGGCAAGCAGTCCCAACCCGATTGAAATCAGTATAAGATCCACGATGATCCCCCTCCCGTGTTGTATTTATAGTCCCGCAATGTGCATCCTCTCCCAAGGGGCACGCAGCCGCCAGCTTACGAGGATGGGTGCGCGTGGCAAGGCCCAAACGCGCGACCGGCTTCATGCCTTGCGCATGTGCTGGCCGCATCAGCCGTGCTGGTAACCCAGCTCATCCGGGCCCACCATTGCAGAGGTGCCCAGATACAACGGTGCCTCGCATCTCGCTTCGACGGTGCCGATCCGGGTTGCGGGGATCGGAAGCTGGGTTTCGGGAGGGGCAGTGAACAGCAACTCGTAATCGTCGCCCCAGCGAATGCAGTCATGCAGCCGCCCCGGATCGGCCACCGGGATCAGTTCGGGGCTCAGCCGGATCGTCACCCCGCTGGCCTTGGCGAGGCGCCAGGTATCGAGCAGCAGGCCGTCCGATACGTCCATCATCGCGGTCACGATGGGCGCAAGCGTGCGGCCTTCGTGGATGCGGGCCTGCGGACGGTTGAAAGCATCGGCATGCTCAACCTTGCCTTCAAAACCCAACATCGCACAGCCGATAATGCCGGTGACATGGATCGCATCGCCGATCTGCGCACCCTTGCGAGACGGGACGGGAAGGTGCGTCGCCCGGCCCAGCGCGGTGATACCGAATGTGCTGGCTCCGGTTGACGAAATCGTATCCCCGCCCAGCAGCGGCACATTATACACCGTCAGAGCATCGCGGAGGCCGTTGATGAACCCGGCATCGTCCTTCCCCAGCGACGCGCCCAGAATCGCGGCGATCGGTTCTGCGCCCTTTGAGGCGAGGTCCGACAGATTGACCGCGACCAGTTTCCAGGCGACATCCTCCATCCTTGCCTCAGGCAGAAAATGCGCATCCTCAGCCATCATGTCGTGCGTGATGATCAGCGTCTCGTTGCCGAATTCCAGGACGGCGCAATCATCTTCCAGATTGCGCGCGCCCGGATGCAAGGGCAGGGCGCGCAGCTCCGCCAGAAACTCCAGCTCGTTCATTGTGACGATGTCATCCCACACTTATCCCGCGCCCGGCATAACCGGGAACGGCAGTAAGGGAAAGCGGCGTTCATCGTGATCTTCAGGCCGGATTTACCGCACGTCCTTCGCCACTGCGTCCAGCAGGCCGTTGACGAATTTGGCCTCGCGATCGTCGAAAAAAGCTTTGGCTACATCGACATATTCGCTGATGGCGCTGGCCTTTGGCACATCGGGGCGGGCGATCAGTTCATAGGCTCCGGCGCGCAGAACCTGCAACATCGTCTTGTCCAGCCGCTTAAGCGTCCAGCCATCGGCCAGCTTCCCGCTCAGCACCGTGTCGATCTCATCGCGCCGCGCAACCACGCCGCGCACGATGTCGTCGAAAAACTCCACTTCGGCATCAGCATAGGTCGCCTCGCCGTGATCCTCGTCGTCGATCACGCGGCCCAGCCGGTGCTGATGAAATTCATCGAGCAGCTTGTTGAGGGCGGTGCCTTCCATGTGCGCCTGATAGAGCGCCTGAACGGCTGCAAGTCGCGCCGTGGAACGCGCTTTTGAGCGTGCGGGAGTGTTCACTTGAGCCTTACCTCGACCGATTTGGCATGGGCTGGCAGGCCCTCTGCATGGGCCAACGCAATCGCTGCGGGGCCGATTGCGCCCAGCGCCGCCTTGTCCAACTGGATGAAGCTGGTGCGCTTCATGAAATCGAGCACCGACAGCCCGCTGGAAAAACGTGCGCGACGCCCGGTTGGCAACACGTGGTTGGGTCCGGCTACGTAATCGCCCACCGCCTCGGGCGTCATCCGCCCCAGAAACACGCTGCCCGCGTGCCGAATATCCTTCAGCAATTGCTGCGCGAGCGCATCATTCACCGCCAGTTCCACATGCTCTGCGGCCAGCCGGTTCGCGATGTCAGAAGCCTCTCTGGCAAGATCATTCACTACTATGATGATACCATGCGCATCCCAGGATTCGCGCGCTCGCTTGCCGGTATCCAACATCCCAAGCAGCACATCGACAGCATCCTCCACCAGACGGGCAAAGGCGGCATCATCGGTGATCAGCACCGATTGCGAGGTCGGATCATGTTCGGCCTGGCTCAGCAGATCGGCGGCGATCCATTCGGGATCGTTATCGCCATCGGCAATGACCAATATCTCCGAAGGGCCTGCGACCATATCGATCCCGACTACGCCAAACAGCTGACGTTTGGCCTCTGCGACATAGGCGTTGCCGGGGCCGGTAATCACATCGACCGGGGCAATTTTATCAGTCCCATATGCAAGCGCCCCCACCGCCTGCGCGCCGCCGACACGCCACATCTCCTCAATTCCGGCAACATGCGCTGCGGCCAGCACGAGGGGATTGGACTGCCCCTTTGGCGTGGGAGTGACCACCACGATCCGTTCGACCCCGGCAACGCGCGCGGGAATGGCGTTCATCAGTAAGGATGAGGGATAGGCCGCGCGGCCTCCGGGCACATACAGGCCCGCTGAATCGACCGCGCGCCAGATCGCGCCAAGCCGGACGCCCGCATCGTCGGTGTAATCGCGGTCTTCGGGCAATTGCGCTTCGTGATAGGCGCGGATGCGGGTTGCGGCCAGTTCAAGCGCGTCACGCAAGGCCGGGTCGATCTGGTCATAGGCCTCAGCCATCCGCTCCTTGGTGATCACCCAGTCGGCATCTTGCGCCAAGGCATAGCCATCGAAACGCTGGGTCAATTCGATCAGCGACTTGTCGCCTGTGCTTTTCACATCGGCAAGGATCGAGGCGACCTGCCCGGCAACGTCCCTGTCGGTTTCGCGCCGCGCATTGACGAGGCGGGTAAACCGCTTCTCAAAATCGGGATCGAGAGTGGTGAGCATGTCCATTACGCGGCTTCCTTCCGGCGGAGTTCGGCATCATCGCGAAATGCATCGACGAGTGCAGCGATCCGCTCATCGGTCTTGAGCGCAGCGCGGTTTACGATCAGGCGCGCCGATATGTCGATAATACGGCTGGTTTCCACCAGCCCGTTTTGCGCCAGCGTGCGCCCGGTGGATACAAGGTCAACGATCTGCCGCGCAAGACCCAGCGACGGTGCAAGCTCCATCGCGCCGTTCAGCTTCACGCATTCGGCCTGAATGCCGCGCGCTTCGAAATGGCGGCGCGTAAGGCTGGGATATTTGGTCGCAACCCGCAGATGGCTGGCGCTTTCATCGGGATCGCCATCAGCGGCAAGGCGCGCGACGGACAGCCGACAGTGCCCGATATCCAGATCGACCGGGGCATAAAGATCGGAATAGTCAAATTCCTCGATCACGTCCGATCCGACAATGCCCACCTGCGCCGCGCCATGCGCCACAAACGTCGCCACATCGAAGGCGCGCACGCGGATCAGGCGCATGTCTTCGCGCGTCGTGGCAAAGGACAGCGCGCGGTTGGCCTTGTCGAAAAAGCTGTCTTCGGGCACCACACCGGCGCGCGCCATCACCGGCAGCGCCTCGTCGAGGATGCGGCCTTTGGGCACAGCGAAGGTTAGCTGCAATGGTTCGGAAGTCTGGTTGGCTGAGGAAGTCATGGCGCGCCGGGACTTAGGCACTGTGAAGCGAAAGGGCAACGGATATGGGAGCCACTGAAGCACGATATGAAGCAGTAGACCCGCAGGCGACCGGGCCGGATGCGGTGGCACGCGCGTTTGAAAACCAGGTTGCCTATTGCCGCGACAACGGCGCGCCAATCACCGCCGCGGTCTGTCAGGCCTTGCGCGAACTGATCGACACGAACCGCGGTGGGTCGGTGATGCTGCGCGTACGCAAATGGGCTGGGCCGCCGCTTGCCGATGCGCTGCCGCTGCGGCTTGCAGGGGGGCTGCATGGCCTGTTTCGCAAAGGGGAAACGCCTGAACTGGGGCCGATCTACACCGGCCAGCGGGTCTCCAATGCCAGCGCGGTGATCGCCGACGTGATCGAGCACAACGAGGCATTTCTGCTGCCGTGGCTGGATAGCCCGCCGCAGACCAATGAGGCGGGTCGATCGAGCAATTTCGCCGCCGCGCTGCTGTGGCTCGCGGATCAGGGTCTGCCTGCGCAATTTGCGCTCAATGAGTTCGGGTCGAGCGCGGGTATCAACCTGATGATGCGCCGCTATTCCTATGATCTGGGTGGGACCTGTATGGGGCCGCAGAATGCGCGGATGCGGCTGGCCCCCGAATGGCGCGGCAAGCCGCCGCCCGCGCACAAGATCGAGATCGTCGGCGCGCGCGGGTGCGATGTTGCGCCCATCGACCTGACCGATCCCGATCAGGCGCTGCGGCTTGGCGCCTATATCTGGCCCGAATTCACCGAACGCTTTGCACGCATGGACGCCGCCGTTGAAGCCGCCAAAATCATGCCGCCAGAGATCGCGCGCGAAAGCGCCGATGCCTTTGTGGAACGAGTGCTGGCCGAGCCGTCGCGGCCGGATGTGACCCGCATCATAATGCATTCTGTGGTGTGGCAATATGTGCCGCAGGAACAGCGCGAAAGGATAACCGCGCTCATTGAAGCGGCAGGTGCGGTGGCCAACGCGGATGCACCGTTGGCGTGGGTATCACTGGAAGCCAATCGCGATACCCATCGCCACGAACTCTCCGTTCGATACTGGCCCGGCGGTGAGGAATGGATCCAGCTGGCGGTTGCTCATCCTCACGGCGCATGGGTGGAGTGGCTAAAGGGAGGTTAGTCCGCCAGAAACCGCTCCATCGCCGCGTTAACCGCGTCAGGGGCTTCCCACGGAACGAAATGGCCGCAATCCGGCACCTTTTCGATGGTGAGCGGGTCGATGATATCTTCCAGCCCACCGAGATTTTCGGGCGGGAGGGCGAGATCATCCAGCCCCCAGATCACCAGCGTCGGGATCGTCAGTTTGGGCAGGGTTAGCGGCGCATAGCTTTCGGGGACCTCGAACGGCGCATCCATCGTCGGCACGTCAATCGGGCTGGCGCGGTAGTAATTAAGCATGCCGAACGCCGCATCACGGTTCTGCCAGTCGCGCAGTAACGCCTCGCGCTCCTCCGGCTCCATTGCCGAAGGGCGGTCCCATTTGACCTCCTTCAGCAAAAGCCCGGTCAGCCCGGCATCCTTTATCAACGGATCGTTGGCAGTATCGCGAAAGCCGCGAATATATTGGCTCGCTTCGCGCTGGCCGGGGTGAGTGTAGAGCAGTTTCTGAAAGATCGCGGGGTGCGGTGCGTTGGCGATCACCGCGCGCTCCACCCGCATGTGCTGGCCGCCGAGTGCCACGCCCCATGCAATCGCACCGCCCCAGTCGTGGCCGACAATCGTGAACTTCGCGATCCCCAGCGCATCGGCCATCAGGAAGACATCACCGATCAGCTTATCAGGGGTGTAGGCGGCGACTTCCTGCGGCTTGGACGATCCGCGATAGCCGCGCTGATCGGGAGCGATGCACCGATACCTGTCGCGGAAATGCGCGATCTGGTGGCGCCATGTGCGGTGGCTTTCGGGGAAACCGTGGAGGAATATAAGCACCGGCGCATCCACCGGCCCTTCATCGACGCACATCAGGTGGATGCCGTTTGCCAGATCGACGCGTTTCTGTTCCATCGCCATGCTCACCCGTCGGCCTCCATCTTTTCCATATATCCGTTGGCGACCATGGTGGCCATCTGGTCCAGCAGCGCATCAGGCGTGCGGCGCATCTCACCCATCGCCTGCTCCGCCCCTTCAGCGATGATGATTTCGCGCGCCCCGAACGCCATTTCATCGAGCATCGTCGCCGCTGCGACCTGCGGCGCGATGCCATTGTCGATCGCCTTGTCAGAGCGACCCCGGACCGACCCGTCACCGTTCAGCGCATTGCGGCTAACCCCGGTGGCGATCGATCCGGGATAGATGGTGTGGACCGCAACCCCAGTGTTCGACAGCTCTGCGCGCAGTGCATCGGCATACCCCGCCAGCCCGAACTTGGCTGCGCAATAAGCCGTACGCATCGGCACGCCGACTTTGCCTGCGATGGAGGAGATGAAGGCAATCGCTCCGGTCCCTCGCGCCATCATCGGCCCAATCAGAGCTTGCGAAAAGGCAATCTGCGCGATCAGATCGATCTCGATTATGTCGCGATAAACCTGCATGTCGGTGTTGAGCGCGCGGCTGCGCTGTGAGATCCCGGCATTGGCAACCGCCAAATCGACGCCGCCTTTCCAGTCGAGCGTCTTTACGGTTGCTGCGGTCAGCGCTGCCTCGTCACGCACATCGAAGGGAAGGACCAAGGTTTCGCCGCAGTCCGCCGCAACCTCTTTCAGCCGTGCGTCATCGCGGCCTGACAGCACCACATGCGCGCCGCGCTGCGCCAGCCCGCGCGCGAGGGCAGCGCCAATGCCCGATGATGCTCCGGTGATCCACGCGACCTTGCCACTATATTCCATTCCTGACCTCCCTCACTCGGCACCGTCGTTACCAGACGGACCGAATGGGGCAATCAGCTTGTCAGATGGCCCGTGATAATCGCGCCAAGGGTTTGCGGGAACAGTGCCTCGTGCCAATTGCCAAGCTCTGCAAGTGTGAACCAGCGGTGCTGCGTCATCACCTGCTGTTCCAGCGCGGTGTGATGCGCGGTGTCGATTCTCTCGTCGGTGACGCGCATCAGGAAATAGCGTTCGTCGGCCTGAACAGCCTCACCTTCGACGGTGATGAATTGCGGCGTGGTGCGAGCAATCTGAGGGCCGGGATCGGCCGTGATGCCGGTCTCCTCGAACAGTTCGCGCCGCGCGGCATCCTCGAAACTCTCGTGTGGTTCGCATTCGCCGCCCGCCGTCACCCAGAACGGCGGACGTGCCGCAACATTGAACCGGAACATCAGCGCGCGGTCCCGATCGCTCAGCACGATCAATCGCGCAGCGCGGCGCAGGCGCAAGGTTGGCTGGGTCACGCGAGCCTGATCATTGGGCAGGAGCGTTGGCCTTGATCGCGACGGCGTGGACGCGCTCACCCACGATATCGTCCAGTGCGGCGATCACCGCGCGCTGCCGGGCAAGGCGGTTCATGGTGTCAAACGCCTGCGCCTCAATGACGATCGTAAAGTGCGATGCGCCCGATCCATCGTCGCCCGAATGGCCGGAATGTTTTGCGCTGTCATTGATGATCTCAAGCGTGCTGGGCGCAAAAGCGGCTTCCAGCAATTCGCGCATTTCCTCGGCAACGGGGCGGGTGGACATGGGTGTTTCCTTATTTGCAACGGTTTGCGTCTTGGAATCTGGGGCTCGAAACGCCATTCTCAACCCCCTATGGCTGCGGCAAGACTTCACGGACGATACGAAACGAACGATCGGCGCTGCCAGGCGCCCGGCTGCCGCGAGGCGGGCGAATTCCGCGCGCCGGGCCATCGCCCAAACGGGTTTGACGGGCCTGGCCAATGGCGCTGGTTCTGCCTTGAACACGTGCGCGAATTTAACGCAGGCTATGACTGGTTTGAGGGAATGAGCGCGGACGAAATCCTTGCCGCGCAATCTCCGATCAGCGGTTGGCGGACCGAAAATGCGGCGTTTTCCCCGCGCGCCGCAGTCGATGGCGTCCCGCGCTGGGCTGATTTCGACGATCCGCTCGATGCCATAGCTGCGCGTGCAGGGGGCATCCGCAGCCGTGCTGAGCGTGCAGCCAGGATGAGCATGAGCGGGCGATTTTCCAAACCTGAAATCGACGCGCTGGAGACGATGGGGCTGGGCTCCGACACCGATAAACGCCGCCTGCGCCGCCGATATTCCGAGCTGGTGCGCCGCTACCACCCCGACCGCAATGGCGGCGATCGCAGCCACGAAGCGCGCCTCAACCGTGTGGTGGAGGCGTATCAATTGCTGAGGAAGAGCCGGGCGATCGTTTAGGACGAATTGCCAATTACCCCTTTTCGCACAGTGCTGCGAGTTGCTCAGCGCAGGCTTCCCACCCCTGAAAGAATCCCATTTCCTTGTGCTGGTCGCGCGCCTGTGTCGACCAGTGCCGCGCGGTGGCGGTATAGCGGGTTCCATCGCCTTCGGCCTCGATTTCCCAGATCCCGATCATGAAGGGGCCGACTGGCTCCAGTTTGACCGTCACTGCATCGGTAGTCGCGAACCTGCGTCCTTCGTCCCATGCCAGAACAATCCCTTCCTGCGGCATCTCCTCACCGTCGGGACCGCGCATGATAATGGCGCTGCGACCGCCCGGTCGGCGTTCCTGCGCGACCATCTCGATTGTCCAGGGCAACGGACACCACCATTCCTCCTGCCGATTGACCATCGCATCCCACACCGCTGCCGGAGTAGCCGCGATATAACGGGTAACCGATAGTTCGTTCATCCTGCCGCCCCTTCGAACGCAGCCGCAATTGCGTTATGATCGATCTTCTTCATTCCCATCATCGCCTGCATGGCGCGGCCCGCAGCCTCGCGGTCGGGGCTGGTCATTGCCTGTGTCAGCACACGCGGAGTGATCTGCCATGAATATCCCCAGCGATCGCTGCACCAGCCGCACTGGCTTTCGCTGCCGCCATTGGTGGTAATGGCTTCCCACAGACGGTCGGTCTCTTGCTGACTGTCGGTGTGGATCTGGAAAGAGACGCTAGCGTTCGGTCTGTCGCCGGTGCGCCCTCCGATCGCGATGAAGGACATGTCGGCAATCGTAAATGCCGCTACCAGCGTATCGCCCGCTTTCCCGCCGGGGAAATCGGCGGGCGCGGTCTCGATGTGACCCATCTCGCTGTCCGGAAAGGTTTCAACGTAAAACCGCACCGCTTCGCCAGGGTCACTGTCGAACCACAGGCAAATGGTCGCCTTGTCGCTCATCGTTCAGGCTCCGGTGCGGGATTGGTCGTATATCGCCGCAAACCCGCCAAAGATCATGCGCTTGCCATCGAAGGGCATCGGGTTCTTTTCCGGGTCAAAACGCTCATCGGGGATCGTGCCGCCTTGCATTTGCGCCATGGCGGCATCGCGGGTTGCCTTGTCCGGCCATTCGATGAACCCGAGGCAAACCGTCTCGTCATCGCGCGCGGCGACGGCGCGGTGGAAATCAGTGACTTCACCCTTAGGTACATCCTCGCCCCAGGTTTCAAGCACTCGGATGGCGCCGTTATCCAGAAACCAGCTGTCAGCAGTGTCGCAATATTGTTGAAATTTGTCGCGATTGGCTGTCGGTACCGCCATCACGAATCCATCAATAAAGCTCATGGACCATTCTCCCTTCCGTTCGCCGGGACAGCCCGGGCGACTCGACTTGACGATGATGTGCAAGAAAGTTTAGAAAAGCAACTGTGAAGTTACAAAAAGAAACTCAAGGCCCGGAAGTCCGCGTGCATGGCAGGTGGTACGATGATGCCTGCGGCACTGCCTTCGCGCTCGAACTCGTTGGAGAGCGTTGGTCATTGCTGATTATCCGCGAGCTGATGCTGGGTCCAAGACGCTTTTCCGACCTGCGCGTCAGCCTGCCCACGATCAGCGCAAAGGTGCTGACCGAACGGCTTGCCGGACTCGAGGCAAACGGGGTGCTGTTGCGCCGCCTCCTGCCGCAGCCTGCATCGGTACAGGTCTATGAGTTGACCGCTTGGGGTTACCGCGCGGAACCGTTCATTCAGGCGCTGGGGCGTTGGGCGGCGCAATCGCCTCTGCACGATCCAGCATTGCCGATGTCGGCGGTTTCGATGATGCTGTCATTGCGCACGATGTTTGATCCCGTCACGGCGGGAGGGCGCAGCGCCGTGATCGGTTTTGATATCGGCGCAGATTGCTATCTGGCGCGACTGGCAGAGGGCGCGTTGCCGATTATGCGTCAGCCGATCGAGGGGGCAGACTTCACGTTCGTGGTGAAGGATGCCGCAACCTTGGTCGCGCTGTTCTATGCCAAGCTTGATCCGGGAAAACTGGAGCTATCTGGCGCATTGAGCATCAGCGGGGATCGCGCCGCTGCGCTCGAATTCGTGTCACTGTTCGATCTGCCAACGCCCTAGCCCTGCTTGCCTAGCCCTGCTTGCCTAGCCCTGCTTGAACGCCCAGCGCAGCGTCCGGCCCATGCCCCATGTCGCCGCACGCGCAGGGATCGCGGTCAGGATCGGGCGTTGCAGGCGCAGCATGGAGCGTGCCCAATCGGGCAGCATCGCCACCGCCTCTGCGCCAAGCATCGCCTGCAAGCCCGGCGGGGTTCCTGGCGGGCGCTGCGTCAGGACCATTTGAGCCACCTCGCGCGCTTCGGGGCTGGCGCGCAGATCGGTGCGCAGTTCGCGAAAGATTCGGTCCGCCTCCGCCCGGCTTTCGGGCACTGGATCAACACCCAGAGCGCGGGCGATAACGGCGAACTGGCGATAATATTCATCCTGCTCGGTTCCCGGCATATCGGGGCGCACGTGGCGCAGATATCCGGCAAGGAAGCTCTGCGCTTCCACCACATGCACCCATGCCAGCGTGCGCGGAGTGCTGGCGCTGTAGGGCGTGCCATCGGGCAGGGTGCCGCCCACACGGGCGTGGATCGCGTTGACCGCGCGGATCGATGCCATCGCCCGGTCGCGGTGGCCAAACGTCGTCACCGCGATGAACCGCGCGGTGCGTTGCAGGCGCCCGTGCATATCCTCGCGAAAGTTGGAATGATCTAGCACGCCCTGCAACGCCTC
>JBBRVR010000089.1:0-12436 GCA_038246695.1 Sphingomonadales bacterium
AGTTGGACCCGATCTTCACCAGCGCTCTCCTTTGCAATCAATCGCCTGTACGGGTGTAGGTTACCGTTTGACACAAGATCAGCAAACAGACGCGCATTCTGAGCCTGTCGCATTCAAAGCGGCCATTCGCGTTTCCACCCAAAGCCAGACATTCCTCCGTCGTCTCAGCCAGCCTAAAAGCTGCCGCACTCATCACCCTGCTCGCGCGTGTCCTGCCACCTCGTCGGCCAGTCGGTCGATCAGTTCGACCGGCAGATCGTGGCCCCAGCCGGGGATCGTCACCAGCCGTGCACCGGGGATGCTGGCGGCGGTTTCCTCACCCGCTTCCAGCTTGACCAGCGGATCGGCCTCGCCATGCAGCACCAGCGTCGGCGTCGTCACGCGGCCAAGCCGGTCGCGCCGGTCACCATCGTCGATGATCGCGGCCAGCTGGCGCGGCAGGCCCGGCGGATAGACGTTGCGCCGCACCATCGCGAGAACCCGCTCGCGCCGCCGGTCCGGATCGGCAGGATAGCCGGGGCTGCCGATCTTCTGCTGCACATTCATGCCGTGCGCGACCAGAACGGGCTCTTCCATCGACGGGAGCGGCGCGGTCAGCGCCTCGATCGCCTCCTTCTCCGCCTGCGGCAATTTGGGATTGCCGGTGGTCGACATGATCGAGGTGAGCGACAGCAGCTTTTCGCCATGATGCACCGCCATCAGCTGCGCGATCATCCCGCCCATCGACGCGCCGACCACATGCGCGCGCTCAATCCCCAGCGCCTCCAGCAGCCCTGCGCCATCATCGGCCATATCGCGCAGGGTGTAAGGCACGCTCGCCTTCCACCCGATGCGCGCGCGCAGCACCTGCCACACGATCTTGGGCGGCTTTGCAGCGCCCATTTTCTGGCTGAGGCCGATATCGCGGTTATCGTAGCGGATCACATGAAAGCCACGATCGACCAGCGCATCGACGAATTCATCGGGCCACAGGATCATCTGCGCGCCCAGCCCCATCACCAGCAAGACCGGCTCGTTCGAGGGATCGCCGCGCGTTTCGTAAAACAGCTCGATACCGGTGTTGGGAGTGGTGATGGTGGGCATGGAAAAGTCGGCTCCGTCAATGTTCGCTGTGCGCGCGCGCAGATCGGCGCACCGGAGCTTGAATGCCGCACATGCAACCGCGCCGCAACCCACACCCGCCTTTAAAGGGACTGGAAGCAGGTAGGGTACGGCGCGGGCGGCTCCCACGCAGCAATCGCGCAGGAAGTCGTTGGTGGCAGCCAGGGTATCAGGCTGGGGGTATCAACCGCCAAGCATGATGGTGTTTTCCTCACCGCCAGATGCAGCGATCCTGCGGGCTTCGGATTGCCGGAGCTTGGCGGCGAGTTCGTCGCGCATCCGGGGGGTGCTCGCAAAGATGACATTGGCGATGAAGTTCGCATCTTGCGGATTGGCAATGGGCACCGATGCCAGAGCATCCAGCCGCTTCACGGCGAACACAGCTGTCTTGCGCGCTGCCCAGTTGCCGGCTCCATCGAGGACTTCAATATTGGTGGCTTTGCCATCATCGCCCAGCGTGAAGGTTACCTGCACGACCGAATTGTTGGGATGCACCTTGCGGACCAGCGGAGCGCGGAAGAGCGCCCGATTCAAGTCTTTGGTGGTTTCCGATTGCCATTCGTCCATCGCGACCCGCGAGTTGACCACGATCTCCTGTGAGCTGCTGGCAGCTGTTGCAGGGTTGGCGGAAGCAGGCACAGCAAACGGCAGCGCAAGTGTAAGCGCAGCGGCGGTGCTGCAGGCGAATTTGGTATAGGTTTTCATCAGATCATCCTCTTCATCGGTTCACGAAGTGGATCGATCGCAGGGACCTCAAACGCCGAACACCAGTCCCTACACTCGTGCAATTGGCTCTATCGGTCGATCTGGCGCAGCGGGTACGTGGGGTGAGTCGCTACCGGTTACGTCGGATTAACTAATACCACGCTGAAAGAATGTTTCCAACACTCATCGACTGAGCGAGGAATATTCCGTCCAGCGGACCTCTTGCGCAGATAGACTGCGCACCGGAGCCGACCAGTGCAAATGCGGCGCGGCGTCTAGCGCCATTGCGGACCGGATATTTCCAGCCCCTGCGCCTCCAGCCGATCCAGCACGCCGTCGCTTTCGGCCAGCACCCGCAGCGGGACGACCGCGACGGTGGTGCCATCCTGCGTCGTCGCCTGCGTGATCATGTCGGTCCAGGTGACGCGGATCTCGTCACCCAGTTCCGGGTCCGCCCACGGCCAGCAGGTGCCCAGCGCCAGTTCCAGCGGGTTGTCCATCACAGCCGGCACGTTGAATTTGGTCCAGTCGCGCCCGCGCGCCTCGATGATGGCAGGGCCGGCCTCGGTCGCGGTCATCGCAGCTTCAAGGCAGGGTATGTGGCTTTCCGGCGGCGCGTCGGCGAGGTTGTCGAGCAGGTCTTCGCCGCGAAACTGCTGCGGCCGGGTAATCGGCACGTCGGCCTTGTCCGCCGCCTTGCGCACGATGTCGGTCGCATCGTCATCCAGCGTGTCGTCGGTGAAATCGAGCTCGCCGGTCAGCAGGTTGAACCCGGTAATCAGGAACGAGCCGCGATCGTAATCCTTGTCGTATTTCTTTTCGAGAGCAGCGAGGCGCGCGCGCTGCGGCGGCGAGAGATAGTCGGCGGCGACGGTCTTGTCCGGCAGTTTGAGAAAGCGGCCCCCGCGAAAGACCAGCCGAAACAAGTCTCCCGCAGAAAACTTGGGCCGCGACCGAATGATGACGCGGTCGGCCCCGGCGGCGGCGTCTTTCAGCCGATCAGGCTGCCATGGCGTCGCCTTGGGCACGGCGCTGATTTCGCCGACGAGGATGACCGTGCCGGTCGCAGTGTCGATGGTCCACATCGGCGCACCCGAGCGTTGCGCGATGACGACTATAGCGTTGGGGGCGTTCGGGGCGGCGGGTTCCTGGGCGCCAAGTGAGCTTCCAGTTAGTCCTAACGCCAGGATGCCGAAAAGAAACTTACGGTTCATATCCACGAGATGGTATTGCGCACTTCCTTGCCAAGACCTGTATGCGAGGGTTTTCGCTCGATCTTGCTGGGATAAACGCGACATCGTCCTTCGGCATTTGTGCGCCAGTGAAAGTTTTCGTCAAACATTTCCGGGCTAGTAGCTGGCTATGAGCCTTCTGGAATTTGCCCTGCAGCCAACCAACGTCGTCACGGGGCTTTCCGCCATGAACTTTTTCGCCTTCGCGGCATTTGGTATCGACAAGGTGCGGGCGGAACGGGGCGCGTGGCGGACCTCCGAAGCGACGCTGTTGCAGCTTGCCTTTTTTGGCGGCATCGCGGGAGCTTATGCCGGGCGCTCGCTGTTTCGTCACAAGATGCGCAAGCAGCCCTTCTCCAACCAACTCCACACCATCGGGGCCATCCAATTGTGTGCAGCGATATTCCTGATCATCTTCCTGTGGTGACGTGAGGGACGCTGCGGGCTAATCCGCGCCCCCGCCACTCACCATATTTGTACATCTGCCTGCCGGCGTAATCGCGGGGCATCGCATACAGCGATCCTCTCCCCCCGGCGGGCGACCCACGCGGCTCGGCACGATGCAGGTGCGCGCCTGGCTGGGGGCAGGGGTTTCGCTTCAGGAAACTGTGCCAGCTGTTTCCGGCGTGCATCACGCGCGACGAGCTAAGAACACTTGAGCACGAGGGGCGCTTGCGGCACACATGGTGGATAAAGAGGGGATGCCACCATGAACACGACACTCGCCGCCTGCCTTGCTCTTGCCGCCACCGCGCTGCTGCCCGCGCCCGCCTTTGCGCAAGGGGCAACGGACAAGCCCGCAGAAAACAGGCCCGCCGTCATCATCACCAACGAGATGGAACTGCCCGCCGATGCGGTGTGGAAACACTCGTTCGATGCGTATGAGGCCACGGCGGGTGAGGTGAACGCATCGCTGCGTCGCGCGCTGTCCTTTGCCAAGACGATGGAGGAATACGGGGTTGAGCCGGAGCGGGTGAAGGTTGCGGTGGTGGTCCACGGCCCGTCGGTGTTCGATGTGGCGAGCGATGCGCGCTACGCCGCGAAATACGGCGATGGCGAAGATAGCGGCACCAGCGGCCTGACCGCCAACCCAAGCGCCGGGATCGTCGCCGAACTCATCGCACGCGGGGCGGAGATCTGGGTGTGCGGTTATGCCGCATCGGTGCATGGCGTGGGCAATGCGGACCTGATCGAAGGGGTGAAGATGGCGCCCACCGGCACCGTCGCCCACGCAGAATTGCAACGGCGCGGCTTTGGCCTCAACGCGTACTGATGGGCACTATGGGAGCAGACGGTGATGCAGTATAACCATGGCAGCGGGCGCTGGCAGACGCTTGCGCTGACAGGCGCTTTGCTGGCCGCCAGTCCGGCCCTCGCGCAGGATGATGCGCTGGTCGAGGCCCAGGCGCCCGAAGCCGTGGAGGGTGCAGTAGACGATTCGCCCACGTCCCAAGCCTCCACCGAGGTCGAGGACAGCGCCGCGCTCGATGCAATTTTGACGCAGATGTTCTCAGGCCAATCGCAAACGCAAGGGGTGGAACTGCAGGCGGCGATCGCGACCGCTTCGGCCTATCCGCTGGGCACGCGCGAGAATCCGGTGCGCGCCCATATGCCACCGGGCCAGCGCGAATATCTCAGTCGCTTGCGGTGTTCGGACCTGTCACGCCCGTCCTTCCGCCGGTTGGGCAGCGCGGGCGCATCGCCCTATGGCAATATCGTCGATATCTATCAGGTGGAATGCAAGGGTGCGGAACCTGCAAAGTCGAGCATTTTCATCGATATGTACCACGAAGGGCATGTCGAGACAGAGCCGGTGCCGGGCTTTGGCATCATCGGCGGCATGATCGGCGGCATCATCGGCGGGCGCGACGCTGATTGAGCGATCGCGGTCACTGATCGCACCACTCGACTGCGTCGGCGCCCCAGCCGCTCGCGCTTGCCAGACCGCGCCCGATCATGGTCGCAGCGAGGTATTCGGCGGATTTGTCCCGGTCCCTGCGCCGCACCTCGCGCAGCTCGCGCCCGTATTGATCGCGCGGCGGATCGTCCGCCCCGTTCCATTCGAACGCGCCCTTGGCCAGCCATTGCGCAAGCGCCGTGCGCGCCGTGGCTGCCACTTCGCGCTCGGCGGGGCACGCCCCATCCATTTCGGGCGCGTCGAATCCGGTCAGGCGAATGCGGCGTCGTTCAGGACCAAAGCCCATGATCACGGTGTCGCCATCGACCACGCAGCCCTGCGCGCTGCCTCCACCGGCCCCGCATACCACGAACCGATCATCGACGCGCACCCAGCCCTGTTCATGTGCGATTGGCCGCACACCATACCACCACAATCCTGTGAGGATCGCGACCAGTGCGGGCATCCGCCACAGCACCCACCATGTCATCATTCGGCTGCGCCGCCGTGCAACGCGCCGACGCGGGCGGGAACGCGAGAGGAGGGGGGAGCGAAAACGCTTCATGTCCCGGTATTCTGTCACTCCATGCGCGCTTGCGCCCAGCGCGGCCAGCCGAATGCTGCGCAAAAGCGAAAGGCCGCCGGAATCGCTTCCGACGGCCTTTATCGAAAAATACTGGTCAGCAGAGGTCCGCGATCAGGCCTCAACCGGCGTCAGCGAACCCGTGGTGCCGTTCGGGTTTTCGATGGTGAGACAAGTGCCCTCATCAACATATTTCCAGGCGTTGCCCTGATAATCGACCACGCTTGTGCCTGCGCAGCTGGTGCCCTC
The DNA here is from genome assembly GCA_038246695.1 of Sphingomonadales bacterium. Taxonomy (GTDB): domain Bacteria; phylum Pseudomonadota; class Alphaproteobacteria; order Sphingomonadales; family Sphingomonadaceae; genus Erythrobacter. The sequence goes on from JBBRVR010000089.1 coordinate 5,768, forward strand.
GCCCGCGGCGCAATCATTCTTGCCCGCCAGGCTGACGCCGTAGCATTTCTCTTTTTCGGCCTCCGTGGTCGCCGCAGCGGCAACCGTCTCAGCCTCGCCGCCAGCAGTAGCGGCCTCGGTCGGTGCATCGCCTGCTCCACCAGAGCAGGCTGCGGCAAGACCGGCGGCTGCCGCGAGCGCAATGGAGCCGGTAAAACGTGAGTTGTTCATTTGTATTCCTCCCAGATGTAGCTGCTTTTGGCGAATACACGCATCCGCCGTCGATTCGCATTCAGCACGGCTTTCGTTTCGGTGCCAAGTGCAAAAACTTCAAGCGGCTAGCAGCGCGCGATGCACAGTCGCTGCGAGGCGGACACAGTCGGCCGCTTCCCTAACGCTGCCCGAACCGCTACGCGCTCGGCACTCGATCACCGCCTCAATCCAAGGACATCATGGCATGACTGCCTCGACCGACGAAGCCCGGCCCAAAGGCCCGATCCCCGGCTCCATTCACGCAAAGGCCGAGGTGCTGATCGAGGCGCTGCCCTATTTCCAGGCCTATGCCGGGCGCACTTTCGTGGTGAAATACGGCGGACACGCAATGGGCGATGAACGCGCCGCGCGCGATTTTGCCGAGGATATCGTGCTGTTGAGAGCGGTCGGTATCAACCCTGTCGTGGTGCATGGCGGCGGCCCGCAGATCGGCGACATGCTGGCGCGGCTGGGAGTGGAGACGAAGTTTGTCGATGGCCTGCGGGTCACCGATGAGGCGACCGCGAAAATCGCGGAGATGGTCCTGTGCGGCGCGATTAACAAACAGCTGGTCGGCTGGCTGGCGAATGCGGGCGGCAAGGCAATCGGCATTTCGGGCAAGGATGGCGGGCTGGTGACGGCGCGCAAGGTTTCTCGGACCACGCGCGATCCCGAAAGCCTGATCGAGCGCATCGTCGACCTCGGCTTTGTCGGGGAGCCGGCAACGGTCGATACCAGTGTGATCGATACCGCTGTTGCCGCCGGGATGATCCCGGTGATCGCGCCAATTGCGGCCGGGGAAGACGGCCAGACCTACAACATCAACGCCGATACGATGGCGGGCGCGATTGCAGCGGCGCTGGGCGCAGCGCGCCTGTTTCTGCTGACCGATGTGGCGGGCGTGCTGGACAAGGACGGAACATTGCTCACCGATCTTGACCCGGCCGCGATTGCGCGCCTGCGGCAAGATGGCGTGATCACCGGCGGTATGGTGCCCAAGCTTGAGACTTGCGTTTCTGCGGTAGAAGCCGGGTGCGAGGCGGCGGTCATCATCGATGGGCGGGTGCCGCATGCGATGCTGCTCGAATTCTTCACCGCCCGCGGGGCAGGAACGCTGGTGCGCGCGACGGACCGCTGATAGGGCGAAATCAAAGGCGACCGCTTGACGCAACGCTCTAGAATTTTGGGGGCGTATTAGTTAAGCAACACGCCCAAGCAACACAGGAACACCGATGCAAGGCCTCTTTCTGCTCTCCGATATTATCAGCATGATCACCGGCGTTCTGGTGATGCTGATCATCATCCAGTTCGTCATCGGGCTACTGTTCGCGTTCAACGTGGTCAGCCCGACAAACCAGTTCTTGATGGCGTTCTATCAGGCGATCAATTCGCTGATCGACCCGATCTTGCGACCGATCCGGCGGATCATGCCCGATACCGGTGCGATCGACCTGTCGCCTATCGTCCTCATCCTGGGGCTGCGTATTCTTGATGCGGGCATTTATCGCCTAATCCTGAGCCTCGCATGACAGCCACCCTGATCGACGGAAAGGCGATTGCCGCGCGTCTGCGTGAACGCGTCGGCGAGGCGGCGCTTGGCTTTGCGCAGGCAGCCGGGCGCAAGCCGGGCCTCGCGGTGGTGCTGGTGGGGGAGGATGGGGCAAGCCAGGTCTATGTCCGAAGCAAGGGCAAGGCGACAACCGCCGCGCACATGGAGAGTTTCACCCACCGCCTGCCCGCTGATGTAACCGAGGCCGAGCTGCTGGCGCTGGTCGAGCAATTGAACACCGATCCGGTGGTGGATGGCATTCTGGTGCAGCTGCCGCTGCCCGGCCATCTCGATGAACAAAGCATCATCGCCGCGATCAGCCCGGACAAGGATGTGGACGGCTTTCACGTCATCAACGCTGGTCGGCTGAGCGTCGGGCAATCGGGCTTCGTGCCGTGTACGCCGCTGGGCTGCATGATGCTGCTGACCGATCGGCTGGGCGATCTGTCGGGGCTTGAGGCGGTGGTGATCGGGCGATCGAACATCGTGGGCAAACCGATGGCGCAATTGCTGCTCGATGCGAACGCGACCGTCACCATCGCGCACAGCCGCACCCGCGATCTGAAAGCGGTGGTGAGTCGCGCGGATATCGTGGTCGCCGCCGTGGGCCGGCCTGAAATGATCGGCAAGGACTGGCTCAAACCCGGTGCGACCGTGATCGATGTCGGCATCAACCGCCTGCCTCCCGAACCCGGAACGGATAAAGGGCGGCTGGTCGGCGACGTTGCCTTTGACGAAGCGAGCGAGGTTGCCGGTGCGATCACGCCCGTGCCCGGTGGCGTTGGCCCAATGACCATCGCGGTGCTGCTGCGCAACACCGTGATTGCCGCACATCGCAACGCCGGGCTGGACGCGCCAGACGGGCTGTAGCCTCGCGGTTCGGACCGGCACGTTCAGCTTGACGCAAACGGTGCCGGGCAACAGGTTCGGCGCGAACGGAGACCGTTATGAAGACCGCCCATATTGCAAGTGTCGCACTCGCCCTGACGCTGCCTATCGCCTTGACCGCCTGCGCAGGTGGCCAGCAGCGCCGCGGTCCACCGGCCAAGGTCATCAACCGCGTGCTTGCCACGGCCCCTGGCGCCGCGCAGCCCAGCACCATCGTCGCCACGGAACTTGCCTTTGCCAGAGCCGCGCGCGAGCAGGGGCAGTGGACAGCGTACCGCAGCTTTTCTGCCCCCGGTGCGGTGCTCCACGGATCGGGCGGCGTCACCGATGCGACGCGGTTTCTCAATCAACGTCCCGACCCCGCAACAGCGATCCAATGGGCCCCGCGAACCGTGGTAATGAGCTGCGATGGAGCGCTGGCACTGGCGCTCGGGCGGTTTCAGGACACAGAGGGCTTTGTCGGCAATTACGTCACCGCATGGGCGCGCCAGTCCGATAACAGCTACAAATGGATATATGATGCCAACGGGCGCGACAATCCGCAGCCACCGCCGCGCCAGCAGCAGGAGGAAGGCGAGATCATCGTGACTGCAATCAACGCCATCGCCGGCCTCGTCGCCACTTGCCCGTCCAATAGCAGGGACCGGGACGAGGGCGTGCCCCCACCTCCGCCGATGGCGATCGGTGAGGATGGCAAGGCCGATGCGCAGCTTTCCCGCGATGGCACGCTGCGGTGGCAGTGGGAACACCGGCCTGACGGGACGAAATTCGTGAAAGCTGAATACTTCTACGAAGGCGCCTGGGAGGTCGCATTCGAAGAAAGCCTTGCATCCGCGCCGGAACAGTGATGTGGGCGGCGGCAATTGGCACAAGCCAACCTGACGCCTCCTGACCAGACTGTCCGCCCCATGGCTCTTCCCGAACTGTTCGTATCTGCCTTCATCACGCTGTTCGTGGTGATTGACCCGCCGGGTTGTGCGCCGATCTATGCCGGGCTGACAAAGCACGCGCCGCCCGCGCTGTCGCGCAGCATGGCCCTGCGCGCAGTGGCAATCGCGGGCATGATCCTGCTGGTGTTCGCCCTGTTCGGGGAGGCGTTGCTGGCGTCGCTGCACATCGATCTCGACAGTTTCCGCATTGCGGGCGGCTTCATGCTGTTCTGGATCGCGTTTGAAATGGTGTTCGAGAAGCGCACGCAGCGCCGCGAGGAGCGCGCCGACAAAGTCACTGCAAGCGAGGTCGAGGATGTCTCGGTGTTTCCCATGGCCATGCCGATGCTGGCCGGGCCGGGCGCAATCGCGGCGGTGATGCTGCTGATGAACGAGGCGCAGGATCTGGGCGAACAGATTCAGGTATTTGTCGCGCTGGGCGTAGTGCTGGCGATAACGGGCGCCGCGCTGGTGGCGGCAGGGCCGCTGATCCGCTTGCTGGGCGACAAGGTGGAGGCGGTGATCACCCGCCTGCTGGGCGTGCTGCTGGCCGCGCTGGCCGCGCAATATGTGATCGACGGGCTGAAAAGCAGCTTCGGGATTTAAGCGTCGGGTTTTTGCGTATCGCGGACTGAAAGGAGCCTTTCGGCTGTCGACCCCAGAGCGGTCATAACAACTACGTTAGCCACCAAACAACAAGAACGACCGCGCTAAAGGCGAGCATCAACAACACGTTGGTTCCGTCTACCACCTGCACCCAGAGTCCGTTCTCCGCGATCAGACCGGATTCTAAAGCGATGCGTTTTGGGTCCATGCCAGTTTCCCGGCACAGGGCTTCCTTGAAGCGGTTCCAAGTCTCCGGTCGCTCCGACGCCCCATCAGGCAATTGCTCTAGAAGCGCTTCCCAGACATCACCGACCGTAGTCCACTCGTTTGCGGTTGAATAATCGAGCGCTACCCCAAAGGCTTCCTCGACATCTCGCAACGCGGCGATTTCATCGCCATCTCCGCCAAGTCCGACATTTCCGCGTTCACTTTCCATGTCGAGATTCTTTATCGTCGTTGATCACGAGTCAATGTCGGCAATCCACCCAGTTGCAGACATTAAAGAACTCAAGCGCGCGTCTCAAAAGCCGACAATCACCGACCCGCTCTCGCTCAGCCCCTATTGCAGCGTCATGATCTCTTCGCCGCCATCGCCCCGTCCAAAGAACTGCATCAGTTGCACCAGCAATTCGCACCGGGCTGAAAGCGAGCCCGCTTCGAGCAGCGCCTGCTTCGATGCAGGATCGAACGGCGCGATCTGCGACACGCCGTTGATGAGCGATTGATCGTCCAGCCGTTCGACCGAACCCCAGTCCACGCTGTATCCTTGCATTTCGGCAAAGGCGCGCGCTTCGGCTTCGAACCCGCCGCGTTGCGCGTGGCTCAGCGTCTCGTCCGCATCGTCCTCGATCAGCTCACCTTCCACCTGCCGGAACGAAGTGGTGACATCCAGTTCGCGGATCAGACGGAACCGCGATTGCCCTTCAAGGATCAAGTTGTAGCGGCCATCCTCCATCGCCTCGATCTCACCGATCCGCCCGACACAGCCGACCGTGTACAACGGTGCGCCTTCTATCGAGCGTTGCGGCTGGATCATCGCGATGCGCCGGTCGCGGGCAATCGAATCGCCGATGAGCGCGCGATAGCGCGGCTCAAAGATATGCAGCGGCAATTGCAGACCGGGGAACAGCACCGCGCCGGGGAGGGGAAAGATCGACATTCGCATGGGCTTCTCCTCCTTAACCGAACAGAATTTTCGAGAGGCGGCGGCGGGTTGCAACAACCCACGGGTCTTCCAGACCGACCGCTTCGAATATTTGCAGGAGTTTGGTGCGCGCAGCCCCGTCGCTCCATTCGCGGTCCGCCTCGACCATCGCCAGCAGCGTGTCGGCGGCCTCATCACGCTGATGCGCGGCAAAGGCAGCCTCCGCATAGGCCATTTGCGCATCCATGTCGGCGCGGTTGCCCTCGGCGGCAGCCTTCAACGCGGCCAGCTCACCCTCGTCCACCTTCGTGCCCGCCAGTTCCAGCGCAGCTTTCGCAGCAGCAATCGCGGGACTGGTGGCAAGCCGGGGATCGGCGTCGACCGCAGCCACCACCTGGCTCGCTTCTTCGTTCTGGCCCATTGCCACCAGCGCGCGGATCAACCCGGCATGCGCGGCGGCGCTGTCGCTCGCAAATTCGACCACTTGCCCAAAAATGCCCGCCGCGCGTTGCGGATCGCCACCTGCGAGAGCCTCCTCGCCCATCGTGATGAATTGTTCTATCTCTTCTGGGGTTGGTCCTTGCGGCGCTGCGCCCTCAACGCCAGCCTGAATCGGCAATTGGCCGAGCAATTGGTCCAGCGCCTGCCTGAACTGCGATTCGCTGCGGGCACTGGTCAGATCGGCGACCGGTTGGCCCTGAAACATGGCGTAGACGGTCGGTATTGATTTGACCTGGAACTGGCCGGCAACAAACTGGTCTTCGTCGACATTGAGCTTGGCCAGTACCACGCCTTTATCGGCGTATTCGGCGGTGACCTTCTCCAGCATCGGGGCCAGCGCCTTGCACGGCCCGCACCATTCTGCCCAGAAATCGAGGATCACAAGCTTCGTCTGCGATGGCTCGACAACGTCCTTGCGGAAACGCTCTACGGCCTTTTGTTCGTCGATGTTCAGACCCATGCTCGCCAAAGGGGTGCTCCTGTCGCTTGTTTCGTTCAATATGGCACGGCGCGATGGACGCGGCGCGTAAGAATGTGGATGCTTGCCGCGCTCTTCCGGCTTATGCCTCGCACCATGTGGGGGGCGAGGGACGCGATGTGAAGCGCCGGTTGCGGCTGGCGTGGATTGATCGCGCGATCAAGCGATTTTTAGCCGATTTTCCGCTTGCAGAGGGCCCACCGCGCTGTTAGGTGCCCGCCTCTCCGGCAAAGATGCGCGACTACGCGCACCTATGCAACACGTCAGTGAGCGGGCGTAGCTCAGGGGTAGAGCACAACCTTGCCAAGGTTGGGGTCGAGGGTTCGAATCCCGTCGCCCGCTC
>JBBRVR010000090.1:0-12103 GCA_038246695.1 Sphingomonadales bacterium
CCAAAGCCGGGCAGGATCATGATGTACACTTCGGGGTGACCGAAGAACCAGAACAAGTGCTGGTAAAGGACAGGATCGCCGCCGCCAGCCGGATCAAAGAACGTCGTCTGGAAATTGCGATCGGTCAGCAGCATGGTGATCGCCGCGGCCAGCACCGGCAGCGCCAACAGCAGCAGGAACGCGGTAACCAATACCGACCACACGAATAGCGGCATCTTGTGCAGCGTCATACCCGGCGCGCGCATGTTGAAGATGGTGGTGATGAAGTTGGTCGCACCCAGGATCGAACCTGCGCCCGCAAGGTGGAGCGAGAAGATCGCGAAATCCACCGCCGGTCCGGGCGAACCCTTTGTCGACAGCGGAGCATATACCGTCCAGCCTGTGCCTGCGCCCAGCCCTTCGGCAGAACCGGGGACGAACATCGAGAACAGCAGGCTGAAGAAACCTGCAACCGTCAGCCAGAACGATACGTTATTCATGCGCGGGAACGCCATGTCCGGCGCGCCGATCATCAGCGGCACGAACCAGTTACCAAAGCCCCCGATCATCGCGGGCATGACCATGAAGAAAACCATGATCAGGCCATGCGCGGTGATAAACACGTTCCACATGTGCAGATTGGCGGCAACGTTTGCCTCGCCGCCCAGCATCTCCACCCAAAAGCCGAGATACTGGATGCCCGGCTCGGCCAGCTCGACACGCATGATGCCGGAAATGGCGCCGCCGATGATCCCCGCAAAGATCGCGAAAATCAGGTACAGTGTGCCGATATCTTTGTGGTTGGTCGACATGAACCAGCGAGCGAAAAAGCTCGGCTTGTGATCCGCATGCGCGTGATCATCGTGGGGGATGTCGAAACCTTCAGCGGTGGTGGCCATGGTTCAGATACTCTCGCGTTCGTATTAAATCGTAAAATCGGTTCAGACAGCTTGCCGCAGAAGTTACTGCGCCAGCGCGACTTCGGATGCGCCAGCCGCTGAGGCGGGAGCAACAGCTTCGGCTTCTCCGGGAATGGTGCCGCCCTGTTCGCGCACCCATGCCTCAAACTCGGCCATCGGCAGCGCCTCGACCGCAATCGGCATGTAAGCGTGACGCGCGCCGCACAATTCGGAACACTGGCCGTAATACACGCCCGGCTCTTCGATCGTCAGCAGCTTTTCATTCAGGCGGCCGGGAACGGCATCCATCTTGAACCAGAGCGACGGGACGGCAAAGGCATGGATCACATCGGCGCCGGTGGTCTGGATACGCAGCGGCACACCGACTGGCACAACCATCCGATTGTCCACAGCGAGCTGGACCGGTTCCCCATCGGCAAGCGCATCAGCATCGCTCTTCAAGTTCGAGACGATTTCCGACATGCCATAATCCGGATACTCGTACCCCCAATACCACTGGTAGCCGATCGCCTTGATCGTCACCGCGTTTTCCGGCGGCGTTTCGTACTGGCGGGCCAGCAGGGTGATCGACGGAACAGCAATAACCACCAGAATGATAACCGGAACGATGGTCCAGATCACTTCGATCGCAGTGTTGTGCGTGGTGCGCGAGGGAACCGGGTTCACCGCGCGGCGATAACGCGCGACGACATACAGCAGCAGACCCAGCACAAACAGGCTGATCACGGTGATGATCGGCATCAGGATGTAATTGTGCATCCCCAGCGCATAGGCGCCATCATTGGTGTACTGATCCTGGAAGGTTATGCTTTTGAGAAAGCTGCCGTCCTCTCCCGTCCGCGGGTCGGTAGGCATGCCCTTGTCCTTGGTCGGAGCCATCGGGACATAGGAGCCAACCGGTGCCATATCGGCCGGGGCCGCTTCGGACGCATCTACAGCAGCCGCAGCGCCCTCTGGCGCGAGAGTTTCAACCGGTGCAGCGGCGTCTTGCGCGCTGACAACAGCGGGAGCGGCCAGCGCACCCAAGGCGGCTGCCAATGCAATAAAAGTGACCTTCATACGGCCTATCGTGTGACCCATGCTTATGTGCCCAGTGGTTGTAAAATTTTATCCCATACTGCCCGATCCGGTCCGTTGTTATCGGACAGCCCGTCAGGCAGCGACGCATCGACAGTTCTGCCAATGTTGTGATCCCATTAGCCGCGCTTGCCCAGACCCTCAAGCGCTTCTAGGGAGAAAATTATGCAAGCGACCATGAATGGCGCGCAAGCACTTGGCTTTTTTCACGCTTTTGCCCCGGATGATCGATGAACATGATTGCTTCTGCTATACCACCGATGACGCTTGAAGAGGTGCTCGCCGAATTTCGCGGATGCGGTGCTTTGCTCGAAGGGCATTTCAAACTTTCTTCAGGCAGGCATAGCGGACATTACCTGCAATGCGCGCGCGTATTGATGAACCCGGCGCGCGCGGCGAGGCTGGCTTGGGCGGTGGTCGCAGGGATTCCGCCGGAAATCGTAAAAAGTATCGATGTGGTGGTCAGCCCGGCGATGGGCGGCATTATTATCGGGCACGAAGTCGCGCGCGTTCTGGGCAAGGATGCGCTGTTCCTGGAACGGCCGGATGGCATTTTTCATCTGCGCCGCGGCTTTGCGCTGGAGCCGGGGGCAAAGGTGCTGATGGTGGAGGATGTCGTCACTACCGGGCTTTCCAGCCGCGAAGCCATTCTTGCGGTGGCGCGCGCAGGAGGTGAGGTGATCGCGGAATGCGCGCTGATTGATCGGTCGGTCGGCACCTCAGAGCTCGGCGTCCCGTTCTATCCCCTCGCCGCGTTCGATTTCCCTACTTACGCCCCTGATGACATCCCCGCCGAACTCGCCGCCGTAGCTGTCACTAAGCCGGGAAGTCGCAAGGAATAAGCCACAAATGTCCGCACCAAATCGCCCCAACCCTCTGCGTCTGGGCGTCAATATCGATCACGTCGCCACTATCCGCAACGCACGCGGCGGCGATCATCCCGATCCGGTGCGCGCAGCCGAGATCGTGGCGCGTGTCGGCGGCGATGGCATCACCGCCCACCTGCGCGAAGACCGGCGACACATCCGCGACGATGACATCGCGCGTATTCAGGCCGCAACCGATCTGCCGCTGAACTTTGAAATGGCTGCAACGCAGGAAATGCTGGACATCGCGCTGCGCCACAAACCGCACGCCGCCTGCATCGTGCCTGAAAAGCGCGAGGAGAGAACGACCGAAGGCGGTCTGGATGCGGCGGGTCTGCACAACACGCTGGTGCCGATTGTGTCGCAATTACAGGACGCTGGTATCCGTGTCTCACTGTTCATCGAGGCAGATGAGCGCCAGCTCGACACCGCGCTGCGGCTGGCTGCGCCAGTGGTCGAATTTCACACCGGCGAATATGCCCATGCCTTTCTTGATGGCAATGCCGATCGTGTGGAACGGGAGCTGCGCCGGATCGGCGATATGGCCGCGCTCGCCGCAAAGAACGGGATAGAGCCGCATGCGGGCCACGGTCTGACCTTCGAAAATGTTCAGCCCATCGCCGCCATTCCACAGATCGCTGAGCTGAATATCGGCCACTATCTGATCGGGGAGGCGGTGTTCACCGGGCTGGAGCCGGCAATCCGCCAAATGCGCGAATTGATGGACGAGGCACGCGGCCTTGGCTGAAACCGATGCCTGATCCTGATTTGCCTCAGCTGAACAGCGCCCAGAAAATATGGGCATTTGCAGCAGCGGCGCTGTTCCTGATCGCCATCGCGTTCCTCGGCTTTGCCTTGCAGGCGCGCGCGATGATGCCATTCGCTGTCGGCTGGGTGGCGCTGCAGATTTTCGGCTATGTTGGATCGCTGCGTTTTGCGAAGGGCGATTTTGCGCACCCCCTGTTCAAGAGCCAGGTGATGCTGCACATTATTGCGCTGATGCTGCTGGCGCTAACCGTGGTAAGGGCAACATCATGATCATCGGCCTCGGTTCTGACCTGTGCAATATCGAACGCATCGGCAATTCACTTGCCCGATTTGGCGAGCGGTTTGAAACCCGTGTCTTTACCGAAGTGGAGCGCGCAAAGGCTCGCCGTCGCCCGTTCACCATCGCGGGCACCTATGCCAAGCGGTTCGCAGCGAAAGAAGCCTTCAGCAAGGCGGTGGGAACCGGTTTCAAACGCGGTGTGTTCATGAAGGATATCGGCGTCGTCAACGCCCCATCGGGCGCGCCCACCCTGGCGCTGACAGGTGGCGCGGCAAAGCGACTTGAAGAAATCTGTCCGCCGGGCCATGAGGCCACCATTCATCTTACCCTAACAGATGATCATCCATGGGCGCAGGCCTTCGTCATCATCGAAGCGCGCCCGATTGCAAACACCTGACAGGCCCCAGCCCCTGAAGCCTGCTCTGATGAGCCAGAACCAGTGAACCGGAACCCATGAACCACACCACGTCCAACCCCGGCTCAGATTCCGACCCCGCCCCCGATACGGGCTTGGCGCAGGCTGGGGAGGTGCGCACACCGGGCGCTGCGGCGGTTTCGCAGCCTCACGCGCAAAAGACCGCCGAGAAAGACGTTGAAGAGGTCGACTGGTTCGCGGAAATCCGCGGTCTCGCACTGATGCTTCTTGCGGTGTTGGCGTTTCACAGTCTGGTGGCCAAGCCATTCTACATTCCCTCCACCTCGATGATGCCGACGCTGTATGTCGGCGACCGGCTGGTTGTGAGCAAATATCCCTATGGGTGGTCATGGGCCTCTGCCAGTTTCCATATGCTGCCCCGCAGCGACTGGCGCGTTTTTGCCGCAACGCCGGAATATGGCGATATCGTCATCCCCGTGCATCCTCTTCGCGATGAAGATTATATCAAACGTGTGGTCGGTTTGCCGGGCGACACCATCGAGGTGCGCGAGGGCCGCATCATCCTGAATGGCGAGATGGTAAAGCGCGAAGTCGTGCCGGCGGTGCGCATCCCGTTCGAGCCACAGCTTATTTGCGACAACGAACCGTGCCTTGACGCATTCCGCCAGTTCAAGGTGAAGGAGGCAAGTGGCGCGCAATTCTATGAACCGCCGACCTATCGCGAAACGCTGCCCAATGGCGCGACCTATCTCGTGATCGACTACACCGATCAGCAACTCGACAACTACGGTCCGATCACCATTCCTGCAGGTCATGTCTTCGCAATGGGCGACAATCGTGATCAGAGCGCCGACAGCCGCGCCGCCGCCGAGGCGCGCGGTCTGGGCGGGCCGATCCCGCTGGAAAATATCGGCGGGCGCGCGGAATTCATCACCTTTAGTCTTGATGGTTCGACGACCTGGAACCCGGCTAACTGGTTCTCCAGCCTGCGTCCCGATCGTGCCTGGACCACGTTGCGCCCGGCACTTGTCGAAACGGCGGAACCCGGTGGGTCCACGCGCGCTGACTAGATCGCCCCTCACCTATCGGACGAATCGCTGAACCATGGCCAAGAAATTCCTCTATTTTATCGCGTTCTGCATTGTCGCGGTTCTGCTTGCCGGCATCGGCTACCAGATGTTCCAGAAGGAAATCACCGCGCTGGCGCTGGTGCCCAGTTCCGAATTCGTCGAGCAGGAACCGCTGGAGGTGAACGCCTATCAGGACCCCTCGATGTGGATTTCCCGCCCCGGTATTGGGGTGAATGATCCGGCGCGCTGGCAACCGGCCTATGCCGCAGCAACAGCATCGGCAGCGGGACCGGTGGCGGCAGGATCGGCCTCCGGGGACGCGGATACACCAACTCAGTCGTCTGATACCGTCGCTGTCGCTCCGCCCCCCGGCGCAGCGCCTGCCGCGCCCGATTTCGCGGTATTTTTCATCCATCCCACCAGTTACCTGAGCCGCACCACCTGGAATGCCTCTCTTGGAGAGGACGCCGATGCCGAAGCCGAACGTGTTGCCCGGCTCTACGTTCGCGGGATGGCCAGCCCGTTCAACGCAGCCTCGCAAATCTGGGCGCCGCGTTACCGCCAAGCGACAATGGGCGCATTCCTGACTGACAAGCCGGAGGCGACCGCTGCAATCGATGCCGCCTATGCCGACGTTCGCGAGGCGTATCGGTATTTCGTCGAATCGCTGGACGAGGATACGCCGATCGTGCTGGCCGGGCATTCGCAAGGCTCGCTCCACCTGCTGCGCCTTCTGCGTGAGGAGGTGATGAACGGGCCCGAGGCACAGCGGCTTGTCGCAGCCTATGCCATCGGCTGGCCGGTCTCGGTGGAGCATGACCTGCCCGCCATCGGCATTCCCGCCTGCGCTACGGCCGCCCAGACCGGCTGCCTGATTTCATGGTCCAGCTTTGCCGAGCCTGCCGAGCCTTCCTCCGTGATCGACACCTATGCCGACTCGATCGGCTTTGACGGGCAACGGCGCGGTGACAGCCAGATCCTGTGCACCAACCCGCTGACGGGTATGTTTGGCGGATCGGCCGCGGCCTCGGCCAACCTGGGGACGCTGGTGCCCGATGACAGCATCTCAAACGGGGAACTTGTACCGGGCGCGGTCCCGGCGCGGTGTAGCAAGCGCGGTATCCTGCTGATCGGCGACCCGCCTGAACTCGGCCCTTACGTGCTGCCGGGCAACAATTACCACGTGTATGATATCCCGCTGTTCTGGGCCAACACTCAGGCCGATGTGGCGCGCCGGGCGCGCGCGAAGGCGGGCGTGAGCACGGCGGAAACCCGCTCCTGATAACCGACAATTCCCTCGATTTCGGCGATATCCTGCCCGATGGCGGTGTGCTGTTGTGCCTTGATCTGGGGACCAAGACCATCGGCGTTGCCACGTGCGATGCGGGCTGGCGCTTTGCAACCGCAGGCAAGACGCTCGAACGTGGGAAATGGGGACGCGACCGCGAACGCCTTGCCGAAGTGATCAAACAGCGCAGCGTCGCCGGGATCGTGCTGGGCCTGCCGCGCAACATGGACGGCAGCGAAGGGCCGCGCGCGCAGGCCAGCCGCGCCTATGCCCGCAATTGCGCCGAAGCCTTCGCGCTGCCCGTGCTGTTGTGGGATGAACGCTGGTCCACCGCCAGCGCGCAAGGGGCGATGATCGCGCAAGATGTAAGCCGCGCCAGACGCGCCGCCGTGATCGACAGCCACGCCGCCGCGATCATCCTTCAAGGCGCGATCGACCGGCTCGCAGGCGCGATATTCTGACGAAGGAGCACCACCCCCCGGCATAAACCGCCCGGCTGGCGAAAATGAGCCAGGTTTGGAATCAAATGATTGTAATCAGCCTCTCGGCAATCCACGGGTTGCGCCGATGAGCCAGAAAGATCCGACCGCCCCCGCCCGCTTCGATCCCGAACAGGCAGCGAAATACTTTTTTCGACACGGCCACACCGGCTGGCTGGGGCTGCGATATTGCGCCCATGGGAATAATTGGGTCGAACTGGAACTGCCTTGGCGCGAGGATCTGCTGGGCGAACCCGATCGCCCCGTGCTCGCCTCAGGCCCGATTGTCAGCTTGATGGACATGGCCAGCGGGATGGCGATCTGGACGACGAAAACGCAGTTCATCCCGGTTGCGACCCTCGATCTGCGGGTCGATTACCAGCGCGCTGCACGCGACCGGGCGAGCGTGTTTGGCCGGGTCGAGTGCTATCGCATGACACGCTCTGCTGCGTTCGTTCGCGGGGTTGCCCACGATGGCGACAGAGATGATCCTGTAGCGCATATCGCGGGGGTCTTCATGGTGATCGGGTCCGATCCGCGAACTGGAACGGCGTTGGGCCAGAAAAGCGAGATGCCGCATGACTGAGCAAGCGAGCGCGCTGCAATTGCCCGCCTATGCGCGGTCACTGGGCATCACCATTGCAAGCATGGATGAGCGCGGCCCGATTCTGACGGTCGATTTTGGCCCCAATGTCGAAGGGCGGCCGGGCGCGTTTCATGGCGGCGCGACCGCCGGGCTGCTGGAGGCGGCAGGCTATGCCGCGCTGCGCGTGGCGCTGGAGCGGGACGAGCGGCGTCACGGGAGTCAGCCGCAGCTCAAACCGATCAACATCACTGTGCAATATCTGACCGCCGGAAAGCAGAAGCAGACCTTTGCGCTGGGCCGGATCACCCGGCTGGGGCGGCGCAATGCCAATCTCACGGTGGAGGCATGGCAGGACGATGGGAGCCGCCCGATTGCAACGGCGGTGATGAACATCCTGATGGCGTGAAGCGGCTGGAGACCGTCCGTTATCAGCTCATGATCAGTTTGGCGGCTGCGGCTGCGTTGGGGGCGGTGGTTGCGGTTGAAGCGTCGGCTGCGGCCTGCTCGGTACGATGGCCGGACCGTTTTCATCCAGCCGCAGTTCCAGCGGCATACCGTCCTGACCCACGGTGATCGAGCCTTCCTCGATAAATAGCCTTGTTCCATCCTCGCCGATTTCGAACTCACCGCTGTCTTCGATATCCATCGGCTGGACCGGACCTTCGGGATCGGGCGACGCCTTGGGTGCAGGGGTTGGTTTCAGCGAGAGCGCGCCGCGCATGAAATCGCCCCAGATGCGCGCGGGCGTGCCTCCGCCCGCGACACTGCCCATCGGCGAATTGTCATCGTTGCCGATCCACACGCCCACCACCAGATCACCGGCATAGCCAACGAACAGCGCATCGCGCGAATCCTGCGTCGTCCCGGTCTTGCCGTAATTCGCGATCGGCAAAGTCGCCGCGCGGCCCGTGCCGCGATTGATGGCGGCGCGCAGCATCTGCTCTATATCCGCGTGCACCCTGCCCGAAAGGCTGTCTTCCTTGGTCGTGAACCAGTCCCACAGATCTTGCCACCAGCTCTGTTCCTCGGGGGCGATCGCGTATGGGCGAACGGGGAAGCTGTTCGCCGCCACCCCGGCATAAGCACTTGTCAGTTCCAGCAAGGTCATGGTCGATGTCCCCAGCGCAAGGCTGGGATCGCCCTCGGGCATGGCAGACACCACGCCCAGTTCGCGCGCGGTGCGGATCACCCGTTCGCTGCCGACTTCATTGAACAATCTAACAGTTGCGACATTGCTCGATCTGGCGAGCGCATCCTCCATGGTGATCTCGTCCGAATACTGCTCACGCGAGTTCTTTGGGCGGTAACTGCCGGCCTCTATCGGCAGGTTCGAGATCGTATCCTCCGGCTCCCACCCGGCCTCCAGCGCGGCGAGATAGACGAACAGCTTGAACGTCGATCCGGGCTGGCGGCGCGCCTGAGTCACCCGGTTGAACGGGCTTTCGGAATAGTTCTTTCCGCCCACCATCGCGACCACTTCGCCATTGGTCCGCATCGCCACCAGCGCGACCTGCGCACCGCCCAGTCGCGCACCGCCAATCACGCGGCTCGCCAGCGCCTGAAGTCGCGAGTCGAGCGTCGTGGTGAGCACCTGGCTGGCATAGCCTGCGCCCGAACCCTCGGAGCTCTGCGCTCGCACCAGCGGCAGAGCCCAATCAGCGAAGTATGTGCCCGTGGGTAGATCGTTGCGCGTCCGGCTGTCGATGCGCGGATCGGGCAGAGCCTTGGCCTCGCCTGGCGTCAGGTATCCCTCCTCCACCATCGCGCCGACCACCAGATCCATACGCGCCTTTGCGCGGTCATAGTGCTTTGTCGGCGCATAACGCGAAGGGGCCTGCAATAGTCCCGCCAGCATCGCCGCCTGTCCCGGCAGGAGCTTTTCAGGCTGACGATAGAAATAATGCAGACTGGCCGCACGCAGGCCATACTGATTATCCCCGAAATAGGCGTTGGACAGATACCGCTCGAGAATTTCGTCCTTGGTCAGCCATGATTCCAGCCAGACCGCGATCAATGCCTCGCGCGCCTTACGCGTCAGGCTTTGCTCGGGAGTGAGAAAGGTGAACTTGGCCAGCTGCTGCGTGATCGTGCTGCCTCCGCCAACTCCGGTCCACACCGCGCGCGCGATACCGCGGGGATCAACGCCCCAGTGCGAGTAAAACCGCCGGTCCTCAATCGCGATAAATGCCTGCGCCACGTGATCGGGCAATTTCTCCAGTTCCACCGGTTCACCCACCATCGCTCCGGACCTCGCGATAGGCGTGCCATCGCTGGCCAGCAGGGTGATCTGCGGCGGGGCGATGGGTTCAAGGCTTTTGGAAAGCGGCGCGGTAAAGGTCAGCCATGCGACCAGCAGGATGAAGGTGAGCAGGATTGCAGCGACAATCCGCACCGCCCACCAACGCTTGCGCCGGCCCTGCCAGTATGCAGGCGTCCACCACGGCAGACGGCGGCGTTCCTCAATGGCGACCGCGCTGTCGATCTGGCCGAGCCGTGCGTCCCAGCTGTGATAATCGGGCGAAGTGAGCGAGTTTGCGCCCACCCCTTCGTCCGGGTCAAAATCATCATCGGGATCAAGGGGACGCTGCGATTCGTAGAGCGCGTAGTAATCATTGCCGGGATCGCGCCCCGCCTCTTGCCTCTTGCGTCCAAGGAATCGGTCGAACAGCGCCATCGCCAGTGTATTAGCAGTCTATGACACTTTGGAGCAATGCTTTTGCGGCATGCCCCAACTATCAGCTTCCCTTCACCACACTTTCGGGCAGATCCTCGCCAAACACGCGCTGATAGTACTCGCTCACCAGACCGCGCTCTGCCTCGTCGCATTTGTTCAGGAAGCTCAACCGGAACGAAAAGCCGAGCGAGCCGAAGATCGCCGCGTTCTGCGCCCATGTGATGACGGTGCGCGGGCTCATCACGGTCGAGATATCGCCGTTCATGAAGCCCTGACGGGTCAGATCGGCGACCTTGATCATATTGGCGATGGTCGCATCATCGGTCTTCGGCATTTTGGACTTGACGATTTCCAGCTCAACCTCAGGGGTGAGGTAATTCAATGCGACGACGATGTTCCAGCGGTCCATCTGTGCCTGATTGATTGCTTGCGTACCGTGGTACAGCCCGCTGGTATCGCCAAGGCCAACGGTGTTCGTTGTCGCGAACAGCCGGAAATATGGGTTCGGCGTGATGACGCGATTCTGATCGAGCAGGGTCAGTCGGCCATCGAATTCAAGCACGCGTTGGATCACGAACATCACGTCCGGGCGACCCGCATCGTATTCGTCAAAGGTAAGCGCGACCGGGTGCTGCAACGCCCACGGCAGGATGCCTTCCTTGAATTCGGTCACCTGCAACCCGTCTTTCAGGACGATCGCATCGCGCCCGACCAAATCGATGCGGCTGATATGCGCATCGAGGTTTACCCGGATGCTGGGCCAGTTGAGCCGCGCTGCGACCTGTTCGATATGAGTCGATTTGCCGGTGCCGTGATAACCCTGGATCATCACCCGGCGATTGTGCGCAAACCCTGCGAGAATGGCGAGCGTCGTGTCCGGATCGAAGACATAGGCCGGGTCGGCCTCAGGCACGTGTTCGCTTGGCTGGGAAAAGGCGGGAACCTGCCAGTCGACATCGATCCCGAATGTGGCGCGCACATCGACAGTCGTGTCAGGTTCGGCAGGGACGGCATTCGCGCCGGCGAAATCGGAGGTCTTCGGTGAGTTCATTGCGGGCATCGGTTAGAACGCGAATGGCCCGGCTGCAAGTATCGCGTTGAGAGAATAGCGCGATCAGTTTTGTTTCAGTGAGCCTTGCGTCTGGTGATCCACATATCGTCCCCTATATTTCGAGACATGGCTGATCCGATCGAAACCCTCCGTCTCAAGGTCGTCGAACAGGTGCGCGGGGTGTTCAACGATACCGCCAACGGCCAGCGACCCGTGCCCCCGTCCGATGATGCCCTGTTCGCGCGCGATACGCCGATCCGGCTGGTCCACGCCGATCTGGTGGGGATGATGACCGGGGGGATTCGTGGACTGCTGCTGCAGATGCTGCATCCCGAGGCGTTGCAGGGCGTGCTAGATCATTCCAACTTTCGCGAGGATATGCACGGGCGCCTGCAACGCACCGCTCGGTTCATCGCGGTGACTACGTTTGGCCACCGCGACCGGGCGATGGCCTCAATCCGCGCGGTCAACGCGATCCACGCCCGCGTGGGTGGCACCTTGCCCGATGGCAAGCCCTACAGCGCCAGCACTCCGCGCACGCTGGCATGGGTGCATGTGGTGGAAGCGCAAAGCTTCCTTGCCGGATATCTGCGCCACGTGCGGCCCGACATGCCGGGAACCGAGCAGGATGAATATTATCGCCAATTCGCCGTTATCGCCCGCGCTCTGGGTGCTGATCCGGTGCCCGA
>JBBRVR010000091.1:0-11851 GCA_038246695.1 Sphingomonadales bacterium
CACTCAAGAGAATTTTTTCAGTGCCACCATTTGTGCCACGAAGAAAAACCAAATTCTCTTTAAAAAACAAGATCAAATTGTTGCTTGTTACTATTGACGCCTCTTCTGGCACCATTTTCCTCTTCGCTATGATGCGCGATTTAGCGAGAACGCCCTGAAACCATTGAGATGCATTCGGCGTGCGTTCGCGACTGGTCATTGAAATCCGCAGCTTGCGGGTGGTCTTTCTCTCGTAGGTCTCCATGTGGCTAAGCGGAGATTTTGCGCTTTAGAGGATCCAGCTTCTCCGACCACCATTGCACCATGCGAACACGCTCGCTCCAGTAAGGTGTTCGGTTATCGACCGCTCCCACTGCACTGCCATCCTGATGCGTTAGAGCGCGCTTAATCGCGCCGGGATGAAATTCGCTGGTTTCGTTCAGAAGTGAAGTGGCTGTTGTGCGGAAGCCATGTGCAGTCATGACACCGCCGCATCTTCACGAACACCTTTTGGAGGTGCGAGCGGAACCGCCTGAAGCCTCGCATCCGGTTACCCTCTTGCCTATCATATCGGCCGCGCAATGCTGGTCGAACCGGTTGCTGCAGTGCCGCGCGGTTTCATGGCCAATATCGACACTGCGCACAGCCAGCAGATCTCCATGATTGTGCTATCGCAGCGGGAAACGGACATATTCCATTACTACGAATGAATGATTTTGCGCGCGAATTCAAATAGCGCTTCGGGCTGACTTTTTTTCAAGGCCAGGCACTTCCCTGCTCCAGAGGCACCCGCTCAGAATGCCGGGAGCCCATTTGCTCAGACAAATTCAACCTAGGGCTCAAACCAGCGAGATTTGCGACGCGATCCATACAATCTGTAATTCAGCTTATGCCGGTGGGTTCATAAATCATTGGCGTGCGCATCGGCAGCGCACGTATCCCTCGTCACTGCAAACCCATTTCCAGTGTTTGCGGTGGGGAGAGACCCAATTCGTATCGACGCCGTTTACGACTTTTTGTGCCCGTGGTGCTTCGTGGCAAAACGTCATCTTGACCTGGCAATAGATCAGATTTCCAGCCCGGCTTTTACGGTTCGCTGGCATCAGTTCATGCTTTACCCCGACTTCGACAGGGCCGGTCACGACTTTCTCGCTTTCTTCAAAAGCCGCTACGGCGAGGAATTACAGGTTCCGATGTGGGCGGCGATCCGTGCCGTAGCAGAGCCTGTCGGGATAAACTTTGCGTTCGAGCGAATATCGCGCGGCCCGGCAAGCTTGGACGGTCACCGCATGGTTCGCTGGGCGCAAACGATCAACCCTGACGCGGCTCCGGCCATGATTGAAGATATTGCCAGCAGCTTCTTCGAACACGCGCGGATCATTGACGACGAATTTCTAATCGAGCTCGCCGAGCGCCACGGATTTGATCGCGATCTGGCCAGACGTCATCTCGCGAGTGATGCAGATATGACCGAGCCTTTCGCGGAAACGGCTGCATGGCGCACACGAGGCGTGACATCCATGCCGCATTTCGTCCTCACTTTTCCGGCTGGTCAGCGCGAAATCATCAAGCAAACTTCGGTCGATGTGTTCGCCGATGCCCTGTTGCGCGATGCACAAATCAATCATCCTTCAGACCCGGTGGGCGATCTGAACTCACACTCGGATCGCGGCGCGGCGGGCAGCATGATTCCAATTGAAGACATTCGGAGCTACTGAATATGCGCATCGCTTGCTTGGGCGGCGGTCCCGCCGGACTGTACTTTGCTATTGCCATGAAATTGCGCGACCCGAAACACGAAATCCACGTCTACGAGCGTAACAAGGCAGGCGACACTTTTGGTTGGGGAGTTGTGTTCTCTGATCAGACGTTGGTTAATCTGAAGGAAACTGACCCCGTAAGCGCCCAGACGATCTCGGATAGCTTTGCCCATTGGGATGATATCGAAGTGGCAGTCGGCCAGTCGAGTGTGGTCTCATCGGGGCATGGTTTTATCGGGATAGGCCGCAAACATCTGCTTCAGATTTTACAGGCTCGAGCTACCGCATTGGGGGTTTCCCTGCATTTCGAAACAGAATGCAGCAGCGATGTGTCCGAATACAGCGAATTCGATCTGGTGGTGGCTTGCGACGGCATAAACAGTCCGGTGAGAACGCGTTATGCCGACAAGTTTGAACCCGAAATCGAGGTAAGGCGCAACAAGTTCATCTGGCTCGGCACAAGGCAAATGTTCGACGCATTCGCCTTTATCTTTGAACCCACACCGCATGGCTGGATCTGGGCGCACGCCTATCGCTTCAACGACGATACCTCGACGTTCATAGTCGAGTGCAGTCCGGAAACCTGGGCTGGTCTGGGACTTGATAAGATGAGTCAGGCCGACGCCATTGCTGTTTGCGAGAAACTCTTTGCGAGGCATCTTGGCGGGCACTCGCTGATCACCAACGCTGCCCATCTCAGCGGGTCGGAGGCGTGGATAAACTTTCGCCGGATCGTGTGCAAACGATGGGCGTTCGACAACGTGGTGCTGTTGGGCGATGCGGCGCATACCGCACATTTCTCGATCGGATCAGGGACTAAACTCGCGCTCGAAGACGCGATTAAGCTTGCGGATGTGCTTGACCAGCACGGAGCACAACAGCGCGAGGTTTTGACCGAGGCGCTCAATGAATATCAAGAAGAACGCAAATTGGCGGTGCTGCGGATTCAGAATGCCGCTCGCAATTCAACAGAGTGGTTTGAAACGATCGACCGCTATATCGGATACGAACCCCCGCAATTTGCCTATTCATTGCTGACCCGCAGCCAGCGGATCAGCCATGAGAATCTCCGGCTGCGCGATCCCGACTGGCTAGGAAGTGTAGAGCAGTGGTACTGGGATAAAAGCGCCGAGCAAACGGGCCAAAGCGATGCTGCGCCGCACGGCCAGCCGATCTTTGCACCTTTTCGGCTTAGGGATATGACCCTTGCCAACCGCATCGCGATGGCGCCGATGCTGACATACATGGCGGGCGAGGATGGACGCATCGGCACCTTCCATACGAGCCACTACACCATGCGGGCCCTTGGCGGGAGCGGCCTGATCATGACCGAAATGCTGGCAACTGACGCAAACGGGCGGCCTACTCCTGCGTGTCCCGGTCTCTATAACGACAGCCAGATTGATGGCTGGCGTGACATGAACGATTTCATTCACGCCAATTCGGCATCGAAAACCTGCGCGCAAATCGGTCATGCGGGTGCGCGCGCATCATGCCAGGTTCCAATCGGAGGCGGCTATGACGAGCCGCTTCACGAACCATGGGATACAATTTCCGCTTCAGCACGCCCCTGGCGCAAGAAGGGAATCATCCCGCGCATGGCTGATAAAGATGATATTGCAGCAGTGATTGACGGGTTTGCCGCTGCTGCTGCCCGCGCCGATGCGGCAGGGTTCGACATGGTCGAGATACAGGCAGGCCACGGCTTCCTATTGTCGAGTTTCATCACTCCGATCATGAACCACCGGAACGATCAGTATGGCGGCGATCTTGCATGCCGAATGAAAGTTCCATTGCGGGTGGTCGAGGCTGTTCGAAGCATCTGGCCTAGCGGCAAGCCGCTCGCCGTTCGGATATCCGCAACCGATTGGTCTGGCGAAGATGGCATACTGCCCGGCGAGGCTGTGGAGATCGCACGGTTCTTCAAGAGCGCCGGCGCTGATATCATTGACGTCTCTGCGGGTGAAACCAATCCGGATGCAAGGCCGGTCTATGGCCGCATGTTCCAGACACCGTTTGCGGACCGAATTCGCAACGAAGTCGGTATTCCCGTTATCGCGGTTGGCAATATCGAGGATGCAGATCAGGCTAATTCCATTCTTGCAGCAGGTCGGGCCGACCTGGTCGCGATCGGCCGCCCGCATCTGAGCAATCCGATGCTGGCCATGCACGCCGCCGCGCAAGCCGATTTTGCCGGCCATGATGTACCCGCCGCCTATCGGCCCGGGCATGATCAAATGATCCGAACCGCGCGCAAATTCGCAGAAGTGCTGCGCGCCTAGCGCATGGCCTCAAGGCTGGAGAAACGTCGATTTACGTACATGAAACCCCGATCCGCTTCGCTCACGTTGATGCGGCTGGTATCGTATTCTATCCGCGCTATTTCGAGCTTCTGAACGCAGCGGTCGAAGACTGGTTTGCCGATCAACTGGGGCGGAGCTTTCGAGCGCTCCATCTGGAAGACAGGATCGGTACGCCGACCGTCAAGCTCAACGCGGAGTTTGTGACGCCTGGAATGCTTGGCGACATGCTGGCAATCACGTTGGTGCCAGAACGCCTTGGCAACAGCAGCTGCACTGTAGCCTTCACGATGGCGAGCGCCGGTGCCGTCCGCTTGAAAGGGCAAGTCGTGCTGGTCTGTATGGATCTTGGGACGAAAAAATCGCGGCCGTGGCCGGAACCCATCAGGCAGGCGATGTCCTCATACGTACGATCAGACAGCGACGACGGGGTTGCGCAGCCTGCCGATTGATTGCACTTCTGCCTCCACCACGTCGCCCGGCCACAAAAATTCTTGTGGATCTCGCCCTGCACCAACACCCGCCGGCGTCCCGCTGGCGATAATATCGCCTGGCTCAAGCGTCATGCCCTGACTGATATCTGCAATCAATTCATCGACTTTGAACAGCATGAAGGCTGTGTTGCTGCGCTGTTTTTCCACCCCGTTGACTGTAAGCCATAGATCCAGTGTCTGGGGATCGGGGATCTCATCGGCGGTGACGATGCATGGCCCCATGGGGGCATAGGTGTCCTGCCCCTTTGAATATATCCATTGACCGGCGCGGCGGCAATCGCGCGCGCTCATGTCAAGGATCACGCTATATCCAAAGACGTGAGAGAGAGCGTTTTCCCGACTCGCACCTTTGGCCCTCGATCCGATGATGACAGCCAGTTCCACCTCCCAATCGAGCTGTTGTGTAATGGCGGAATTGTGCTCGATCGCGGCTCCGGTGCCGATAACGCAATTGGGCGGCTTGGAAAAAATCACCGGCTGGCGGGGCAATTCGGGCGAAGTGTCCAGCGAAGCGGCTGATTCTGCCACATGCTCAGTATAGTTCAACCCGATTCCGAAGATATTTTTGCGCGGCACTGGGATCGGGGCGAGCAGTTCCACATTGCTCGCCGGTAACGCACAGCCGACAGGGAACGCGTTGCTGGCGTCGTTCAGCAATTGATCCGCGACCCTCACCGCATCTGGTCCCAGATCGATCAATTCAAGCATCGTCGAGGGCAAAGCAACACAGCGCGCCGCGCCGAGCGCCGCCAAATCAACGACCATCGCTCCGCAAATGGCTCCCAGTCGGCCGGCTGCGTCAGTCCGCGTTCTGAAGGTTACTAGTTTCATGGATTTCCTTCGTTTTCCGGTATGGGCTGATGACCGCCATTTTCGCCGAACGCTTCCTCGCGGTAGAGACCAAGAGCGTGCATCACGGGCAGATCATGAAACGCAAACAGACATGCATCCTCGCTGTCTGAGGCGTTTGCATGTTCGTGATACATCCATGACGGGACCACGAAAATGTCGCGCTCCCTCCAATCGAAGCGGCGGCCGTTGATGATCGACCAGCCAGCCCCCTTGGCGCATTGATAAACGAAGCTGCCGGTTTGCCGGTGCGCTGCCGTATGCTCGCCCGGTCGCAGCAATTGCATCTGCGCACCCATGGTCGGCATTACCGGCCCACCAGACGCGGGGTTGACGAAATCCATTGCAACGCCGTCGAAGGGTGACCCGTCGCTCACTTTGGCAAGCATGGTCAAAGCCTCGTAGGTTGCGCCCCACTCGTATTTATACATCGGCGAATAACGTTTGGCCCAGTGCATGCCTTGTGGCCGCAGGCCAGTGTTTGCCCAGGTTCGCGTTGTATCGTCGACAGGGTAGGAAACCGCCTGCTGCAAATCAGGATGAACTTCATAGAAATTCGCATCGAGCGCATTCATCAGGGGAATGTCCAGCCCATCCTGCCAGATGCATATGGTCCCGTCTTCTTCGACCCCATGCTCGTGCCAGGTACCGTTCGGCGTAAGCACGAAATCGTTAGCGCCAAGAGTGATCTTGTGGCCATCAACGTTGGTAAACGCGCCTGAACCCTCCATGATGAAGCGTAGCGCCGATGCGCTGTGCCTGTGGCTGGATGCGCATTCGCCCGGAGCCATCACCTGCAGCCCTGAATAAAGCCACCCAACCGCCGCCACGACATCCGATCTGCCCTCGTTTTCCAGATAAATGACGCGACGTCCCGCCTGCTCCGGAGTGACCAATTCCAAAGCGCGCAAGACATCGGGGCGCAGATCGGAGTAGCGCCATAGCATCGGCACCGAAGGTGAGGAAGGCTCCCATGGCTCGATCTTGTTCGCAACGGTCCAAAGCGCTCCCGCCCCCAGAGACTGGAGACGTTTGTAATAAGCGACGAGCTCGGGCGTATCGCTCACATTGGCCCGCCCCGCCACATCTTCACGGTATTCGTCGAAGGTCGTCACTGTCCCAAACCTCGCATCCTATATCGTTCGGTTATCCCTTCAGCCAAGATTGCCATTGCAACGCATGAGACGCCTCATGCTAAATGGACCAATGCTCATGACCTCTTTTCGCGCCGCTGTCGTTCAGGCCTCGTCTGTGCCCCAAGATTCCAGGGCCGCCGCCGACAAGGCAGCCAGACTTATCGCAGAAGCCGCGCAAGCAGGAGCGCAGCTCGCGGTGTTTCCCGAAGCGTTTGTCGGCGGATATCCCAAGGGCTCAACTTTCGATACGCCCGTTGGCCTGCGAACCGCCGGGGGCCGCGAAGCCTATGCGAAATACTTTGCAGGCGCGATCGAGGAGGATGGGCCTGAAATCACTATGCTGCGCAAGGCAGCGGAACGCGCGAAGATGGTAGTGGTCATAGGCGTCATCGAACGCGCGGCCAGCACTTTGTATTGCACGGCTCTCATCATTGACGGGGTCGCAGGAACGATGGCGAAGCATCGCAAGCTCATGCCGACAGCTGCGGAGCGATTGATCTGGGGATTTGGTGACGGGTCAACCATGCCTGCAGTCCAGACTGAGATGGGGACTGTCGGCGCCGTGATTTGCTGGGAAAACTACATGCCGATGATGCGCATGGCGATGTTCGCCCAAGGGGTAACTGTCTATTGCGCACCGACTGCCGACGATCGCGATGGATGGGCAGCAAGCATGCGGCATATCGCGCTGGAGGGCAGATGCCACGTGCTTTCGGCGTGCCAGTTCATCCGTCGTGGGGCCTACCCGATTGATTACGAATGCGCGCTTGGGAATAATCCTGACACTGTTCTGATGCGCGGTGGAAGCATGATCGTAGGGCCGCTTGGCGAGGTGCTGGCTGGCCCCGATTACGACGGCGAGACGATCCTTTACGCCGATTGCGACACCGCCGATATTGCCCGCGCGCGATATGATTTCGATGTTGCAGGTCATTATGCGCGTCCCGACGTATTTCGCCTCGAAGTCGATCGTCGCGCGAAATCCGCTGTGAATTGGTCTGAGGCCGGTGACTGATGTTTTTTGAGATGGCGGCGCTTACCGGGCGTGAAAGATACAAATTGATGAGCGCGGCGATCGTACCGCGTCCGATTGCCTGGGTCAGCACCCTATCTGTCGATGGTGTTGGAAATCTGGCGCCCTACAGCTTTTTTAACATGATGGGTGCCTCGCCGCCTCTGCTGGTCCTGGGCACCATGCGCCAAGATGACGGGCGATTGAAAGACACCGCTCAAAACATTCTCGATACTGGTGAATTCGTCGTCAATCTGGTGGGCGAGGCTCAGGTTGAGGCCATGAATATCACCTGCACCAACGCACCGCCAGACGTAGACGAAGCTGAATTGGCGCAAGTCGCAACGACTGCGAGCAAGACCATCGCTCCGCCAAGGATTGCCGAGGCGCCAGTTGCGTTTGAATGCCGGTTAACGCAGCAAATTGACGCCGCTCCATCAACGGTAATCCTGATCGGGGAAGTCGTGGCGCTCTATGCTGATGATCGTTACAGCGACGCGGATCGGCTGCGGCTTGATCCGGTCGCGATGGGATTGTTGGGCAGGATACACGGACCAGGCGCATACACACGCATTGCCAGAGATCGACAGCTGGAACGACCGGAATACTTGAGCCTGAAAGACACGTAACAAGGCGCCGCGAACCCTTTGGGCTTATGGATCAATCGATTTGCCCACTTCAAGCAACCTGTTCACAAATCGCCGGACCGGCGCAAGCATCACACCGCGCTTGCGATAGGTTACACCCACGGAGACAGGATCCCAGATCTGCTGCTCCACTCGCAATGGGACGAGATGCTCATATTCCCGGTCCAGACGGATCAGAGCCTTGGGCAAATAGCTGAGATATTCGCCTTCCTGCAAAATCGTCGCCATGAACGTCGACGACGGTGTCGAAATGACGCAGCTTGGCGGCGGAAGTCCGGCTTCGCGCAGCACCCGAACAAGCCGATCGCGCTCTCCTTCTGTTCCGGCGGGTAGGACCCATTTGTATTCTCGAAAATTGGCTATTGGCACCGTGTCCATCTGCGCGAGCGGATGATTCCGGTTGGCGACAACCACGATCTCGTCATCCAAGGCAATTTCCTGCCGCAAATCATCATCATGCGATAAGCCCCCGACAGAGCCTATCACGATATCGATTTCTCCGCGGCGAAGGCTGGCTATCAGTTCATCGCGCAGACCTTGCTGAAATGTCACGACTGCGCTGTCGTCCTGCGCCATAAACGCGCGGACCGCCTGAGGGATCAGGTATTGCATCATCGTCGCGCCCGCCCCAACGCGGACAAAGCCCTTTCCAGCACCTTTCATTTGTTGGATTTCAGCGACAGCGCGGTCGATTTCGCCTGTTATAAGCGCGGCATATTCCAGAAACACCTTGCCGTATTCGGTCGGCACAACGCCAACCGGATGGCGCTCCAACAGAACCACATCGAGAGACTGTTCGAGATTGCGGATACTTTTCGAGAGCGCTGGCTGCGTCACGTTGAGGTGTTCAGCCGCCTTGCCGAAACTGGCGTATCGGACGATTTCAAGAAAATACTTTACTTGGCGCAATTCCATGAGTGTCAGATTACGCCGATCATGACAGGATGCAAGACGATCAACCTACCCTTCGCCAGCGTTGCCTGAGAAAATTGCCGCCTTGCGAAATAGCCCAGCCGCCTTCTTCAATAGCATGGGAAAAGATGGGCCAGACATGAATCATGCCAGCCCATTCTTGAAACACGGCATGGCCGCCTGCAGCCGTGATCTTGTCACGCAGGCGCACCGCATCATCGAACAGGACTTCTTCAGAACCGATCTGAATGAGCGTTGGGGGGATCCCGTGTGCAGACGCTAGCAGCGGTGATGCGCGAGGATCGGTTGGGTCTGTGTCGCCCAGATAGGTGGCGGCAGTCGGAGCCATACTGGCGCCATCAACGAATGGATCCAGCCCTGCACGCTCTTTGATCGATCCACCCGAATGCGTGAGATCGAGGTAAGGCGAAATGAGCCACATCGATGCCGGGACCGGCTTGTCGTCCGCGATGCGCTTCTGCAGGGCAGCGAGCGCCAGGTTTGCACCTGCGCTATCGCCGCCGATCGCAACATCGTTCATCGAATATCTCTCAGCCAGCCAGTCGAGCGCCGATAGCACATCGTTGAGCGCCGCTGGAAACACGTGCTCGGGAGCCAGCGCATAATCGAGCAGCAAGACCTGCGCCTTGCTTGCCTGCGTGACGCGGGCGGCGAAAGGGCGATAGCTTTGTGATGATCCGAGAATGAATGCACCGCCGTGGAGCCACAGAACGATCTTCTCGCTATTCTCATTGCTGTCGGAACAAAGAAGGCCCGAGAGCGACGAATTTATGTCCACCGATTCCGCCCGAAAATTGTCGGGCAACGGCAAGCTGGCCATTTGCGCCTCAAATCCCGCCCTGCGGACCTTAACCGGCGGGCTAGGCTGCGATCGTCTTTCGAAAAAAGCCTGGCGAAGAGGTTCGACTTGCTCAAGCGACATGGTTTTCATCCCCGGCGATTTCTCTTGCGCGCAATTTCAGGGCCTGCTTGTCGATCTTGCCCACGTTGGTTTTCGGCAAGCTTTCCATGAACAGGATGCGGGCGGGCTGCTTGTATTTCACCAATGATGCGTGACAATGCGCCCTGATGGCGTCTTCATCCCCCTGGTCGGCGGCAAGAAAGCTCCAGATAACTTCGCCGCGGTAGTTGTCGGGCACACCCACCGTTCCAGCTTCGCGCACTGTGCCAAGGCGCAAGAGAACTTCATCGATCTCGCGCGGGTAGACGTTGTAGCCACCGGTAATGACCATGTCTTTCTTCCGGTCTTCGATGAACAGATACCGATCCTCATCCAGTCGCCCGATGTCGCCTGTGCAAAGCCACCCATCAACAAGTGCTTCCCGCGTCTCTGCCGGTCGATTGAGATAGCCGTCCATAATTTGCGGCCCGCGTGCCAATATCTCTCCGACTGCTGCGTCCCCTGCAATTTTTAGGGTGGTCAAAGGCAGTGCGGGTCCAACCGAGCCCTGCTTCAACGGCATATCGGGACCGTGGTAGGTCAGGATTGGGCCAGCCTCGCTCTGGCCATAACCCTCATAGATTGGCACACCCGTTTTCGCCTCCCAGCGTTCTAGTGTGTCGCGTGGGAGCGGTGCGGACCCGGAATAAGCGCAGCGCACACTCTCGACCTGCTCGCGCGTCAGCCCGTCAAACCCCAGAAGACTGTTGAACACCGTTGGGCCTGCTGGCAGCCGGGTAATTCCATGATCTTTAATACAATCCAACACCCAATCGGGCCGATAGCGCGGCAGTATGTGCAATGCACCCCCGGCATAGGCCGTCAGATGCAGGCACATCGCAGCGGCGAAGCTGTGATAGAGCGGCATCATGCACACCACACGCTCGTCATTGGCGATGGTCGGCAAAACCGCTTCGCGCTGGGCGACATTGCTGGCGACTGCACGGTGACTGAGCATGGCGCCTTTGGGAACGCCGGTCGTACCGCCGGTGAATTGTAGAACGGCAATGTCATCGGGCGGAACCATAGGTAGGCCGCCTCTCTCGCCGTTGGCCAAAAGGGCAGCGATCGTCGTCACCGATGCGGTATCCGGAACAAGCGGCTGTAACGTGCCGACGAGGTCTTCGTGTGTGAGTATGACCACAGGATCGACCTGATCAAGCATTACTGCGAGTTCTCTTGGCGTGTAGTCCGGGTTAAGTGTCGCCGAAGCTGCTCCGGCGGTCTGCGCTCCGAAGATGGCAACAGCGATATCAATGCTGTTGCGCAAGACGATCGCCACGTGGCGGCCTGTAGCGCGAATTGCCACGAGGCTTTGCGCAAGACAGCAGGCCCGCGCGTGATACTCAGAATAGGTCAGGCTTTCTGTGCCGCAAATCAGCGCTACTGAATCTGGCCATTGCGTGGCCGCACGTTCCAGAATGGCCGGTACTGTTGGCGGGATCCAGATTTCGGCGTTGGCTGCCCCGCGCATAATCACGTCACTTCGATTACGACAGCCATCGCCGTATCGCCTGCCGCACAACCCTGAAACAGTCCCCGCCCGCCGCCGCGCATTGCAAGTTCTTCGATCAATTCGATCAGGCCGCGGAGCCCGGTCGGCCCTTGCGGATGGCCCCACACAAGAGAGCAGCCAAAGGCATTCATTGCCATCGGATCAAATCCGGTTTCCCGCGCAAAGACCAAATCGTTCACGATAAACGGATTGTGCGATTTGACGGTATCAATTTGCGCGATGGCAAGCTCAGCCTGCGCCAAAGCGCGGCGGGTGGCCGGAACAGGCGCGGCAGGCATGAAGGCC
>JBBRVR010000092.1:0-11850 GCA_038246695.1 Sphingomonadales bacterium
CAGACCGCGCACCCTGCCTATAAACTGGCGTTTCGCGATACCGATTTCCTGCTGCGCGATGAACTGCGCCCTGTGCGGTTTCAGCTTGAGTTGCTCAAGCCCGAAATGCTGCTGGATGAGGCGCGTGTGGGGTCGACGCTGGTGATGTATGGTTCTGCCCGCATCCCTTCGCCAGAGCAGGCGCAGGCGCGAATCAACGCGGCGGCCGACAAGGATGAATACGAGCAAAAGGTCGCCCAGCGCCTGGCCGACAAGGCCAAGTACTACCATGAAGCCTACACGCTGGCGCGGATGGTTTCGGAGAAAGCGATCATCGAGGATGGCAAGCGCCAGTTCGTCATTACCACCGGCGGCGGCCCGTCGATCATGGAGGCGGGCAATCGCGGCGCGAGCGATGCAGGCGGGGAATCCATCGGGCTCAACATAATTCTGCCGCATGAACAGGCGCCCAATGCCTATGTGACGCCTTATCTCTCGTTGAACTTCCACTACTTTGCCCTGCGCAAGATGCATTTTCTCCTGCGCGCCCGCGCGGTCGCGGTGTTCCCGGGAGGGTTCGGCACATTCGACGAGTTTTTCGAACTGCTGACGCTGATCCAGACAGGCAAGATGAAGCCGATCCCGATCCTGCTGTTTGGGCGCGAGTTCTGGGAGCGGGTGATCAATTTCGAGGCGATTGCCGACGAAGGCACTATATCGAGAAAGGATCTCGACCTGTTCCACTGGTGCGAAACTGCCGACGAGGCGTGGGCCCATATCGCCGAGTTTTACGAACTGGACAGGTGATTGTCCGCGCCAGTTCAGTCGAGACTTCTGACCGCCTGATGGCCCAGCGGTCCGTTGCCTGCACCATAGCCGGGGGCGTTTTCAATGGCGCGCAGCACGAAATTGCGCGCCAGCCGCACCGCATGTTCAAGCGGTTGGCCGTGCGCGATCAGTGTAGCGATAGCCGATGACAGCGTGCAGCCCGTGCCGTGGGTGTGCGGGCTGTCGATCCGGGCATGATCGAACTGCACCGCGCGTGTCGCCCCGCTTTCATCAATCGTTATCAATATGTCGATGATCCGCTGATCGGGGGTGTGTCCGCCCTTGGCCAGCACTTCTGCACCGGTTTCGCGGGCCAGCTCCTGCGCGGCGTCAGCCATGTGTTCGCTGGTGGTCAGGGTACGGCCGACGAGGTGGCCCAGTTCTGGCAAATTGGGTGTGATCAGCGTTGCAAGCGGAAACAGCTGCGCCTTCATCCCAGAGATGGCTCCGGGCGCGATCAGGGCTGCGCCGCTGGTTGAGATCATAACCGGGTCCAGAATTATGGGCACCTTGCACTCTTCAAGCGCCACTGCGACATGATTGATAATGTCGATGTCGTGCAGCATCCCGATCTTGATTGCATCGACGCCGATATCGTCCACGCATGACTGGATTTGGCTGAGGACCATATCGCCCGACATCGGCGCGATGGCCTGAACGCCGATGCTGTTCTGCGCGGTCACCGTGGTGATTGCGGTCATGGCATATCCGCCGAGCATGGTGATTGTCTTGATATCGGCCTGAATCCCGGCGCCGCCAGAGCTGTCCGAACCGGCAATCGCCAGAATGCGGGGAGGTTTGGACAACGGTGTGCCGGGCGCGGTGGTCATGACTTGCTCGTGAACTTCCGCTCAGCGGCGGGCGGGAACTTCTCATGCAGCCTTGCGGCGCGAGTCGGGCGGTCCATCAATTCGCCGCCGCAATTGGGGCAACGATCGTCCAGCGCCTCGGCGCATGTTGCGCAAAACGTGCACTCAAAGCTGCAGATGAATGCGCCGGGCGCATCGGCGGGGAGGTCCGTGCCGCAGCGTTCGCAATCGGGGCGCATTTCCAGCATCGCTGCCTCCTATGCCGCCGCCCGGACCGCTTCACACACGGCATCGACCACACTTTCGACCCGTGCAGGATCATCGCCTTCGGCCATGACACGGATAACGGGTTCGGTGCCAGACGGACGGATCACCAGCCGCCCATTGCCTTCAAGCTGCGCCTCGGCAGCCGCGATGGCGGCTTTCACGTTCGGGTCTTCCAGCGGCGCTCCGCCTTCATAGCGCACATTCTTGAGCAATTGCGGGACCGGATCGAACAGGTGGAGGATCTCGCTTGCCGGTTTGCCGCTTCGCACAAGACTGGTCAGCACCCGCAGTGCCGCGACCGTGCCATCGCCGGTGGTTGCATAATCAGTCAGGATCATGTGCCCCGACTGTTCCCCACCGACGTTGAAGCCGCCTTCCTTCATGCGTTCCAGCACATATCGATCGCCAACCTTCGTGCGCTCGAGCGTCAGGCCCAGACCGTTCAGATATCGCTCCAGGCCGAGATTGGACATGATCGTTGCCACCACGCCGCCGCCGCGCAGCGCGCCTTTTTCGTGCATCCGGGTCGCGATCAGCGCCATGATCTGGTCGCCATCGACTTTTTTGCCCTTTTCATCGACCACGATCAGCCGGTCCGCATCGCCATCCAGCGCAATGCCGATATCGGCGCTTTCCTCTACGACACGCGCCTGCAACGCCTCGATCGCGGTGGAGCCGACGCCGTCATTGATGTTGAGGCCATTGGGATTGACGCCCAGAGTAATCACCTCTGCGCCCAGTTCCCAGATCGCCGAAGGAGCAACCTGATAGGCCGCGCCATGCGCGCAATCGACCACGACTTTCAACCCGTCGAACCGGACTTCGGACCCGACCGAATTCTTGACGGCGTGGATATAGCGCCCGCGCGCATCGTCGATCCGGCGCGCGCGGCCGATCTTTTCTGCATCGACCAGCGGGATGTCATCTTCCAGCAATCGCTCGATTTCGGCCTCGGCCTCATCTGACAACTTGTATCCGTCCGGGCCGAACAGCTTGATCCCGTTATCAGGGAACAGATTGTGGCTGGCCGATATCATGACACCCAGATCCGCGCGCATCTCGCGCGTCAACAGCGCAATCGCAGGGGTGGGCAGCGGGCCGGTCATGATCACATCCATGCCGACACTGGTGAACCCGGCGACCAACGCACTTTCCATCATATAGCCGGAAAGGCGCGTATCCTTGCCGATCACCACGCGATGCCGGTGGCCGCCGCGCACGAAATACTGGCCTGCCGCCTGCCCCACCTTCATCGCGGTGGCGGCGGTCATGATGCCTGCATTGGTGCGGCCCCTGATACCATCGGTGCCGAAGAACTTGCGTGACATTGCAGATGCGGATCCTTGTGATCTGTTTTGCGCGATGTGTTGCGCCGAATTGTCAGGCGCTTCTGGCGCGGTTATCGCGTTAAGGAAAGGGCGGCAATGTATCGCAGCCCAGATTGCGCTGACTCCAGGGGGAATGCTTGACCACGACACCACATACCAGCGCGCCGAAGCAATTGCCTGAAGATCAGCCGGACGGTCAGCGATTTGCGCTGACGCCGATCCGCCTGCCAGTGCTGGCGACGTTTGCCGCGCTGATTGCAGGTCTTGCGCTAGGGGTTGCGCTCGCAAGTGCCGCTCTGCCCGGCTTTGTGACTGATAGTATCGCACTCACCGGATCGCTGTGGCTGCGCGCGCTGCAGATGACGATCATTCCGCTGGTCGCCAGCTTGCTGGTGCTGGGCCTGGCGCAGATGGTCGAGGCGGCCAGCGCGGGCGCTGCGGCGCGGCGGTTTATCGCACTGGTGCTGGGTGTGGCGGTGGCAGGTGGGGTGTTTACCGCGCTGGCGCTGCCCGTGCTGCTGGGCGTGGCGCCGATCCCGCAAAGCGCTGCGGGGTTTCTCGCCGAAGTGCCGGCGGATGCAGGGCAGGTGCCGGGTATTCTCGACTTTATGCAATCGCTTATCGCGCCTAACATCATCGCTGCTGCCGCCGAGACCGCAATGCTGCCTGTCACCGTATTCTTTGCACTGCTGGCGGTGGCGATAACCCGCCTGCCCAAAGCCCAGAGCGCTGTGCTGCTCGGATTTTTCCATGCTCTTGCCAATGCCATGTTGCAGATCATCGGCTGGGTCTTGTGGATCGCGCCGGTTGGCGTCGCCGCACTCGCGTTTGGAGTGGGCCTCAGGAGCGGCGGCGGAGCGTTCGCGGCACTGGCGCATTACATCGTCGTGGTGTCGGCAATGGGCGGCTTTATCCTGCTGCTGGCCTATGCGATTGCATGGGGGCTGGGCAGGGTTGGTATCGTTGCATTTGGGCGCGCTGTCCTGCCCGCGCAGGCCGTCGCGGTCTCCACCCAGAGCTCACTTGCAAGCCTGCCTGCCATGCTCGACAGCGCGGGACGGTTGGGATTGCGACCAAGCACAGCGGAATTCGTCCTGCCGCTGGCGGTGGCGATATTCCGCGCCAGCAGCGTTGCGATGAATATGGCGGTTGCGCTGTATGTTGCGGCGCTGGCCGGAATACAGGTGCCCCCTGCGCTGGTCGCCTTCGGAATTGCAGTGGCGGTAATCATCAGCGTGGGATCGGTCAGCCTGCCCGGCTCGATCAGCTTCGTCGTCTCGATCGGTCCGATTGCACTGGCTATGGGTATTCCAATCGAACCGCTGGCATTGCTGGTAGCGGTGGAGATGCTCCCCGATATCATGCGCACGCTGGCTAATGTGACGATGAATGTCGCTGTGGCCTCGGCGGTGGACCGGACGGGGGCAGAGCGACCTGCCTGAGGGTCAGTTCGTGCCGGTTTTTCCGCGCCCCGCTGCAACTTCGTCCAATTCTTGCAGGATCGCACGATGTGCGGTTGCATCACCGATGGAGCGTTGCGGAATGTCGTCATCTTCCAGCATGGAAGTAAGCGTGGCGCGCGCGCGACCCACCCGGCTTTTTATCGTGCCCACAGCGCAGCCGCAGATTGTTGCCGCCTCTTCGTATGAGAACCCTCCAGCGCCCACCAGCAACAGCGCCTCGCGCCGTTCGGGCGGGAGCGTCAGCAGCGCACGATGCATGTCGGAAAGGTGGATTGGTTCCTCCTGTCCGGCAGGGGCGGTCAGAATACGTTCGGCCACCCCTTCATCATACTCACCGCGAAACCGGTTGCGGCGCATATCGGTCAGGTAAGCGTTGCGCAGGATCACGAATGTCCATGCGCGCATCGAGGTGCCCGGCTCGAACCGGTCCTGAGCAGCCCATGCTTTCAGCATGGCTTCCTGCACAAGATCATCCGCCATGTCGGGACGCCCGCATAGGCCGCGTGCAAACGCCCGCAGATGCGGGACAACTCCGGTAAGCTCACGCTTGAAATCAGCCTTTTCCTGAGGCGTACGCTGGGGAGGAGGCGGCTTTGCCGCTGCGGTGGGTTCTGCCATCAGTCGCGGCCCCTCTCGGAGCCGTCGGCTTCGTTTTTACCCGGCTTGTCACTCACTTCGTCGAGCTTTGACAGCAAATCCATGAAAGCATCGGGCAAGGGTTCGTCGACAACTGAATCATACAATTGCCGCAGCCCATCAGCCCAATCGGGCTGTTGCTGCTCGCTGCCCTTCTTGGCCTCATTGTGCGGTTGGTCTCCAGGGGAAGATCCGGATGTCATTGTCTATCGTCTTGCCTTTTAATCCTGTGCGCGCCTTTGCGTCGCCGCGCCTTGGGGTTGCCTATAAACGCCTGTACCGGCTCTTCAACCCAAAGTGTCCTAGAGTGTCGTTGTGCAATGTGGGAACGAAGCCATGAGTGTTTTGTTCCATGAAGAGATCCCGATTACTTGCATACCGCGCAACCAATTACACCAGAGACACGATCCCGGTCATCATGGCATCTTTGACAGCGACTAAATCAGGCAAGGAGGGCAAGCAGCAACGTCCCCAGTCCAACCGTGCACGCCGCTGGCTTATCACCTATCCGCGCGCGGTGCCACTTGCGATCTTTTTTGCGATCGCTGCCATCACCGCCCTGAGTGTGTTCACGATCGAAAGAAATGCCCGCACCCGCGAAGAGGGGCAGATGCGTGACTTTGCCCAGTCGATCGCCACTGCGCTGGAAGGGCGAGGAAACAGTTTGGCAACCTATCTGCGTGCCGGTGCAGCGCTGTTATCGACCACGCAGACTGTGGAGCCGGACACTTTCCGTCAGTTTGTCAGCGAATTGCGGCTGGACCTCGACCAGCGCGGCGCAGAAGGCATCGGCTTTATCTCTGTGCTTGCGCCTGGCGACGCAGAGGCGTTTGTAGAGCGCCAGCGCGAGTTCGATCAGGACTATCCCGACATCGTTCCACCTGCTGATGAAGCAGCGACGGCGGTCGCGCCGGTGACCTATTTCTTTCCTGAAACGCAGCGTAATCGCCGGGCGCTGGGGTTGGATATGTATTCCGTACCGGCCCGTGCCGCTGCGATGGAGCAATCAGCGCGCACCGTCAGCCCAACCGCATCGCAACGGATCGTGCTGGCACAAGATGGAGCGGCGCAATCGCCGGGGTTTGCCATCTATATGCCGGTTTTCCGGCGCACAGACGGCGGTTCGCTGATCGATCGCTCGCTCGCCGGGTTTGTTTACAGTCCATTCAACGCCGAGCTGTTTCTGGAATCAGCGCTGGAACGCGCTGCTCCCGCGCTTCCGGGCGAATTGCGCGATCGGGAAAAAGATCAAATGGCCGTGCTGCTTTACGATGGGGAGGTGCGAACCGACAAACTTCTGGTGGCCCGCTCGATCGCCGATCCGGGCGGTATCCGCGTTGAAGAGCCGGTTAACATCGCCAACCGCGAATTCGTTCTGGTGATCGAGGCACCAAAAGGTAGCTCTCTGGCGCCGCTTTCAATGGTGACGCTGCTGTTCGGCCTTGCGGTTGCCAGCCTGCTGATGTTGCTGGCAAGGTTGCTGACCCAGCAGGCGTTCGAGGATCAATCGCGGCTGGCATTTTACGAAGAGCAGCATTCGATCCGCAATTCGCTCACGCGGGAGCTCAATCATCGGGTCAAGAACAGTCTCGCCAACGTGCTGTCGATAATGTCGCTTACCCGCAGGCGTTCGCGCACCCTTGATGATTTTGCCGATAGTCTGGAAGGGCGCATCCGCTCACTTTCGGCAACGCACGATCTGCTGACTGGCACCGACTGGGGCACCACGCCGATCCGGTCGGTGATCGAAGCGGAATTGCAGCATTTCCGGACACTCGGTGATAATATGGTGAGTATCGACGGGCCTCCGGTGGAGCTCGCCCCCAATGATGCGTTGTCATTCGGCCTGGCGGTGCATGAACTCGCCACCAACGCGGCCAAATACGGCGCGTTCAGCGTGCCCGAGGGGCGCGTGTCAGTCTATTGGCGGCTGGTCGACGAACATCTCGCAGAAGTGGAATGGCACGAAAGCGAGGGCCCCGAAGTCAATTCTGAACGCGGGCGCGGATTTGGCATGGAACTGATCGAAAAGATCGTTGCCCACGAATTGAAGAACCCGGTGCAGCTTTCTTTCGAGCGTGAGGGTGTGCGCTGCATCATGCGCGTGCCAGTGCGCCGCCGCAGCGATTTCCAGATCCGCGAAGAAGCGTAATCGCCGGGCGGCCGAAGGAGGGTCCACACGCCGCGCGGCGATTACGAAAGGTGATTAAAGTGGGCGACTCGATCCGAAAAACAGCGCCTGGCTGATCGCAGCGCGCACCGTCTTTTCCTGAAAAGGCTTGGTCACCAGGTAGGTCGGCTCAGGCCGGTCGCCGGTGAGCAGGCGTTCGGGATAGGCGGTGATGAAGATCACGGGTACGCTGCCGATCTTCAGGATGTCATCCACGGCATCAAGTCCAGAAGACCCGTCAGCCAGCTGTATATCGGCCAGCACCAGTCCGGGTTTGCGTTCTGCGACACAGGCGACCGCCTGCGTACGGGTTGCTGCAGTCCCGCATACCTCGTGGCCCAGGCCTGTAACAAGATCTTCGAGCTGCATCGAAATCAGCGGCTCATCCTCGATGATCAGCACCGAAGTTGCCTGCTCGCGGTCGATCTCGCTTACCGCTTCGGCCACCAGTGCATCGACCTGATCGGTTTCCAGGTCCATGATCTGCGCCGCCTGCGCGTGCGAGAAATCCTCTAGAGTCGTCAGCAGCAAGGCCTGACGGTTCAGCGGCGTAATCGCACCCAACCTTGCCTGTGCGCCGACTTCGTGTTCGGCACCTGCTATCGCCATGCTTTCGGCTAACTCGGCGCCATGCGGATCGGCGTCCAGAAATGCACTCGACCAGACTTTGTTGAACGCCTGATAAAGCGCAATCCGACCCCCTTCGAGTGAGGCCTTCAGATCGGCGTCGGCCAGCGCGGCTTCGAGAGTGGCGCGCACGAAGGCATCGCCAGTCGTCTGCGAACCGGTAAGCGCGCGGGCATAGCGACGCAAAAAAGGTAGGTTGGCGGCAATTTGTTGACCCAGTGCCATGAATTTCTCCAGCTTGTATTGTACGCATTAACAGGCGCTGCCGGGGTCATAGCGTGACCAATCACAACCGTCTCCCCAAAGCGTGAAGCGCCCAAGATAGAAAAGGTTTCCCGATTAACCTACGTCAAATGAGCAAGGCATGCGAAACCAGAAAAACTTTCCTCGTCGGGAACCGCTTTTTTGCCCGCGCATTTAGTCCTTGTCACCGCCGAGACCCCCCCTCCCGTCCAAGCGGCCGGTGGCACGATCCCGAAAGACCTCCACTCCAGCGAGTGGAGGTCTTTTTTTCATGAGACGTCGGCCTGTGTAAGGCTCGACCGCAATAGCGGATCAGCCCAGCGCCTTTTCGTAGATCGTGTATTCGCGGTTGACCTTGCTATCGATAGCGTCGGCAATCGCGAGCATCCCTTGATTGCCCTTTAGCACCCAGCCCAACTCACCGCGAGTAGACCCGAATTTTTCGTGCGCATGAACGCGAATCTGACTGATCATCATGAAGGCCAGCTGGCTTGCCAAACGGGTGCTGTGCAGATTTTTGAGCACCCCCATCAACGGCACCCGCATCCCGGCACCTTGCGGATTCTTCAGCCAACGCAACAGGTGCAACCAGCCCAGCGGAAACAGCTTGCCATCGATGCGGGTTAGCGCGTCGTTAATATCGGGAAAGGTCAGCATGAAGGCGACAGGCTGGCCGTCGACCTCGGCGATCATGTTCAGCTCTTCGTGAATGATCGGTCTCAGTTTTTTGCCGGCATAGGCGACTTCTTCGGGCGTAAAGGGCACGAAACCCCAATTGTCAGACCACGCATTGTTGAGGATGTTGAGGATGATTTCGGCATCCTCATCCCAGCGCGCCTTGTTCACCCGGCGCACATTTATCCGGGTGTTGTTTTCTCCCGATTTGACGATGCGCTGCACCAGCGGTGAAAAATCATGGCTGATATCCAGATCATAGCAAAACAGCGATTGCGCAGCTTTATACCCGTTCGCCTCGATCCAGGTCGCATAATGCGAGGGGTGGTGGCCCATCATGATCATCGGCGGGTGGTTCTGCCCCTTGACCAACAGGCCAGGCTCTTCCCAGATCGACATCGAAATCGGGCCAAGTACGCGGGTCATCCCCTCATCGCGCAGCCATTGTTCCGCCGCGTACAGCAGCGCGCGCGCGACTTCCTGATCCTCCGCATCGAAATATCCGAACATGCCAGCGCCGCGGCCAAAGCCCTGTGCGGGTGGCATTTGCAGCGCAAGCTCGTCGATATGCGCGGAAATCCTTCCAACTGCGGTTTTGCCGCGCCGGGCGATGAACAATTGCGCACGCGCATGAGCGAAAAACGGATTTTTGTCCGGATTGACGAGCTCAAGCTGTTCGCCACGCAATTGCGGCACCGAGTTGGGTGTTCGCGCAGCAAAATCGCGGCCGCAATCGACGAAGTGTGCCCGCCCGCGCTTGCCGCTGACCGGTTCGATGCTTATTTGTGCGCCTGACATAGCTTCCTATCGTATCGTGCTTGGGTGATCGCCAGCGCCTGTTCCTGCCGAGGCGCAGTCTTTTGCGTCGTTCACACAGCGATCACCGTATTCAAGCTAGTGGTTTGCGCCGGGTCAATGCGCTCCTAGTCGCGCGAAGCGGCAGCGCGCAAGCCGTTACCAGCCCGGCCGTTTCTTCAGGCCCATTCGATCACTGTGAGTATGAAAGCACATTTGGTTAAACGCGCCCGTTGCGTTAAAGCGCATCCACCCAAGGTTAGAACCGATGAATATGCAACCCTCTTCGATCACTTCCGCCGATCTGGCCCCGCGTGCAACACGCGCCGATTTTCAGAGCAGCGATGATAAGGCGATGCTGCGCGCCGCCCGCGATCTGACCAAGGATCTGGGGCAGGCGCGCGCGCGGATTTACTGGCCGGATATGATTGTTTCGGCGGCACTGGGTTATGGCGGCATTGCGACCGCAATTCTGGCCGACAATCTGGCAGTGGCGGTGATTGCAGGGCTGGTCGCTTCGCTGGCGTTGTATCGCGCGCTGATGTTCATCCACGAATTGACGCACATTCATCGCGACGCCCTGCCGGGCTTTCGCACCGGCTGGAATGTGATGGTCGGCATTCCGATGCTGACACCCAGTTTCATGTATGAAGGCGTCCACACGATCCATCACAAGCGTACGCAATATGGGACATCCGAAGACCCGGAATACCTGCCGCTTGCCTTGATGAAGCCGTGGAGCCTGCCGTTGTTCGTGGCTGTGGCATTGCTTGCGCCGGTGGCGCTGATCGTGCGGTTTGGCGCGCTGGTGCCGCTGGGTGCGCTGTTTCCGGCGGTGCGGAAATTTACGTGGGAACGGTTCAGCGCGCTGTCGATCAACCCCGATTTCCGTCGCAAACCGCCCGAAGGCGAATTGGCCAGACGGGTTGCGTGGCAAGAGGCTAGCGCTAGCCTTTGGGCGATTGCCATCATTGCCAGTCCATTGCTGATCGGCTTGCGACCGTTGGTGATTGCGTTGACGATATTCTCGCTCACCGCGCTGCTCAACCAGTTGCGCACACTGGTGGCGCATTTGTGGGAGAACGAGGGTGAAGCGATGACGGTGACCGCGCAATTCCTCGACAGCGTGAATGTGCCGCCGCCAGGTGTCGCGGCGGAAATCTGGGCGCCCGTCGGGCTGCGTTATCACGCGCTGCACCATCTGATGCCATCGATGCCGTATCACGACCTGCCAGAGGCGCACCGCCGCCTTGCACGAGAGTTGGGGGCGGGTGCAACCTACGAAGGCGCCAACCATCCAGGTATGGCGATGCTTGTGAGCCGCATTGCGAAAAGCACTATGGTGCGCCGCTGACGAGACGCAATTGGCCAGCGCCTACCCTCGGGCTGCTGGGCATCTACCCGCAGCGACCCTAGCCCTACCTGGCGATTGCCCTGCCGTTGCGTGATCGCAGGGTCGATCGTTCAGTTTCCGGGAGATTCGGTCGATTTGCCGTCGCCTGAGATATTGACCGCCTCGCCGGTCTGATCGATGTTAGTGTCTGGCGCATTTTGATCCCCGCGTTGACCATAGGCTTCGTCGGAACCGGCTCCGTCCGGGTCGACTGCGCCTTCGGGCTGTGTCACCGGCGCGGTGGAGATTTCATCGCCATCGGTCATCGCGTTGCCAGTAGTGTCAGCAGGCGGGGGCGGCGTATCGGCTTGGCCGCATGCGCTGAGCATAAGTATCGCAGCCAGTGCGGGGGCTGCGAGTTTCGGCAGGCTGGAATTGGTCATGATCGGGCTTCCTTGAGAAACGGTTTGTCCACTCTACGAGTGCATGCGATGCGAGTTCCAGATGTCAATCCAGAAACGCAATCATTGCGCAGCGGCGCTCGCGTGGCAAGCCTAAGGCGACCGCCGCTTGCTGTCCGGCGGCGAGCCGGGGATAGGTTTCAAGATCGTCGACGATCACAAATCCGTGACGCGCGTAAAACGGGGCGTTCCACGGGATATCGCGATAGGTGTGCAACGTGATTGCGCGAATTGCA
>JBBRVR010000093.1:0-11844 GCA_038246695.1 Sphingomonadales bacterium
GATCTCTTCGCGCATGCCATCATGCATGAGGCGCCTCACCATGAGGAAGGCCTCGATCCAGGCCTCTCCCTCGTCTGCGACGCTGCGCAGTTCAATTTCGGACGCCTGAGCAATCCGGCCGATCGTCCCGAAACGATGGAGCAGCCGCTCTGCGAGTACTTCGGGGCGGCCGTGAAGCGGCGAAAGTAAATGTGTCAGGTGTTGATGGCTATCATTCGCCGCCTTTGGTGAAGGTAGGTTCCCAGTCCAGTCAGCAGGATTGCGATCCAGACCGGCCAGCGCTCCATCACCGCATAGGCGAGGGCCGGGATCGGCAATTCCAACGCTCGCAACAAATGCGCCGTAACCGCGATTAATTGCGCGGAGCCTACCCACAACGTCCACCAACGGTCAAAACAAAGGGCGATGGTAACGACTGCCATGAGTGCAACCAAGTCAAGCAGGAAGCGAACGAGGTGCATTCGTTCATAATCAGCTTGTTGCGGTATGATGAATACAGATTCATGAAGGCTGCTGAGGACCAGCATTGCCGCATAAGTGGTCGCAACATATCGTTCAGGTTTCCCTCCGGATCGCCAGGCGGCGATGAGGACAACAAGCAGCAATGCGACCTGGATAAGAAATCTGATCATCGCTTCGTTGCATGCCGCCTCATCGCCTCATCGGCAAGTCACGCAGCCTTTTGATGGGGCTTTTCGGCGGTGGCTTCCGGGCAGAAAGGGCTCTCGGTGGCGCCCATTTCCCGGGCGATGTCGAGCAATTGGGAGTGAACCCGCTTTGCTTCGACCTGAGCGTCGACCAAGCCAGTCAGGGTCTTGTTGAGATGGATCAGTGCCGCCTGTGCCTTGACAGTCGGGGCTTCAGGAAATTCCCGTTGGGCTAGCGCGGCGCTATGCATCAAGGCGCTCGTGGCGACGAGTGCATCTGCGATGGCGATTTCGGAAATTTCCATTTCGCGGACAAGGCGAGCGGTAGCAGCGTTCAATGTGAGCGACATAATATCTCCTTCGGTGGCTAGACCGGGAGAGAAATCAACTTTGGATCATCGACATCAACGCATCTGCAAACGCCATCGAAAGGACGGCCAGCATCAGCATCGCGACGGCTCCTGCAAGCATGAACAGCAGTTTGCCGGCTATACCGAGGTCCGAGGGTGAAAATCCCGGCCGCCGCCATTCAATCCTTTGTTCCCAAGAAGCCTTGGCGTCGAAGGTGACGCTGTCTTCGAATGCGAACGCGGGATCCAATGACTGGCCCGCCAATCCTGAAACGGAAAAGGCTTCAGCGCCTAGTATGATTGGATCAGCTATGGTCCGATCATCATAGCTGCACCATTCGCCATAG
Organism: Sphingomonadales bacterium; assembly: GCA_038246695.1. Classification (GTDB taxonomy): domain Bacteria; phylum Pseudomonadota; class Alphaproteobacteria; order Sphingomonadales; family Sphingomonadaceae; genus Erythrobacter. The sequence goes on from JBBRVR010000093.1 coordinate 1,345, forward strand.
AGCCGTAACAGGCTTGCTCGAGGAATCGATCCGAGCTTGGCACGAACCGCCTCGATCCGCTTGTCGATCGTGACCGGAGCAACGCCCAGCTGCTGTGCGATCTGCTTGGAAGTAAGGTGACTGGATGCGAGCGACAGCGCTTCGTGCTGCTTTGGCGTGAGCGATTCGAATATCGCGAAAGCCTCTGTCGTGTCCATGTTGTTAGCTTACGCTGCAGAACCCGGCGGCGCAATTCAATGATGAGGAGGCGACAAGCTTGCACGCACCGCCCGAAGCTTGTCCAGCGCACAGGAGATATCGATTGCCGCAAAGATCAGGCCAGCGTCATCGCACTGAGACAGCGCGGCCTCTGCCAAAGAAATCGCGAGGTCAACCTCGCCGATACTAACATCTGACCGCGAATCGTTCATAAGTTCGATAATCCCCAAAGCCCGGTAACCTGAGAGTAACGATAAGCGCAAGATACTAGGGCAATTTTGAACTTAGAACGCTTTGCAAAAGGGGGCTTGGCCATGCACCGGTTTCGATTTGTGCCCTATTGGGACAAATAAGCGCCGCTCCCTGAACGGAAGTATATCAAGCTAGAAGCCGGGTAATCCGACAGACACACGCAATGATGACTGTATCTTGCTGGACGAAACGGCCGGCGTCATCCGCTTCTGACATCAAAACAGAAAAAATCAGCCCGCACAAGGCAGACGCTCCTATTCATTCCAGCCAGGCACAAAGGCTAATACTGCTGCTACTTTTTCGTCGGACGCAAATCTGATCCTGCAATATTGCCGATGCCATTTGCTACGCTACGCAAAAATACGCATACGCAAAAACCGTAAGGTACACTATGATTGCCCGAGGGCGCCGCTCGTGTCAGCATGATCGGCATCCGTGCCGTTGCGGCTGGCTAAGGAGGTCTCGTTGGATACGAAATCTGAAGAGTATTTTCACCGAAACGAAATGGCGAGTCTGTCGGTCGCTGCGACCGACAGCCATCTGGCGATCGCAGAGCAAATGGAAGCGCTTGCCATTGAATTGAGAAGCATGTCCGATAGCGAAATGCAGGTCGTGCCGACCGAAAGCACACTGCTTGCATTGGCTCGGTCCATCTACGCCAGCCGCCGCCACGTCGATGATGTATTCGGCATGTCAGGATTTGCTGTGAGTCCCGCTTGGGATATCATGCTTGATCTCTACCAAGCGCGTGCCAAGGGCACTTCAATCTCAGTCAGCAGCGCCTGCATCGGCGGCGCCTGCCCTCCGACCACAGGCTTGCGCTGGCTTCAAGCGCTTGAGAACATGCATCTCATCGAAAGAAGTCAGGATCCTGCAGACAAGCGCCGCATCACCGTATCGATTACGGAAAAGGGCTGGCTCCATACCGCAAAAGCCCTCCAGTTCCATCTGAAGAGCTGAAGCTCAACGAAGCGCGCTGCTGCCGTTTGAATTTCGCGCTTGCAACTTGTCGATCACGAGTTGGAGACAGGCTGCTTATAGCGCATGGATCATGACCGATGCCCTTTGGTTCAACATGATCAGCATCGCTACTATACGATATCTGCGGCGACAGAGATCATCGCCAGTTAACCTCCCTACCCGGCCGAAAGAAGCGGCCGCCACCAGTGTTCGTTATCGAGATACCAGTGCAGGGTCTGGCGCAGCCCCTCATCAAAGCTGTGTGCGGGAGCGTAGCCGAGTTCGGCGCGCGCCTTCGTCTCGTCGATGGCGTAGCGACGGTCATGCCCGGCACGGTCGGTGACGAAGGTCTTGAGGCTCTCGGTCGGTTCGCCATGGGCCGCCGGTGCATCAGGGTAACGCGCGGCGAGGCCATCCACCTCGGCGAAAGCGCGGTCAACCTCGCGGCAGATCGCGGCGATCACCTCCAGATTGGGCAGTTCGGCCCCGCCGCCGATATTGTAGGTCTCGCCTGACTGACCGCCGCTCAGACAGGCGGCAATCCCGCGGCAGTGATCCTCGACATGCAGCCAATCACGCACATTCATTCCGTCTCCGTAAATCGGAAGCGGGCGGCCATGCAGCGCATTGAGCAGAAACAGCGGGATCAGTTTTTCGGGATATTGGTAGGGCCCGTAATTGTTCGAACAATTGCTGGTCGTCACCTGCAACCCATAGGTGTGATGATAGGCCCGCACGAGGTGATCGGACGCGGCCTTGCTCGCCGAATAAGGCGAGTTGGGAGCATAGGGTGTCGCCTCACTGAAGGCCGGGTCGTCTGGTCCCAATGATCCGAACACTTCGTCGGTCGAGATATGATGAAACCGGTGCGGCTTGCCCTCGCCCGCCAGCCACACAGCGCGCGCGGCTTTGAGCAGGCTGTTGGTGCCAAGGATATTGGTATCGATAAAAGCATCCGGCCCGGTGATGGAGCGATCGACATGGCTTTCGGCAGCGAAGTGCACGATGGTGTCGATCGCATAGTCGCGCAGCAGGCATTCGACCAGTTCGGTTTCGCGGATGTCGCCGACCACCAGCTCGGTCTTTGCGCCCTCCAGCGTCGAACGGTTACCAGCGTAAGTGAGCGCATCGAGCACCACCACGCAGTCATCTGGAGCATGCGCATTCCAGTAATGCACGAAATTGCCGCCGATAAAGCCGGCGCCGCCAGTGACGAGCAGATTAGCCACGGTTTGCTTCCTCTTTGAGCATCAGGCGCAGATTGGTGCGCCAATGGACCGGCTCGTCGCCAAGTGCAGCACGCGTCGCGCTGCAATCGAGCAGCGAATAGGCCGGGCGCCGCGCCGGGGTGGGGTATTCAGCCGATGTGATCGCGCGGATCACCGGGATTCGGGTGATGAGGCCCAATGCGTGGGCTTCCTCGGCGATGGCGACAGCAAATTCGTGCCAAGTCGCAACGCCGTCGTCACAATGGTGAAACGTGCCGGTTGCACCTTTTTCCACCAGCGTCCAGATCGTCCGGGCAAGACCGGTGGCCCACGTCGGCGCCCCAGTCTGATCGGCGACGACAGACAGCTCATCGCGCTCGTTCATCAGCCGGATCATGGTGCGCACAAAATTCGCCCCGCCTGCCTCATAGACCCAGGCGGTGCGAACCAGCAGGTCCGTCTCGCGCAGGTGATCCTCGCCTTGTGCCTTGGTGCGGCCATAGGCGGACAGCGGGTTGCGGGCATCATCAGGACGATAGGGGCGGGTCGCGGCGCCATCGAACACGAAGTCGGTCGAGACATGCACCAGCTTGCCGCCGGTCTCCGCCATCGCCTCGACCATCGCTTCAACAGCTTCGGCATTGATCGCGCGGGCGAGGTCTTCTTCGCTTTCGGCTTTATCGACGGCAGTATAGGCAGCGGCGTTGATGATGACATCGGGCGCCTCCACCGTCAGGCGCGCGCGCAGCATCGAAATGTCGGTGAAGTCGCAATCATCGGCGCCGATCGCATTGATTTCCGCCCAGGCCGGGGCGAGCTGCTGCAGCGTGCCGCCCAGTTGTCCGCTTGCGCCGGTAATCAGCACCTTCATGCGAACACCGGCACATCAGCAAGAGCAAGCCCGCGTGCGTCCTTGTCTGAAATTACCGGATCACACCCCACCGCTGGCCAATCAATTCCCACCGCAGGATCGTCCCACGCCAGCGTGTACTCGCTCGCCGGCGCATAAGGCGCGGTGCATTTATAGAGGAAGTCAGTGTCGTACTCCAGCGTCAGGAATCCGTGCGCGAACCCTTCAGGGACCCAGAACATCCGCCGGTTTTCCGCGCTCAGCGCCACGCCTACCCATCTGCCGAAGTGCGGCGAGGACTGGCGCAGATCGACTGCCACGTCGAACACCGCTCCCTGGGTGACGCGCACCAATTTTCCCTGCGGCCCCGGGTTCTGGAAATGCAGACCGCGCAGCACGCCTTTTTGCGAGCGGCTGTGATTGTCCTGCACGAAGGTCAGATCTAGCCCGGCTGCAGCAAAGGCCGCAGCATTCCACGTTTCCATGAAAAACCCGCGTTCATCGCCGAACACCTTGGGTTCGATGATCAGCGGCCCCGGAATGGCGGTTTCGATCAGCTTCACGGCAAAACCGGGTTTTCGAGCAGCTTCAGAAGATATTCGCCGTAACCCGATTTGCGCAGCGGCTCCGCAATCTCGCGCAGCCGGTCAGCGGTGATAAAGCCCTGCCGCCACGCGATTTCTTCAGGGCAGCAGATTTTGAGGCCCTGACGTTCCTCGGTTATGCGGACATAGGTCGCCGCGTCGAGTAGTGAGGCGTGCGTTCCAGTATCGAGCCATGCGAACCCGCGTCCCATGATCTCGACTGACATCGCGCCTTCATCGAGATAGAGCCGATTGAGATCTGTAATCTCCAGCTCGCCGCGCGGCGACGGCTTCAGGTCGCGGGCGCGGTCCACCACCGTCTCGTCATAGAAGTAAAGCCCGGTAACTGCGTAATTCGACTTGGGCCGGACAGGCTTTTCCTCAATCGAGACCGCCTTGCCGCCCGCATCAAATTCGACCACGCCGAATGATTGCGGGTCATTCACTCGGTATGCGAACACGCTTGCCCCGGCTTCGCGAGCGGTCGCATTTTGAAGCAAGTCGGGCAGGCCGTGGCCATAGAAGATGTTATCGCCCAAAATCAGTGCGCTCGGCCCGCCGCGCACGAAATCGGCGCCAATGTGGAAGGCCTGCGCCAGCCCTTCGGGCTTCGGCTGCACGGCATAGGACAATGTCACGCCGAAATCTGATCCATCGCCCAGCACGCGCCGGAACTGCGCAGCGTCTTCGGGGGTGGTGATGATCAGGATCTCGCGGATCCCCGCAAGCATCAGCGTGCTGAGCGGATAGTAGATCATCGGTTTGTCGAAGATTGGCATCAACTGCTTTGAAACGCCCCGCGTCAACGGGTAAAGCCGCGTTCCGGAGCCTCCGGCGAGGATGATCCCGCGCGTTGTTGCTTTTGCCGCTGAATTATTCACTGTTGATTCGACCCCTACCCCGCTGACTATCCCGCTGGCATTGAACCTTATTGGCGTCAAGGATGCTACGGTCACGCATGAAGCGAAACGGGTGGATCCACCGCCTGCTGTCAGTCGAGGCACGGTTTCCCATGATTTCTCGATCCTGCTGATTATCGGTAGGGCTGATTATCGGTAGGAATGTTGGGTTTGCCGTCTCAAAGCTTCCTGTGTTGCGTCTTTGCAGCGCTGCTACTAGCCGAGCACATCCAGGAGCGCGTCGACAGTGGCGAAGTGCTCGTGCCAATCCGGAACCTGAAAATCTTTCATCCGCAACAGCTGTGCATCACGGCGAGAGCTGGGCTGCCGAGAGTAGTCGCTTACTGCGTCGCTCCAAGCCGCAACGTCATCGACAGGAAGCAAATCGGGTACACCTTGGCCAATTTCGCGAAAAACCGGCAAATCGCTCGCGATCACCGGTACCCCAGCGGCGAGCGCCTCCACCAAGGGTATGCCGTAACCTTCGGCAAAACTTGGAAACAGCAACGCCCTAGCTCCGGCAAGCACGCTGGCAAGACGCCGGTCGTCAAGTGGCCCGACCTCTGAAACGTGCCCGTTCAATTGTCCTTGATCGAGCTTCGCAAACACTGCGTCCGCCTGCCATCCGCGTCGGCCAACAATGATAAGGCGGGGCACCGGTGCCGTGTTGCCTGTCCGAACAAGCTTCTCCCAAACGGTTAAAAGCAGAGCGTGGTTCTTGCGCCCCTCAATTGTTCCAAGAATGACAAAGGTAGGCTCGTCCTCCGGCCGCGCCGACACGAAAGGCAGAATTGGCGTGCCCGGCCAAGCAACCGCTGACGGAGGCATGTTGCAGTTCTCAGCTGCGGCGAATTCGGCTAGTGTGTCGAGAGTATGTTCGCTGTTTGCGACGATACCGCTTGCAGTCTCGAGCACCGTGCACATTCGGCGTCGGTGGCGCTCGCCTTCACTTTCGCGGCAATATTGAGGGTGTGTGAGGGGGATCAGGTCATGAACAAGGTGGATGGGCCGCACATGACGCCGCCGAACCCACGGTACAACACCTGGTAAATCAAGCCCGGTGTGTCCGGGGTTTAGCCAGAACCGACCGCGCCCCTCAAGGCGGTCGCGCAAATGTCCGGAGCGACGGATCGCCAGTGAAGCAAGCGCAGCCCGGAAATGGATCGCGTCGCCACCGGCACGTCCCGGACGCGCAAGCAGTTTGAATAATGCCTGCGAGGTGCTGAAGGGGAGAATGGCCTGGCCGTGGCGGTGAATAACCACCGCTTGTGCCTGCGCACCGTAGTGCTCCAGCCATGCAAGGCAGATGCGGTCAATTCCTGTCGCACGAGTACCGCTCCAGCGCCGCCAGATCAGGCGGGATACATCGAGCAGCAGCGGAGCATCGTTGTCGCGGGCTAGCACTGTGCAGCGACTCAGTTCGGCCGGTTGATGACACCCTCAAGGGTCACAAGCGGAAAGAACAACTGGCTGACGATCTGCACAAGCTTGGTCGGCTGGTTTGCCTCGGCATTGCCGATATACAGCACGTCCTTGTCTTTGATGGCAAAGCGCTGGGCAAGAAGATAGGAGCTCGCCTGCATCATATTGAAATGATAGACGGTGGGCGTCTCGTTACCGTCTAGTTCAGGCACAAAGCGGAACAAAAAAATCGCGCGGGGGTCGCCCGAGTTCGCGTTGGCCCCACCCGCCGCTGCAACCGCCTCGATCAGCGAAAGGCCCGGACCGGGGAACGCGATCTGGTCATTGCGCCCGGCCGCACCAAGAACCGAAAAGCTTTGCGGTGCACGCACCAGTTGAATGCGATCGGCCGGGAAGATGCGGATATCCTGAGCCGGATCCGCCATGATCTCACTAAGCCGAAATTCGCTGAACACGCCGCCGCGTTGGACCCGCACAAGCATGTCCTTGATCTCACCGGTGTTGCCGCCAGAAAGCGCTATGACGTCCGAAAGAGATTCGCGATTTGTCGGAAGCACCAGTCGCCCAGGCTGGCGGACATCGCCGCCGATGATGACCGAATTCGTGAGTCCTTCGGCAATCGAGACCAGCACCTGCGGGTTCTGCGATTTGCGACGCAATGCGTTGCGCAGGAGCCGTTCGATCTCGTTCGTGGTCCGACCGGCAACCATGATGTCGCCAACAAACGGCATATTGATTGTGCCGTCGTCGTCCACGCGCATCGCCGGGAAACGTTCGGCGCGCGATGAAGGGTCGAAACCCTGATCCGCTCCTCCAACAGCGGCCCCGCCCCCGAACAGACCAATGCCCGTTTCGTAAATGGCGATACTGAGGACGTCGCCAGGGCCGACCAGTTCGGTAGGCGCAGGCGGCGTGTAATCATCGCTGAACACCGCCCCCGGGCCGATAGCAGACGGAAGATCGCCCACTGATCTGACTTCCACCAATTTGATCGGCAGGGCACCGATTTCGTTTTCGATCTGCGAAAACATCTGACCGCCGGTCGGGCCGCTCGACGGGATCGTCGAACAACCCGCCAAGGTCGCCGCAGCAGCAATCGCCATCAAGGCGAAATTGCGCTGGCGGCTCAAGGCGAATGCATTGGCAAGATTCACAAAATCGATCCTGAGGCAAAGGGCACTGGTTGAGCGGCTATAGCCCCTTGCAGGGTTCACGCAATATGTACGAGGCGCGGATCAGCGCCTACGTGACAGCATCCGCCGCACCATTCGGCTGACCGACCACTCACCACCTGGATCAGACGCTGGCTTGCCCCGCAACCTCGTCATGAGATCGGCTACAGGCTCGCCGTGGTAAAGATTGGGTCGCCGCTGGCCATCGCTGATGGCCGTGATGTTGCGCCAATCCAGCGCCCCGATTGCCTCATCGGAGAAAGCCGGGGTATAATAAATACAGTCATCGAAGTAGTAATGCGTCACCTGTGACCAGCGAGTAAGCCGCGGGTCGGTTTGTGGGCTGCCGCCATGTAAGAGATTGGCACACCAGATAAGCGCCTGACCTTTGCGCGCCAGAAATGTTTCAGCAGTTGCTCCTTTCGCCTTTCCGATCGCGTCCCAAGCCGTCTCAAACGGGTCTTGCGCCGAGGCGAGAGCCCCTCCAAAGCCTTTGCGACCGACGAGCGCATTGCTCATGACGGGCCACCTGTGCGATCCGGGGAAGTAGAACAGTGGCCCGGCTTCGGCAGGAACGTCCTCCATTGCCAGCCACACACCGCACATGAATTTCTCAGGCTGACTGGAAAAGTGCACAATATCTGTGTGGGCGCCTTGCTGCGTTCCTACCGGGAAATTGAGTGTCTGAAATGGAAAGGCCGCTCGGCCATAGAGCTTGTTAAGAAGCTCAAGCACCCCTGAATTTGATGCTATCGCCCGAACGTCAGCATCGAACTGCCAGGCATCTTGAATGCGCCGGTCGCCTGTAGTTTTATCGCTCGCCGGGTCAGCGAAGTCCACGCCGAAACGCGGACCGAGGCTCGCCTGAATGCGCTCGATCCGTGCAACCAGATCCTGATCAGGAAAGTCGAACACCGCATATCCGCGCTCATGCAGCTCAAGCCCGACGCGCGCCTCTTCCGCGTTCAACCCCAATTCTGGCAAAAGGACGGGAAACAACGGCGATTCGATCAACGGGAGGCCCGGCAAGGGATTCTTCACGCAACAACACTCCCTTCGCGTTTGGCATCATCAATCCGGTTGCGAATAAGGTGCAAGGCGCGCTTCACACCGCCTTTTCCGCGGGCCACCTGCCGCAACAGGCTATAAAAGTCATGGCGAATACTGCCCCGCTCGTCGAGACTGAGATAGATCTGCCAGAACTTTTGGCGGCCCAATATGCCCGGCATCTGCCAGACCCCGTGATAGCCGAAGCTGGTAGCCGGATTACCCGCGCGCTCCGACGCAAAGGTGTCGGCAAGTGCGCGCGGCGCAAACCTCAAACCATGCGCCTCGAGCCAATCGCGATTGTGGCGTCCGATTGCCAGATCCTCAGGGTGAGAAGGACGAAAACCTGGGTCCCTGCAGGCCTCCAGCAAAGCGCGGCTGCGCAGTGAAAAGCCGCCATTGCCCACATCATGACCATCGACGAACTGCGGCCAGCTGGCGCCGACATAGTCGTGGTCGAGGAATTCGGGCATCCACCGGTCCGCATCAAGCACGTGACCGTCCCATTGAATCAGCAAGCAATACGGAGTCGCGACGTGATCGGCGAGATGGTGGAGGATGAAATCGGAATAGGCTTGCGCGGATGCAAGAGGTGCAATCGAAACCCATTCGATCCCCTCCGGGATCTGCGACGGAGCCCGGTCGGTAAGCAATTTCGCAGAACCAAAGCCAATTTGCGCCATGCTCTCTTTGAGCGCTGCTATCGTCGCCGAGATATTCACCGAGGTTACCGCGATTAGCGTCACCTGGGGCAATTCAAGACGTGAGGGAAAACTTGCACCCATCCTACAATGCAACCACGAATTGTTCGCTTGCGCGGCTGAGATACGGGTGATGAAACACATCGATGATCTGATCTGTCTCCCATATCTGCTGCAAAGCCGCCAACTCGCTGGCAAATCGCGCCGCGCCGACCGGATCGCGATCAAGGCCGCGCGAAACCGATTCATGATGCACCAGCACAGCGCGTGGCTCATAAAATGATTGCCAACCCCTGGCATTTAGCCGGAGGCACAAATCCACGTCGTTGAACGCGACCTTGAACCGCGTTTCGTCCAGCCCACCGACTGCAAGGAACCGGTCGCGCCGTACCACTAGACAGGCCGCGGTTACTGCAGTTGTAAATTGGGGCAAGGCATGACGCCGGAAGTAGCCCTCGTCTTCTGGCCGCAAAAACCGGTGCGCGTGGCCCGCTGCATTGCCGACGCCGATCACAACGCCGGCATGCTGAATCCTTCCATCAGGATAAAGCAATTGCGCGCCAACCGCCCCCACTTCCTTGCGCAGCGCCTGCGTGGCCAAGATAGCCAGCCAATCAGCGGCACGAACCTCGATATCGTTGTTGAGCAGGCAGATCAGTTCGCCCGTCGCTTCCGCGACCGCGCGGTTGTTGATCGCCGAAAAGTTGAACGGGCCTTCGTGCCGCAGCACACGCATTCCGCGCGAGGGCAGATCAGCCAGAAATGCGAGCGTTTCCGGATCGGCGCTCTCGTTATCGACGATGATGACTTCGATGTCAGGGTAATCGCTGGCCTCAAGGCCGGCGATACAGGTGGAAAGCAAATCCACCCGGTTGCGGGTCGGAATGATGACGGAGACCCGCGGCAGTGGGGCAGCCGCGGGCAAGCAAGGAAGCGACAGACATGGCGCGCGGCGCGTGATGCGGTGATGCAATACTTTGCGAACGTGCGCTAAGCCGCCTCCCTCTCCAACTGCGCGGGCAACAAGCGCGCCCGCCCAGTCCGGCTCCTGTCCGGCCGCCTCGAGCGAAGCTCGGTCGACCCGGACGATGCAGGCACCGGTCAGATAATCATGGTGTTGGAATAGCTCCGCATTCCAGTCAGGCTTGAAATGCGGCGTCGTTCGAATTCCTGACCTCGCAATCCGGTCGTCATCAGCGTAAACTGC
>JBBRVR010000094.1:0-10652 GCA_038246695.1 Sphingomonadales bacterium
GCCGTGCAAACAAACATAGCGGCGTGACTTGATCGTCGCAGCGCAGGCGACCATTGTGCAAGTGGATGGAACGATACCTTCTCCAGACCGTTCTCTTGGGCGTGGTCCTTGTGGCCGCCTGGCGTTTCGGAGGAAAACCTGAACGCTATGTATCTAGTATTTATGCAATAATGCATCTACTGGTGAGTTACTATGTCTTTGTACTCAAGCAAGATCTTGTTGATTACCAAGAGCAAGTCCATATTCTCAGGTTTTTACTCGACTTTAGTGCTTTAATTCTCGTTCTTCGGATCGCAATTATTTATGATCGATGGTGGATTCTATGGGTAGGTTCGGCGCAATTCATTGCGGTGATGGCGCACCTTTTGCGAATGACAAGTTTGCCAATCCCGCCGTTGGCTTATGCAGTGATGGAGCGCTGGCCGGTCTGGATCGCCATCGTGCTCACCGGGGTGGGGACCTTGTTCTATGCAAGACGGTCTGCGCAAGCAGCCTCCGACACCTGACCAGCCTGCTTGCGCCGCTCGATCAGCAACCCGAAAAGCTTGCTGAACGGCTGCTTCGCGAGTTTGGCTCGATCGCTGCGATCGTCAACGCTTCTGGACCTGAGCTCCAGCAAGGCTCCGATGGGAATGAATTTTGGCTCGACGCCTTTTTGTCCATTCGTCAGCTTCTGGACGACGGGTTGCGGGAAAATTTGGTCCGAACCAGTCTCGATGCTAACGCGGTTGAACTCAAGCGCTATCTTCTATCAGCCATGGGACATCTGCTTGAAGAAAGGATGATTGCGATTTTTGCCGATCGCGAGGGGCAAGTCATTGCAGAAGAAGTGGTTGCCGAGGGCGAAGAAAGCTATCTTCTCGTCAATGCCCGACGGATTTTTGGCCGGGCTTTGAAACTCGATGCACGCCGGATGGTACTGGCTCATAATCACCCTTCAGGTTCTCCAGAACCAAGCCCTAGCGACGTAGAACAAACGTTGCTCCTCATCGAACAAGGCGCGCAATTGGGGGTTGCTATCAACGACCATCTCGTTGTCGGTCGGCGAAATGTCGTCAGCATGAAAGCCAGGGGGCTGTTTTGAATAGTCAATTAAGCGTTGCGATTTGCGACCTAGCCGAACAGATCATGTCGCTGGCTGAACAACAATCGCTCATCATCTGCCGCGAGGATGACACCTCTGCGACCGCAAACGGGTCTGTGACGATCAGCGACGCCGTGCTCACTGACGTGGCATCTCGCGAACTCGCGAGGCGAGCATCGCGAGCGCGCTTCCTTCCAGAAGAATTTTTTTCTGAGGGGGCCTGGGAGATTTTGCTTGATCTGTTCGTGAGCGAACAAAAGGGGCGGGTGGTCTCGATGAAAAGCGCATGCATCGCATCCGGACTGCCAGCGACGACCGCCTTGCGTTGCATAGAGGCGCTGATAAGCTTTAAGCTTGTCACACGGTCGGGAAGTGTCACCGACAAACGACTTAAGTTGGTCCGTCTGACCACAAGCGGCCGGGATGCCTTGCGGAGTGCTCTTCGGGAATACACTTGAACCCGGTTTAAACGACCGCGCGGTACTCGCAAAAATCAACCGGACAGCCAGCAACCCACTCACTTCCCCTCATCCCAGCGCACGCTGCCATCTCTGGCAGCAGGCGTTGCGCCTTGCCGCTCTGGACCTCACCTTTTTGCTGGGGTGACGAAGCGAAAGCGCCGCGGTCTGCCAGAGCCAAACCATTTTCCTACTCGGCCAAATTCTGCCTAATTGCCCGGCCCCTTATTTCAATCAGAGGCCGCCCCCATGTCCGATCCTACCCCTTCCCCGCGTAAACCGATTTTCGATACCGTTCGCACGATGCTGCGACGCGGGTTTCGCCAGTCTGAGGTGAATGCGCTGGACGGGGCACTCGATCACGCAATGCAGCGCGCCCGCAGCACGGGCACGGGCATGGCCAATGCAGGCGCTCAGACCGCCGGAAATTGCTCCCAAACGACTGTGTCACCTGTTTCAGGCGTACCCTACATACGACGAGCCGAGAATTCTGCGGAGCTTGCGCGAACCGCCGCTCCACACACCATCAGCCCTGAGGGCATCGCGCTTATCAAGCAGTTCGAGGGCTGTGCGCTGTTGCGGCGCGATAGGCTGGTGGAGGCCTATCCCGATCCCGGCACCGGCGCGGAGCCGTGGACCATTGGCTGGGGCGCGACGCGCGAAGGGCTGCACGGCATTGTCGGCCCCGATACGGTGTGGACGCAAGGGCAGTGCGATGAGCGGCTCGCCGCCGATTTGTTGCGCTATGCCCGCGATGTCGCGCGTGCAATCGGCGATACGCCGACCACGCCGGGCCAGTTCGATGCGATGGTCAGCTTTCACTACAACACCGGCGCCATCGCCCGCGCCACTCTGACGAAGCGGCACGTGGCCGGCGATTACGAGGCGGCTGCGCAGGAATTCGAACGCTGGAACATGGCGGGCGGACGCGTGCTGAAAGGGCTGGCGCGGCGGCGCGCAGCGGAAGAACGGATGTATCGGGAAGGGTGATAGCCTTGATTGGACGACGTACTGGCCAATCGTCGTGCACGGCCCGTGAGGGCCGCAATGGCGACTGCCCGCCCGCAGGTGCCCTGTAGCAAAGCGGAAGGAACAGCACCGAGGATGCCGCGCCGGATGGGGCGGCGCTACCAAAGCACTCAATAATCCCGGCTGATCTCCACCCCGACCCGGTCGCGTCCAATGGTCGTCACCGTGCCGAGCAGCGCCAGCCAGCGGGTGATCCGGTATTCGACCTGCGTTGCGGAATAGCCGCGCCCGTCGGTGACGATCTCGACGTAGAACTTGCGCCCCAGGTTCTTGCCCAGGGCGACGCCGGTGCTGCGGCCCAGCGCGGGATCAGCGGAAACGATGCGCAACTGGTCAAGGCCGATGGATTCGCGCAGCTTCCCGATCGGATCAAGCCCGCCGCCCCCGCCGCGAAGCGATGCGAGCGCCGCGCCAAGTTGCACCGCGTCGGTTGCAGAAAGTGAGGTGACAGAGCCGCCGAACAACAGCTGCGCCAGGATTTCCTCCTCGGGCAGTCCCGGTTCGGATGAGAAGTTGATTTCCGGCGACTGACTGTTGCCGGTGATCGCGATGTTGACGTTGTAATCGCCCGTATCGGTCTCCGCCAGAATGTCGAGCCGCGGATCGATGGGTTGGTCTGCGTCGAACCGGATGCGGCCGCGGGTCAGATCGAACCGGGTGCCTGCAAAGCTGTAGGCCCCGCGCACGAGGCTCGCCTGTCCACCGATGCGCGGATCGCTGACGGTGCCACGCAGGGCGATGTCGACGCCCCATTCGCTGTCCAGCCCCAGCCCGTCGACAGCAACGCGGCTGCGCGCGGTGGCATCGATAAGGTAGCGCCACGATCCGGAGGCGGCGCGTCGGGTGCGCGGTACAGCCTGATCGGGCAGGTTGATTTCGCGGGTGGCGATTCTGGGCAGGGCCATGTCCTCTGCCGCATAGCCGAGCTTCCAGCTGGCACGATCGATTGTCACGCGCCCGGCAATGGTCCCGCCGACGCCGTTGGATACGATGCGAAGCGGGCCGGTCAGCGTCGCATCCAGCCCGGCGGCATCGATAAGGCGCGCGTCGGTTGCCGCGGCGCGCAAGTCGATGCGGGGGCCACGCCCGGCACTGATCGAGGCCAAATCGACGGTGCCGCTGCCAGTGATTGTGCCGCCTCCGCGCGTCGCCCCGGCGAACCTTGTGAGTTCGAGCCGCGACCCGGCAAAGCGGCCACGCGCTGTGACATTGGTGATATCGGTGCCTGAAACCGCGCTTTGCAGGCGCAGGTCATCACTGGCGAGTTGGCCGACAATGCGCGGATCGGCGAGCGTGCCGGTGGCGCTGGCAGAAATAGTGAGCGGGCCGGTAAGGTCGAAAGTCTCAATCGCGGCGAGGCGCCAGAGCGATTGCGCCGGGCCATCATAAGCGAGCTTTGCCACGAGCTGCCCGCGCCTGAGGCGATCCGCCAGCGGGGCGTTGCCACCGATGCCCGTGACCCGCGCGTCCACCCGGCCCAACCGCGCGCCATCGCTTTCGAAACTGGCCGCCGCGCGCAGCCGGTCAGCGCCAAGATCAAACCCGGCGGTAAGGTCGATAGGTCTGGACGAGAGGACCAGTCCCGAGCGCGCAAAATCGTCGACCTGAAACCGGCCGCTGGAAACGGGCGCGCCGCTGCCGCTCTGGCGATAGTCGAGCTTGCCCGAGATTCTGCCGCTCAGCCCCAGCTCTGCGCCGACAAGGTCGGCCAGCCGCAGAGGCATGCTGGCAAGGCTGGCGGAAAGCCGGGTGTCTTGCCCGCCGAGCTCTCCTTCGAGAATGGCGAAGCCGCGCGCATATCCGATCTGTGTCGGCGCGAGGCGATAGCCGCCATCATCCTTTGCGGTCAGCACGGCGCGGCGCGGCATGGTGATTGCCCGCCCGGCATACTCCCCGCGCGCCAGCATCGCGATCCGGCGGGGTGCTATATCGCCATCGAACTTGAGCGCGAACCGGTCCGATCGCCGCCCCGCGATGGAGGCAGTCACATCGCCTACTCCATCGACCACGTTGGCCTTGGCTGCGAACCGGGCGATGCGCAGCGCACCATAGGTAAAGCCCGAGCCGGTGATGTCCGCGCTGACGCGCACCGGTCCGGTGCCGCCAAAACTGCCCCGTGCAACAATATCCGCGCTCGCAATCGCAATGTCCGTCGCACCGCCAAAGCGCGCGCGGTTCGCCTTGAGGTCGATGTCGAAACCGGTCGCGCCGCCCGGTGCGGGGACGATGCCAACCACTCCGTTCAATCCGCCCCCCGCCAGCGCGAGGCGACCGGTAATGCCGGGATCCCCCAGTGTGAGTGCACCGGTGACAGTGGTGCGATACACGCGCAGGCTGTTCACGTTAATGCGGGTCGGGCCACCTTCGGGGAGCACCAGACCCAGCTTGCCGTCAAACTCTCCGAGTAGCGAATTGCCTGCCACATCAAGAGCAAAGCCATCCCCGCTTGGCGCGATACCGATCCGCACATCGGAAAGCCCGGCAGCGGGCAGCGGATCGGCCAGCACCAGCTGCGCATTCAGCCCGTCTCCGGTGATGTCCGCATCCACCGTAAATGGGCCATATTCGACATGCCGCCCTGCCCCTGTCAGCGTAGTGCGTCCGTCTGCAAGGCGGCTGTCAAAGCGCGCATCCAGTCGCTCGCTATCGACCACAAAGTCGCGCAGGATTACCGGCTGGTCCTGCGCCAGCCCAACCTGCCCGCGAAACTTAACCTCGCTGCCCGCGACATTGGCGATGGTCGCGTTCGAAACCTTCGCCAGGCGTCCGTTGACGTTAGCGCGCACGTTCCACGGCATGTTCTTGCCAAAGGTCGCCATCAGCTTTGCCGCGCCGCCGATCGTGCCGACATTGGGCAGCGTGATCCCGCTCGCCCGGATCGGACCGGCAATCGCATAGGCACCGGCGCGCGTGTCCCCGCGCAGCGACAGATCGGCGGCGAGACCGGGAAAGGCGATACGCGCATTGTCCGCTATCAGCGTGCCCGCAGAGTAAGTGAGTTGTCCGCGCAAGGTCCCGCCCACCAGCCGCGGATCGACAAAGTCGGTGCCGGTGACGACCCGCGCCGCTGTCACATCAAGTGGCACGGTGAACGCCCCATCCTCAACCCGCGCCCGGCCCGCCTGCTCCAGCCCTTCGAGCCGGGCGACGCCGGTGTCGAGCGCGCCCGCCCGCAGGCGGTGGCTGATCGTAAGATCGCGAAACCGGCCATCGAGCGTCCCGGTCAACACGGCCTGCTCCAGCCGCGCGGCATTGCCCAGCAGTTCAGGATCAAGCAATCGCGCGCTGAAGGCAAAATCCTGCGCCCTGTTGCCCGCCAGGTCGAGCGCACCCTTGCCGCGCAGGTCCAGCGCATCGGAAAGTGCAGCAATGCGCCCTTCGAAGATGCTGTCTTCCAGAGTGCCTGTGAGCGCCAGTGCAACCGCATCGCCCGCCGCCCGGTCCAGAATGCCTCCGCCCGACAGCATCGGATTTACCTCGCCCAGCAGGCTATACCGGCCCGCATCGTTCGTCAGCTGAAACGCGGCAACGCGCTGTTTGAGACCGTCCTGCCCTGCTTTTGCCCCAGCCGCTTGGCGCTGCACCACCGCATGGCCCAGCCATTTGGTCCAGCCGCCATTCCCCTTGATCCGGGCCTCATAGGCGGCACCGAGCCCCGCCAGCTTGGCAATTGGCCCGTCAGCCGCTGCACGGTAATCGAGCGCGAGGTTGAAGCGATCATCATCTGGCTCAGCATCGAGCAGGAGATCGATCTTGTCCTCCGTCCCGAACATACCTTTTGCAACGACCAGAGTGCGGCCCCTGCGGATATCGATCTGCCCCTGCAGATCAACGCGCTGCTCAACGTCTCCAGCAAGGCCGGGGGCAAGTTTCAGGCCTTCGATCGCAAATGTGTCGACCCGAATGTCGAAGTCGGGCAGCAGCGGCGCGTCGGGGTCGCCCGGCAGCAATTCGGGCAGGCGTTCTAGCCGCCCGCGACGGGCCGTAAGTTCGCGCACATCAAGCCCGCTCCACAGCCAGTTCAGGGGACGCCAATCAAGCTCAACCTCGGGTATAGTCAGAAACGCGCCTTTGGGGTCGAACAGCGTCACATCATGCAGCGTGGCGGTGTTGTAGAGGTCACCCTCGATCCGGCCGACGGTAAAGCGCAGGCCCGATGCCGGGGCGACTTGCGCGATTTGCTCAGCAACGAACCGCTTGCCGATGGGGGACGCGATAAACGCCGCTGCGAGGACGAGCGGAGCGAGCAGGATCGCGATGACCCAGCCCAGTCGCTTGGCCCAGCGTCGCTTGCGCTTGACCCTGGGCGGGTCTGTCATGGCGGTTTCGTCCAGGGTCTCGCTGGAGTCCGGCTCGTCCATCAGAACGCCTGCCCGAGGCTGATATACACCGCGAACGGCGAATCGAACTGGTCGGGATTGACCGGGACGCCCACATCGACGCGGATCGGGCCAAAGCTGGTCTTGTACCGTACACCGACGCCAGCACCGACCCGGATGACTCCCAAATCGGGCGTGGTCGAACGCGATACCGAACCTGCATCGACGAACGGCACTATCTCTATTGCGCCATCGAGGAAGCCGGTCTGGATGCGCGCCTCCAGATTGAATTCAACCAACGAGCGACCGCCGGTCGGATTGCCGAATTCATCACGCGGGCCGATCGCCTGAAACGCATAGCCGCGCACCGATCCCCCGCCGCCCGCATACAGCCGCCGGGTGGGAGCGATGTCAAACGTCCCCGCGCCGTTGATTGATTGCAGATGCGCCCGGCCCGCCAGGACGGTCGAGCCGACGGACTGGTAGTAGGCCGCATCGATGCCGGTGCGTACATAGAAGCTGGTCCGCCCCTGCGTCTGGCTGACATCGGGGGCGATCTCTCCGGTCACGCGAAAGCCCTTTGTCGGATCGAGCAGGTCGTCACTGCCATCGATAGTGGCGCGCGCAAACAGCCCACCGATCAGGTATTCCTGACGTGGCTGTGTGGTTTCGAAGAAGGTGGTGTTGCGCGCGTCGGTCAGCAGCACTTCTGCGCCCACGGCCCAGCTGAATTCCTTCTGGAACAGCAGATTGGAGACACGCTCAAATGTGCCGCGCAGCGCGACCGTGCGCGCATCGATCGCGTCTGTGTCGATATCGCTGGCATAGGCATCGATGGTCAGTATCTGGTCGCGCGCGCGGAAATTGGAGCGCTGGAAACTGATGCTGGCAAGCTGTTCCTGCGTCCCCGCGATCCCGCGCAGCCGCAAGGCGCCTTCGGGCGGGAACAGGTTGCGGTGTTCCCACCCTGCCTCCAGCCGGATGCCCTCTTCGGTGCCGTATCCGATTGCGCCCGAAATCGTGCGCAGTGGCGCGCGTTCGAGGTTCACGTCGAGCGCAACTTCGCCCGGCTCATCGGCGGTTGGTGCGCGCACTTCGCGCGCAGATACCGCCGCGCTGGAAACCAGCCCCGTCGCCAGCACGGCGCGGCGCAGATCGGCCTGAAGGCTGGCCTGATACAGCTCGCCCGGATCGAACCGCGCGATCCGTGCGAGGTGCCGACTTGAAAGGAACGCCGGATCGCTACTGATCACGCCGCCGAACACATACTTGCCGCCCGGCTTTACCGGCACGGTCAGATCGCCTTCCTCGCGCGTGTGATCGATCAACAGCGAGGGCTCGGCCACTGTCGCGAACGGATAGCCCGATTCGCCCATCTTGAGCCGCAGATCGGTAATCTCGCGCGGGATGCTGTCGGCAAACAGCGGATCGCCCGATGCGATCTCGAACGCTGCGACCAGTTCCGCGCCCTCGGGCGGCGGCAGATTGTCAAGTTCACCGAGGTCAATTCTGCCAAACCGATACAACGCGCCCGGCAGGATATCGAAGCGCACCTGCGGGTCTTGCGCTGCGGCGTCCACTTCGGCTTCGGGCGATGGCCCTCGCCTGCCGCCCGATAGCTGGCGGATCACCTCGCCATTGTAATAGCCATAGGTGCGCAGCACCTCGATCAGCAGCGCCTCATCCGCACGGGCGCGCGCGGCCAGTTGCGGCACGGTTTCGACCCCGGTGTCGAGCGCCTCGATCGTGGACAGTGCCTTGAAACGCTCAAGAAAATCGGTGCGTTCGGGGAACCGGTCATTGTCCGCCGGGAAAGCGAGGACAAGCTCGTCGCTGACGCGGAATTGCTCGAGTTCGGGCAGATCAAGAAGATCAGGCGCATCAATTGCGACCAAGGCTTCCACCTCCGGATCGGGCGAGAGCGGTTCGGGCAGCACGTCTTCGGTCAACCCGACCAGATCGGCATCTTCACCGAAAAAATCCGGCGCATTCAGGTCTTGTGCGGTGAGATCGGGAATGGCGAGGGCCGGTTCTGGCGCGGTCGGACCATCCACTCCTTGTGCCGCCCATTCGGCGCTGTTTTCGACGGCGCCGTCTGGGATAAGGTCGGAAAGACTCTGGGGCGGTGTGAGGGGTTCGGGGTCCGGCTGCTGCCCCACCGGCGTTTGCGGCTGGCCTGCAGTCTCACCATCCTGCTGCGGCTCATTGCTGTCACGGCGTTGCGCGCCTGCCTGACTATCCGCGGTTAAAATCAACTCAGCTTTCGCCGGAAAGGTCGATGCGCAAAGCCCAGCCGCAACGGCCAGTGTCAGTCGGGAAAACAGCAAAAAGTCAGCTCGCGGAAAATCTGACGGGCTGTCCGTCTTTGCCCCTGGCCCCGCTGATCGTTCCGTCCGGTCGGTCACGCGGCGCGGTCGCCTGCGCAATAAGCTTGGCCTGCCGATCCTCGCCCATGCGCTGCCAGCCTTCGCGTGATAGCGTTTCGAGAGGTCGATACCGCACCTTATAGGCCATGCGCGGGCTGCCATCGACCCAATAGCCGAGATAGACGAACGGCAGGCCATCCAACGCCGCGCGGCGAATGTGATCGAGGATGATGAAATTGCCCAGCCCCACGCGGGTTTCATGCTCCGGATCGTAGAACGAATAGATCATGGACAGGCCGTCGCCCTGCCGATCAGTAAGACACGCGCCAACGAGGCGACCGGGCGAACCGTCATCGGTGGGCTCGCGATATTCAACCAGGTGACTGGTGACCGGAGTGTGTTCCACCATATCGGCGTAATCCAGCTCATCCATCGCCGACATGCCGCCATCGGGGTGGCGCACGCCGAGATATTTGCTCAGCAATTCGAATTGTTCATCGGTTGCCCACGGGCGACATTCGGAAATGACGAGATCGCTGTTGCGCTTCAATTCGCGCTTTTGCGTGCCCGAAGGCTGGAATTCGGACGCGATCACACGGACCGAAACACAGGCCTGACAGTCCAGGCAGCTGGGCCGGTACGCGACGGTCTGGCTGCGGCGAAAACCGATACGGCCCAGCGCCTCATTCAGCTGATCCGCATGCGCGCCCTTCAGCTCCGTGAAAACCTTGCGCTCCATGCGGTCCGGCAGATAGGGGCACGGCGCGGGGCTGGTCACGAAAAAGCGAGGAAAGCGTATCGGAGCCGTCACGGGATCGACTGAGTCCTTCGGGTCAAGGTGCCCCGGCTGAGGCTGGGTGGAATCGGAGATGCCGATGTTAAGACAATCTTATGCCTTCTCAGGTTCGCCGGTAAAAGACCTTTAACCACAAAACAGGGTGAACAAAGCCTTACTTTGCACATCTTCGGCCCGCTACGCTGTAATTTCAGCGCATTGCAGGCGCAGATATTTTACCGCCTTGCTGCCATACCTCAGTTCAGTTCCACCATCTGGACCGCGTAATTCGCCTCGCGCAGGGCATCAACCAGTCGCTCGACCTGCGCTGCGTCGCGCGCCTCGCATTCGATATCGGTGATCAGCCCCTTGGCAGGCAGGGTCGTGAAGATGCGCTGGTGATAGATTTCGATGATGTTGACGTTGTGTTCGTCAAACAGCCGCATCACCTTGAACAATGCGCCGGGGCGATCCTGCAAAGTGATCCGCAGCCGCGCCAGTCGCCCTTGCCGGGCAAGGTCACGCAGCAGCACATTGGCGAGCAACCGGGTGTCGATATTGCCGCCGCACAGCGCAAGGCCGATGGTCTTGCCCGCGAAGCGCGCAGGATTGCTCAACACA
>JBBRVR010000095.1:0-10344 GCA_038246695.1 Sphingomonadales bacterium
AGTCTATCGTCTGCAGGGCGTGAAGATCAACGACAAGCACATCGAAGTGATCGTTCGCCAGATGCTGCAAAAGGTCGAGATCACCAATGGCGGCGACACCACGCTGCTGCCCGGTGAACAGCTCGATCTGGCGGAAATGCTGGAGATCAACGGCAAGCTGGGCCGCAACAAGGAGCATGCCGAGGGCACTCCGATCCTGCTCGGCATCACCAAGGCGTCGCTGCAAACCCGCAGCTTCATCTCGGCGGCGTCGTTCCAGGAAACGACCCGCGTGCTGACGCAGGCTTCGGTCGAGGGCAAGAAGGACACGCTGATCGGTCTCAAGGAGAACGTGATCGTGGGCCGCCTGATCCCGGCCGGCACCGGCGCAGGCATGAACCGCATGCGCGTCACCGCCACCAGCCGTGATGCCGCGCTGAAGGCGCAGTGGAAAAAGCAGCAGGACAAGCTTGCAGCTGCCAATGCCCCCGCGCCGCCAGCGGAACCCGAGCCCGAGGCCGATCCGGTGTCGAGCGAGGAAGCAATGAAGGCTGTGATGGGTGGTGGTTCTACCGACGTGCTAGACACTCCTGAATCGGAGTAAGCCCGCATTCACTCACTGATGTACACAACGCCCCGGACGAGCAATCGTCCGGGGCTTTTTGCTGTTGCCCTGCGATATTGCCTTCTGAGGATCGACTCGATGAAACGCCTTATCCTGATCGCCGTTGCCGCACTGATGGCATGCTCGCCGGGAAACGCGGCTGCGCAGCAAGCCGAGGCTCAGACGCCAGCCCGGCAGCCCGGCTGCGCAGGACAGTCTGTCAGCCATTCGATAACCGGTAGCGATTTCGATTTGCGGGCGCAGGAAAGCTCCAAAATGGTATGCGACATTGGTGTTCCGCCCGAAGTGCCGCAGGTCTGGTCTGCGCTTCAGGCAGCCGAAACAATCGCGCGCGCCGAGGCAGGTGCGGTGCTCCTTTCGGGCGGCGGTCGCAGTGTAAGGCTGGCACCGCGATGACTGCTCGCGGGTTGCTTGCCGCAACGCTGGCGCTTGTGACTCTCGCAGCTTGCTCAGGCAGCGAACCAGCGCCTCCGTCCGAAGGCATCGCCGCCAGCAAAATTGAAGGGACCGCCGCACCCGGCGGCGTGCCCGGCGGTATCCCCATCACCAGCGTCGGCGATCTGCTCGGCGAATACCGCGTCGCCGGGATCGATGAAAAGCAGCTTGGCGGCAATGTCGGCATCGCGGTCTCGGTCGATGGCGAGCTGCTGTCGTTCGAGCCAATCTGTGCGGGGTTCATATGGCAGGTCAGCTTCGAGGGCGAGGCGCTGGACCTGACCCGATACCGCGAACCGGTGCCTGCGCACGAACCCGGCGAAGTGCTGCCGCCGATAAGGCCAGTTTGTACGGTCGGCCTGTTGCCCCAATGGCGTCAACTTGCTGGCGCGCTTGACGCTGTCACCCGCGCACAACGCACGCCGGGCAATGCGATCAGGCTTTCGGGCGGCGGTCGATCGGTCACACTTTTCTCGCAATAAGCTGCCAGCCGCGCTAACGGCAACGCCATGACCATCACCCGCTTTGCCCCTTCGCCTACCGGCCGCCTGCATGTCGGCAATATCCGCACCGCGCTTCATAACTGGATGATCGCGCGCAAGGCAGGGGGCGAGCTGATCTTGCGGATTGACGATACCGATGCCGCCCGATCCAGGGAGGAATATGTCGAAGCGATCCGCGCCGATCTTGACTGGCTGGGTATTGCGCCCGACCGGGAGGCGCGCCAGTCGCAGCGGCTCGATCTGTATGAGGCCGCGTTCGATCAGCTGAAGTCGGCGGGCCGGATATACCCGGCCTACGAAACGCAACAGGAACTGGAGCTGAAGCGCAAGGTTCAGCTGGGCCGCGGCCTGCCGCCGATCTACGACCGCGCCGCGCTCAACCTGACCGATGAACAGCGCGCCGCCTTTGAGGCTGACGGCATCGCCCCGCACTGGCGGTTCAAGCTCGACCATGCAGAGCCGATCATGTGGGAAGATGGCGTGCGCGGGCGCGCTACTTTCGATCCGGCGCAGCTTTCCGATCCCGTGATCCGGCGCGCGGACGGATCGTGGCTGTATATGCTGCCCAGCACCATCGACGATATCGACATGGGAGTGACGCAGGTTTTGCGTGGGGAGGATCACGTGTCCAACACCGCGGTGCAGATCCAGATGTTCACCGCGCTTCTGGATTCCGGGGGGGGCGCAACCACGCCTGCCTTTGCGCATGAGGCGTTGCTGGTGGGGCGCGAGGGCAAGCTGTCCAAGCGGCTGGGTTCGCTCGGCTGTGACTCGTTCCGGGAACGTGGGATCGAGCCTGAGGCGATCATCGCCCTGCTCGCGCGGCTCGGCACGTCGCTGCCGGTGGAGCCGATTGCGGACCGGGCGGCATTGCTCGATACGTTCGACCTTGGCACGTTCGGGCGCGCGCCGGCGAAATTTGACGATGCCGAACTAGAGCGGGTGAACACCGCCATCATCCACGCCATGGATTTCTCGGCGGTGAAGGATCGCCTGCCCGCCGGGATGGACGATGCCGGGTGGCACGCGGTGCGCCCCAATATTGCAACCGTTGGCGAGGTCGGCGAATGGTGGCGGCTGGTCACCGGCCCGATCGAACAGCCCGCATTCGAAGATGACGACCGCGCTTTTCTGGCAGACGCGGCTCGCGCGCTGGAATGGGGCGATGATCCGTGGGGAACGCTGACCTCGGCGCTCAAGGAGGGGACGGGGCGCAAGGGCCGCGCGCTGTTCCTGCCACTGCGCCAGGCGCTGACGGGGATGGACCACGGCCCTGACATGGGCGAATTGCTGCCGCTGATCGGCGAGGAGGAGGCCCGCGCCCGGCTGGAACGCGCGGCGGTATAGGCCACGCGGTATCGTTTGTGCAGGTGCGAGCAAAGTTGACACAATTGACACCGCGTCAACTTCCATATTTCCGCCTTAGACGATTGATTAACAGTGAACATTCCAGTAAAAATTGCCCGCCTGACACTTTTACGCATCCAGCGAAATAGCTTGCCCCTGCGGCGAAAAGCCGATGGGTGCGGGTGGCCGACGATTTGAAAGAGCCTCAGGTGAAAAAGCCTGCCGACGATAGCTGTTCTGCAGGCTGTAGGAAAATGCGCCTCCCCATATTTTAACCCTTACGCGTCCATGAATCTTCCACTCGAAATTCGCAGGAATCAGCTGGAAGGATGCGCCCCAATGAAAATCACCATCTTTGTCATGCCAGTGTCTGCGCTACTGCTTGCCGGGTGCGGCCCGCGCAGCGCCGAGGAACAACGGGCTCATGCCGTTGCAAAATGCGAACGTCAGTTCGGCAGGCTTTCCAGTGACAGTTCGAAAGGCGAGGCCCTGTGTTCCTGCATGACCGATCGTCTTGCACAGGAAGGTCTGGAAATCACCGGCATGTTGGGCAGCGATCGCGTCAGGGTCGAAGGCATAGCGCGGTCGTGCGCCGCAAGTGCAGGCATCCCGCCCCCGGAGAAATAGCGCGGGGCTGCGCATCAACATGCGGGCTGCACTAAGCAAAGCTGGCCCGTTGGCTCGCGCCCTTTCCATCATCTGCGTGCCCCACGGATCGCATCCCCCCATTCTCGTCCCCGCGAAGGCCGGGGCCCCACCCAAGCTTCCACGCTGGCTGGAAGCCCACTCGGATCAGGCAGACGGCCCTGATTTGACTTGTAACCTGCTTCAGATGCTGCAAATTACCGGGAATTCCGGGGCGCATCATTCAAGACAGATTATTCGAAAGGGGTGCTTATGCGCTTTTTCCTTCTGGCCTCGGCCGCACTTGTTTCTTTCGCCTCGGTCCCGGCACACTCCCAGTCCAGCACCGCAACGCGGGCCAGCGAACCGCAAGCTGGGTCCGCGGAGATTTCGCAGGCTGATCGCAGCAGGCTGGAGGTCGATGTGCGCTATCTTGCCGATGATGCGCTTGAAGGGCGCGAAGCCGGAACCACCGGCTATGCGCTGGCTGCGGGATATGTCGCCGGGCAGTATGCGGCGCTGGGTTTGCAGCCCTCCGGTAACGATGGCACCTATTTTCAATCAGTGCCGATGGTCAGTTCGCAACTGAAATTTGGTGACCGGGCAGGCCTGACCATCACCGATGAAAGCGGTGCTTCTGTAATTCAGGCGGGCGCGCTGGGAGAAGACTATTTCACCTTCCCTAAACGCGGCCAGACCTTGGCAGAGATTGAGGGCGAGCTGGTGTTTGTCGGATATGGCTTTGCCGCTGACGGTTACGAACAGGACGATTTTGCCGGGATCGATCTCACAGGAAAAATTGCCGTAGTGCTGAGCGGGGCTCCGGACACGCTCAATTCGGAAGAACGCGCGCACTTTGGATCGACCCTGTCCGAGCGGCTTTCCCAGCGCGGGGCTATTGGCACGATCTCCCTTTTCACGCCAATTGATGAAGAGCGGTACACATTCGAGCAGATTGCAGGCTACTTCCGCTCAACCTTCATGGCCTGGGCTCAACCCGATGGCACGGTCTTCAGCCGAGCGCCCGGCCTTAAGGGCTCTGCATTTCTCAACAGCGCACTGTCGCAAAGCCTGTTCGAGGGGCAGCCGGCAAGCTGGGAAGATATTCTGAAGTACAAGTCGGGTGAGCGAGCGAGTTTGCCTTCCTTTGACATGGGGCTGACGGCGCGCATCGTCGGCCAATCGAGTGTCGGGACGATCAACAGTCCCAATGTCGTCGGCATGGTTCCCGGCACTGATCCTTCGGTCGCAAACCAGTACATCGTGGTCACTGCACATCTCGATCATACCGGCGTGACCCCGACGCCCGAAGAAGGCGATGACGAGATCAACAACGGTGCGATGGACAACGCGACGGGCGTTGCCTCAATGCTCGAAGCAGCCCGGTTGTTGAGAGAAAATCCGGGGCGTCGCCCGGTTGTCTTTGTGGCCCTGACCGCAGAGGAAAAGGGACTGGTCGGGTCCGATTATTTCGCGCGCAACCCGACGCTTGGCAGCGGAGAAATGGTGGCGAATATCAACCTTGATATGCCGATCCTGAATTACGAATTCACTGATGTGATCGCTTTTGGCGCCGAAAGATCCACGCTTTTCCCGGTGGTGGAAGCCGCAACTGCAAGTCAGGGCATTGCGCTGAGCCCGGATCCTATGCCTCAGGAAGGGCTTTTCACCCGTTCGGACCAATACAGTTTTGTCGAACAAGGTGTCCCGGCTATTTTTCTGGTAACGGGCTGGGCCAATGGAGGCGCATTGGCGCAGGCGGACTTCGTGAAGAACCACTACCACCAGGTCTCGGATGAGGTGTCACTGATCAACTTTGAGCAATTGGGCCGGTTCACCGATGTGAATTACGCGATCATCCGCAATGTCGCCAATATGGCGGAAAAGCCGGTGTGGAAGGCGGGCGATTTCTTTGCGCGGACATTCGGCGGCGAAATGGAGCAATAGATTGCCTGCAAGGTGAGCGGGGATTCCGCGCTCAAGCAATCCCGGTCCCTGCAGCCACCACTCACTCCCCCCAGCGATCCCGGCACCGGGTGCGCTCCGCTTCGACAAAGGCCCGCGCCGCCTCGTTTGCATCTGGGCCGGTATCCGGTCCGTCATACAGACCCAGATCGCGCATCAGGATGAAGAAGCCAGGTGCGGGTATGCGGGCGTGCGCCCCTGTACCGGCGCGCGAGGTGACAAGGCTTGCCAGCTGAGGCTCACTCGCCTCGGCCTGTTGGCGCATCAGCTCTTCCAGCAGCGCGGCGGCGCGGCGGATAGTGCGCGGCGGGCGCAACTCCAGCGCCTGCGCCAGTTCAGCATAGGTCACGGTGGTGCCGCTGCGCACGGCCGCGATCAGGATATCCTTGAGCAATTGGCGCATCGGGCAACCCGCGAACGCTAGTCCCCATGCTTTTTCAGTTCGTCGCCCGAAAGCGTCACCACGTGCAGCAGGTTGGTCGCCCCCGGTGTGCCAAACGGGACGCCTGCAAGCACGATCTGCTTTGACCCGGCGGTGCCGAAACCGTGGCGCAGGGCCATCCGCTTGCCCTTGGCGATCATCTCTTCAAAACTGCCGATGTCGCGCGTTGTCACCGCGTGCGCGCCCCACAACAGGCCGAGCCGACGGGCGGTGCGGATCGAGGGGGTAAGCACCAGAACCGGGGTCGCAGGCCGTTCGCGTGCGACGCGGCGCGCGGTCGATCCACTGGCGGTGAACACGGTGATCGCGCTGATCGGGACGGTATCGGCGATGGTCATGCAGCTGTGCGCCAGCGCATCGGCGGTGGTTGCATCGGGCGGGGTGTGGGAGAACCGCACGCGCGCGCGGTATTCCTCGTCTCGCTCAACCTGACGCGCAATGCGGTGCATCATCGCCACCGATTCCTCGGGCCAGTCACCCGCCGCGCTCTCAGCCGAGAGCATGACAGCATCGGCCCCATCGTAGACCGCGTTGGCGACATCGGAGACTTCGGCACGGGTGGGGGTGGGGCTTTCGATCATGCTTTCCAGCATCTGCGTGGCGACGATCACCGGCTTGCCCGCGTTGCGGCTGGCGGCGACGATGCGTTTCTGCAGCGGTGGCACTTCGTATGGTTCCAGCTCCACGCCAAGGTCGCCGCGGGCAACCATGATCGCGTCGGACAGCTCGATGATTTCCGCGAGCCTGCGCACCGCCTGCGGTTTTTCGATCTTGGCGCACAGCGCGGTGTCGTTCGATCCGATGAGCTTGCGCGCCTCGGCGATGTCTTCGGGCCGCTGGACGAAACTCAGCGCAATCCAGTCAGCCTCGTGTTCGACGGCAAAGGCCAGATCCTTGCGATCCTTGTCGGTCAGCGCGGGGATTGGCACTTCGGCATCGGGCACGTTTACGCCCTTGCGGTCGGAAATCACCCCGCCAACCTCGGCAGAGCAGCGGATGCGATGTTCATCCGCCTCGCGCACGATCAGGCGGATCTTGCCATCGTTGATGACAAGGCGCTGTCCGCGTTCGAGGATGCCGAACAGTTCCGGGTGGGGCAGGCACACGCGGTTGTCGTCGCCCGGCGAGGGGTCGCGATCGAGCGTGAAGTGGCCCCCGTGGCGGATCACGGCCTTGCCGCCCACGAACTCGCCCACGCGCAGTTTGGGCCCCTGAAGATCGGCGAGGATCGCGATGGGCCTGCGAAATTCCTCCTCCATCGCGCGGATCGCAGCGATGGCGGCGGCGTGATCTTCGTGGCTGCCGTGGCTCATGTTGACGCGGAAAGCATCGGCCCCTGCACGAAAGAGGCGGCGCAGCATTTCCGGCGAGCGACTGGCCGGGCCGATGGTGGCAAGGATCTTTACCCGCCGCCCGCGCGGATCGAGTTTGGGCTGGCCGGTCCTGCCGTTGAAATGGCTGTGATCGTCGCGGTCATCGTCTTGCACTGGTATGATCCCTCCCAAGGTGCGGCGCGCTATGGCATAGCACCCCGGCATTGCAACTAAAGCCCTTTGGTGGGCGGTAAGGATGAAACGGATATGGACGCGAATAACCAGGCACTCGAACAGCTTGATGACAAGGTGGCGGCAGAAGCGTTCCGGCGGCTGGTGCGGCATTTGCAGCGTCGCCACGATGCCCAGAATATCGAGCTGATGGGGCTGGCCGGGTTCTGCCGCAATTGCCTCGCCGACTGGATCCGCGATGCCGGGTTCGAAGGCGACAAGGCAGCCGCGCGAGAGCTGATCCACGGAATGCCGATGGACGAATGGAAAGCAACCCGTCAGAGCCCTGCGACACAGGAGCAACTAGCCGCGATGGAGGCCAGCGTCGCAAAGAACCAACAGAATTGAGCACAGAATCGCACGGGGGCGCTTCAATCGCAGGCCCGCAATGGCTATCGCGGCCCGCAAGCGATTCTCACCAAACATCGGAGTTTACAAGAAATGGCCGAAGCCACCGACGACCGCCTGCGCCTTTTGATCGAGCGGATCGAGCGCCTTGAAGAAGAGAAAAAGGGCACAGCCGACGACATCCGCGATGTCTATGCCGAGGCAAAGGCGGTCGGTTACGACGCCAAAATCATGCGCCAGATCGTGCGTCTGCGCAAAATGAAGCCCGATGACCGCAGCGAACAGGAAATGATCCTCGATACCTATAAGGCCGCGCTGGGCATGGGCTGAAACAGGCTTTGCGGGCTCGGCATTGCGTGTTAGTCTTCTAACACAGTTCATCGAGGAGAGCCGCCAATGCCTGGACCATGGAAAGACGCGCGCGGGGTGATTGTCACCACGACGCCGACGATCGAAGGCCGCCCGATTCAGGAATATCTCGGCATCGTCACCGGCGAGGTGATCGTCGGGGCGAACCTGTTTCGCGATCTTTTTGCCAATATCCGCGATATCGTGGGCGGGCGCTCGGGCAGCTATGAGCGTATTCTGGCGGATGCGCGCAATCAGGCGATCGAGGAATTGCAGGCCGAAGCCGCTGGTCGCGGGGCCAATGCGGTGGTCGCGATTGATCTCGATTACGAGGTCATCGGTGACACCGGTTCGATGCTGATGGTCAGCGCCAGCGGGACCGCAGTAAAGGTGTAAGCGCGGTGATTGTCGCGCGTCGCCTTGGCTCCGGTGATCTTGCGGGCTTTCGTGCGATGAACACGCTGTTTGCGCAGGGTTTCGACGATCCTGAGAATTACGCGGCCGATCCGCCGGGCGATGATTATGCCGCGCACTGGCTCGCCAGTGCGAACAATATAGCGATCCTTGCCGAAGCGGACGGGCTGCCTGTCGGTGCGCTTGCCGGGTATGTTCTGCGCAAATTCGAGCAGGCACGCAGTGAAATCTACATCTACGATCTCGCCATGCTCAAAAGCCACAGGCGCATGGGCGGGGCGACCGCTCTGATTGAGGAAACGCGGCGGATCGCCCGCGAAATCGGCGCTCGGACCGTGTTTGTGCAAGCCGATACGATCCCGGAAGATGAGCCGGCCCGTGCGCTGTATCGAAAACTGGCGAGCGAAGAGATCACCGCGCTTCATTTCGATATCGAACCCTAGCCTGCCGCCTGACCCAGCATCGCGAATGTGAACAGGATGGCGTTATGGAAGGCGTGCAGCGCGATGGCGGACACCAGTCCGTGATGCACACGCAGATATCCCAACATCGCGCCCAGCACGAATTGCGGCAGCACCAGAGGCAGAAGGATCGCAAGTGATCCTTCGGTGTAATTGAGCAGATGGACCAGCGCGAAGCCAAGCGCGCTCACCCAGAACAACACCGGGAATGCGCGCCTGAACAGTTCGGGAGTGGGCCGTTTCAGCAGCGCCAGACCGGCGAGCGGCGCGCCCACGATGGCCAGCGCGAAACTGGCGATCATCGCAATGCTTGCCGCGCCCGAAGGCTGCGCTCCCGCGTCCCCACCCACGATTACCGCCGGGACCGCGACAAGTCCGATCATCAGCACCACCACCATCGCGATGACCGGCGGGCGACCCGTCAGCCAGCTGCGGAACAGCACTTCCTCTGCCAGCGGCGCAAGCAGCACCACCAGGGCTACGGTCATAATCCCCGGCTGGAGCGTGGTGTTCACATTCGCGGGCAATTCAAATCCCATTGCCGCAGCCACGCCCAGCGCGGCAATCAGCACCGCCATCACCGCCAGATCGAGCCACAGCATCCTAAAAGTTGCGCGCACAGCTCCATTTGCATCGGGTTCACGGCGCGGCAAAGCAGGCCGCGCCACGAAGCTTATGAAGCGGATGTATTCCTCTCGCGCGGTGGCGGGATTAGCAAGGCTTGTCGATAGGGCTGTCATGCGTCTAATGCGGCCCTTATTGCACCACCACCGGATAATAAAGAGTTCACCCAGGATAATCCAATGGCAGGCCATTCCAAATTCAAGAATATCATGCACCGCAAGGGTGCGCAGGACAAGAAACGCTCCAACCTGTTTTCAAAGCTCAGCCGCGAAATCACCGTGGCGGCGAAGATGGGCACGCCCGATCCCGATATGAACCCGCGCCTGCGGCTGGCGATCAACAACGCCAAGGCGCAGTCCATGCCCAAGGACAACATTCAGCGCGCGATCGACAAGGCTTCGGCCAATGACGGCGACAATTACGAAGAGGTCCGGTACGAGGGATACGGTCCCGGCGGCAGCGCGATGATCGTCGAGGCGCTGACCGACAACCGCAACCGCACCGCCACCGCCGTGCGCACCGCCTTCAGCAAGAATGGCGGCAATCTGGGCACCGAGGGATCGGTCGCGCACGGATTTGAGCGGCTGGGCCTGATCGAATATCCCGCTTCGGCCGGCGATGAGGATACCGTGCTGATGGCCGCGATGGAAGCGGGCGCGCAGGATATCGAAAGCACCGATGATGG
>JBBRVR010000096.1:0-10229 GCA_038246695.1 Sphingomonadales bacterium
CTGGCGTTGAGCGGCGATTACAGCGCGCAGCGTGTGGTTTCGGGCGGAGTTGGGGACTACGCGCGCACCGCGCTCACTAAAACCGAATGGCGCGGCTGCAATGTCACCATGCCGCACAAGCACGAAGCGCTCGCACTTGCTGACAGCGCAGACAATCAGGCGCGGTGCATCGGTGCGGCCAACACTCTGGTGCGCGAGGGCAATAGGCTCACCGCGCACAACACCGATGCTACCGGCTTTCTGGAGCCCCTGCGCAAGGAGCTATCGCAGCAGCACCTGTTTCGTATGGCTCGCATTCTGGGCACGGGCGGCGCGGCGCGCGCGATCATCACCGCGCTGTATGATGCAGGCTTCACGCTGGTGGTGGCCGGGCGCAATCCGGACAAGGCGCGTGCCCTGCTCGATGAACTCGCGCCCAAGGGGGAGCATCATGCGGTGGATGTTGACCACTTTGCCGCGCCCACCGATTTTGCCTTCGATGATCGCAAGGGATGCCTCGATCTCATCGTCAACGCCTCTGCGCTGGGGATGCGCGGGCAGCCACCACTCACTTTCGACTGGAGTCACGCGCCGCCAGGCAGCATCGCCTATGACATCGTCACCGATCCGGTCGAAACCGAATTTCTGAAAGGCGCGCGCGCTGCGGGCTTGCGCACGATAGACGGGCTTTCGATGCTGATCGGGCAGGCCGCGGTCGCCTTCGAGCTGTTTTTCGAACACGCCGCCCCGCGCGCGTTTGATGCGGAATTGCGCGAAAGATTGCTGGCATGAACGACACCCCATCGCGCCCCACCATTATCGGCCTCACCGGGTCTATCGGCATGGGCAAGTCGACCGTTGCTGCCATGTTTGCCGACGCCGGTGTCCCGGTGTTTGACGCCGATGCGCAGGTGCGCGCGATGCAAGGGCCGGGCGGTGCCTTGGTGCCCGCAATTGAGGCGGCGTTTCCTGGATCAACCAATGAGAACGGCGTTGATCGGGTAATGCTGGGAAAGCTGGTGTTCGGCGACAAGGCGCAGCTTGCCCGGCTGGAGGCGATCGTCCACCCCGCTGTGGGTGAGCGGCGCGCCGCCTTCCTTGCCGACAACGCCGATCAGCCGCTGCTGGTGTTCGACATACCGCTGTTGTTCGAAGGTGGAGGCGATGCCGCGGTCGACACCGTGGTGGTCGTCTCCGCTCCTCCCGAAATGCAGCGCGCCCGTGTGCTAGCCCGTGCCGATATGACGCCCGAGAAGTTTAACCGTATTCTCGGCCTGCAAATCCCCGATGCGGAGAAGCGCGCGCGCGCAGATCATGTGATCGACACCGGCACTACGCTGGATGCGACGCGCGATCAGGTCAGCGAACTGATCGCCGGGTTTCAAAAAAGCCGCGATTAGAGCGTTAACGGATCAACCGACCCTCTTGCACAGTAGATCGAATGGGCGGATAGTGCGGTCAATGCGCGAGATAATCTTCGACACTGAAACCACCGGGCTTGATCCCAAAAGCGGGGATCGGATGGTTGAGATTGGTTGCGTGGAAATGATCGACAGGGTCGAAACCGGCGGATCCTTCCATGCCTACTACAATCCTGAACGCGATATGCCGATAGAGGCAGAGCGGGTGCACGGCCTGTCCGCCGCGTTCCTTTCCGGCAAACCGCTGTTTTCGGCCGGGGTCGATGAATTGCTGGAGTTTCTGGGCGATTCCCCGCTGGTTGCGCACAATGCGGGCTTTGACTTCGGTTTTCTGAACAACGAGCTGGACCGGATCGGGCGCGCGCCCATCAATCTTGATCGCATGATCGACACCGTCGCCATTGCGCGAAAAAAACATCCGGGCGCCAAGAATTCGCTGGATGCGCTCTGCACCCGGTACGGAGTGGACCGCTCGCACCGTGTAAAGCACGGCGCGCTGTTGGATGCCGAATTGTTGGCGCAGGTCTATGTCGAGCTGACCGGCGGACGGCAGATCGGGCTGGAACTGGCTGGCGATGCGCCTGATGCCTGCGTCGACACGCTGGCCCGGCCGGCGGCAAGCGCGGTGCTCGCTGCCAGCCGGACCCGCCGCGAACCGCGTGCCCATGCCGCCTCGCCTGAAGAATTGGCGCGCCACAGTGATTTTATCAGCGCGATCAAGGGCGCGCTTTGGGTTCGGTGATGTATGCTTGCCTGCTCTGCGCGCAGATGTGTTCGCAAAAGACGGCAGGCCAATAAACGCTGTATCGGTGGCGCGGCAATCAAACGAAGGGAGCCAGCAGACGATGGATATCCGGATTTCAGGTCATCAGGTGGAGACAGGGGCGGCCTTGCAGGAACATGCATCCGACCGGCTTGGCGCGATTGTCGATAAGTATTTCGAGCGCGCGCTGTCCTCCCACGTCACCTTCGGCAAGGCTCCGGCCGGTGCATTCCGCTGTGATATCGTAACCCATGTGACGCAGGGCACCATCCTCAAGGCGCAGGGCGAGGCGCATGATGCGCACGTCGCGCTCGACAATGCGGCGGGCAAGATCGAGAAACAATTGCGCCGCTATAAACGGCGCCTCAAGGACCGGCACGAACGCTCCAGCCAGGCGCGTGTGGAGGAGGAAGCGGCTTACCGGATCTTCGCGTTCGAGGCGGAGGACGAAGAGGTCACCGTCGATGCGCCACCCGTCATAGCCGAGACCAGCATCGATATACCGACTGGTTCCGTGGCGGACGCTGTGATGATGCTCGACCTCAGGGACACGAGCGCGCTGTTTTTCAAAAATGCTGGCACCGGTCGGCATAATATGGTTTACCGCCGCCCGGATGGATCAATCGGATGGGTTGAACCGCATTAGGGTTCCATCGGCCCCGCCTGGCTAAAGCTCGGGCCTCCGGTAAAAGAGCACCAGGACCAAGGTCGCATGGAGAGGCTCCGCATTCCGCTCGCGGAAAGCTCCGTGAGCCCGGAGTTCTGTCATATCGTAATATGGAATCTCGATTGGATATGGACGTGAACATTGCAATGCGGCCAGAGGCGGTCGCGGTTTTGCCATCTGAGGGCAGACCAGATGCGCGCTCTTCGCCGCGGTCCCCGTCACCAAAGCACAATGTGCTCACGCATCTCGCGGCGCTGTTTGCTTCGGCCTACGATGTTGATGCCGATGATGTGCTTGAGGGGCTGGAACAGCGTGAGGCGCTTGGCAGCACCGGCTTTGGCAAAGGTGTGGCGATCCCGCACTGCCGCAGCACTTCGGTGCGCAGGCCCACGGTTGCCCTGCTGAAGCTGGAGACTCCGTGCGATTTCGGCGCTGCCGATGCGATGCCGGTGACGCTGGTGTTCGGCCTGATCTCGCCCGAAAATGCCGGTGCGACCCATCTTCACGCGCTCGCCGCGATTTCGCGCCTGCTGCGAGACGAAGCCAAGCTGCTTGCGCTGATGCACGCACCCGATGCCGAGGCGTTGTTTGCGCTGCTGACGAACCAATTCCTGCGCGATGCCGCCTGAGGATAACGATGCAGCGGGCACGGGTGGTGCGTCGTCCGGCACCTCCCCAACAGGAGCCGCGCTTCATTACCGTGCGCTGGAGCGGTTGTACTTATCGGCCCCGATCAATGAAAAATTTGCCTCGCGGCTGGAGATTCCGGGCGAGGGACTTGCGCGGCTACGCTTCACTGTCAGCAAGGATGTCTATCATGCGGCGGGTGCGGCGCATGGCACGATCTATTTCAAGATGCTCGACGATGCAGCTTTCTATGCCGCGAACACGCTATCGACTGACCGGTTTTTGCTGACGACCAGCTTCAACCTCAACTTCACCAAACCATTGCGGGCGGGCGAGGTGACTGCCGAGGGTCGCTGGGTCAGCGGGAAGCGCCGCGTGTTCGTCGCCGAAGCACGCCTGATAGATGAGGAAGGCGACGAGATCGGACGTGGCACCGGCACTTTCATGCGCTCGCACATCGCGTTGTCGGGACTGCCCGGATACAGTTCCGGTTCGCGACCCGCCAACAGTTAGAACGGCCGCGCCCGCACTCCCAGCACCCTGAGGAACAGCCATGCGACTGCCAGCCCATCTTGAAATCGGAAGCATGATCCGCCTGATCGAATCGCACGGCGGAATGGCGACCGTGTTGGCCAAGGGCGAGCGCGACGCCGGAGTGATTCTCATCGCAAGCATGTATCGCGGCGACACCGCACAGCTTTACGAAAGAATGCCACAACTCGACGGATCGCGCAGATTCGTTCAAACGAAAATTCAAGACTCTGAAAATCCACAGGAATTTTCCGATTACCTGGATCGCAGACGCGCTCAGGATCCCGATATCTGGATTTTAGAGGTGGATATCGAGAATGCGGAACGCTTCATCGCACTTTTGCCCGATTAGCTTGATCTTGGGGCGCAGACCCTTAATTGCGCCCTCATCTCTCCAACGCGCAGGCCAAAGCAACGACATTTCGGTCGTCATACAGGCACGCAGACGGGGAACGGCCGGCAGGCCAATCCGGAACCATCTGATAAAGTGACGCTCATAGCGCACTTTGGTTCCCGGGGCCTGCGTCTGAGCTTGTTCACCGCACGAATGTAGTTTTTTCATGGGTCGCAAGACTTATTCCCTGAGCGCGTTCGCCATCGTGGCAGCCGTAAGTTTGAGTTTCTCAAGCGCCGATGGTGCCGAGGCCTTTGCACAGGCCAGCGCCGACGGCATGACCGCCACCGTGCAAAATGCAGGTGAAGACCCGGTCGACCTCACATCCGAAGCCTATGAAGTCGTCCCAGAGGATACTCAGGCAGAGACCGCGATTGAATACGTGGCGAATGAGGTGGTGCAGACCATTCCCGAATCCAGCCCCGATACTGGCTTCACGGCCAACCGGAACGCCGCCAATGCCGACTCGCTGAGCGAACTGGTGGCCGAAGTGACGCCCGGGGACTTGTCTGAACAGATGCAATGCCTTGCCGGTGCGGTCTATTTCGAGGCCCGCGGCGAAGCCCTGGCAGGACAGCTCGCCGTGGCTCAGGTTATTATCAATCGGTCAGAAGATGGCCGCTTTCCGACCAGCTATTGCGGCGTTGTGCATCAGCGTTCGCAATTCTCGTTCGTGAAAAACGGACGGATACCGCCCATCCGCACCAATTCGGGCGCATGGAACCGGGCCAAGGCGATTGCCAGGATCGCGCACGAAGGGATGTGGAAATCCGAGGCCGCCGATGCGGTCTTCTTCCACGCCAAATATGTGAAGCCGAACTGGAGCCGTCGCAAGGTGCGCACTGCGCAGATCGATACACATATCTTCTATCGTTGAAGGGCGCGCGCCCTCCCGCAGCGGCGGGGGGTGCAACCGTTCAAGCGATCTCGACCCAGACGGGAGCGTGATCGCTCGCTTTTTCACGCCCGCGATGGTCGCGATCAACGCCGA
Source organism: Sphingomonadales bacterium (assembly GCA_038246695.1). Taxonomy (GTDB): domain Bacteria; phylum Pseudomonadota; class Alphaproteobacteria; order Sphingomonadales; family Sphingomonadaceae; genus Erythrobacter. The sequence continues at coordinate 5,374 of JBBRVR010000096.1, forward strand.
CGGCTTGCAATCGATCAGCCAGTTCGGGCGATAGCAGCGCGTGGTCGATCCGGAATCCGTGATCGCGCTGCCATGCTCCGGCCTGATAGTCCCAATATGTCCACACCCCACCGCGCGGATTGAGCGTGCGCACCGCATCGGTCCAGCCGTCGCCCAGCAACCGGAAATAGGCGGCGCGGCTTTCGGGCTGCATCAGCGCGTCCTGCGCCATCGCCTTGATCGAATAGGTATCGTCATCGAAGGGGATGACATTGTAATCGCCCAGAACGGCGGCTGGTACTTCTGCCTCCCAGATTGCGGACATTCGCGCGCGCAGTTTTTCCATCCACGCCAGCTTGTAATCGAATTTCGGCCCGGGCTGAGGGTTGCCGTTGGGCAAGTAGATGCACACAACGCGCGCGGCATGATCGCCGTTGCGGGTCACATCAACCTCGAGATAGCGCGCCTGTTCGCCCTCATCCTCCTTCGGTCCGTCGATACCCAGTCCGCGCCCGACCTCCTCGATCGCGTATCCCGCCTGCGTATCGGCGAGGATAGCGACACCGTTGAACGCCTTTTGCCCGTGCCAGATCGGTTGATAGCCAATCGCCTGTAACTCATCGACGGGAAAGCCATCGTCCTGGCTCTTCACTTCTTGCAGGCACGCGACTGCGGGGCGCGTTTCCTCAAGCCATTCCTTGAGCCGGGGCAGGCGCGCCATGATACCGTTGATGTTGAATGTGGCGAGTTTCATGGGCACCACCATGGCCCAAGCGTGTGGGCGCGTCTATCGCAAGCTGAGCGCGAAACTGCGTGCTTCAGATACCGAAGCTGGAACCGCAGCCGCACCCTGCCGCCGCATTGGGGTTTTCGACCCGGAACGCCGCTCCACCCAGCGATTCGACGAAATCGACCACACTGCCGCCCACCAGATCGAGGCTGACCGGATCGACCACGAGTTGCACCCCATCGGTTTCGGACACCATATCATCGCCCTCGGCGGTATCGGCCATTTCGAACTTGTATTGAAAGCCCGAGCAGCCTCCGCCCTCCACCGACAAGCGCAGGATTGCAGGCCTGGTCTGCTTTTGCGCGATAGCGGCAACGCGCTGTGCAGCGGCGGGTGTGAGAGAGAGTGTTTCGGCCATAGGTTCAATCTAGGGTGCGTGCGCCCCTTCCTCAAGATGCATTACGCCGTCTGAATATAGCTGCGCAACGCCTCGGCCTCCTGCGCGACGTCGTCCATCTTCTTTTTGACCAGATCGCCGATCGAGATGAACGCGCGCAATTGCCCGTTTTCGACCACCGGGAAATGGCGAAAGCGCCGCTTTGTCATCAGCGCCAGCGCGTCATCCACGCCAGTCGACGGCTCCACCGTGATTGCGGGCGATGTCATGATCGCTTCGACCGGGCCGTTCAGGCATTCGCTCCCCGTGCTTGCGAGGCAATAGATTACGTCGCGTTCGGAGATGATGCCCACCACCGCGCCATCGCGCAGCACGGGCAATGCGCCAATCCGCTGTTTTGCAAGGATCGCAACCGCCTCCGACATGAGTGTGTTCACGTCACACGACACGATATCGTTGGCCGAACGACCGGCGATGATTGTGGCAATGGTCATGGTTTTTCTCCTCTATCCCGCCGCGCAGACTGCCATTGATGCGCTCAAAAGGCGAATCCAATGCATCAGCCCATGCATTTCTCGCCATTGCCAAGCTGCCGCTGCACGCGCATGAGGTGGATATGGTCAATAAATCTCCGCTTGATGACCCGGAAAACGCCGCCCATGCCTGGGGCCGGTTCCGACAGATCATGCGCCTGCTGGGCGCGGTGACAGCGGCGACCGTGGTGATCGTGCTGGGCGCGCTGTGGGTGCTCAACCCGGACGTTTCGATCCACTTCTTCATCGCTGTGGCGCTGGGTGTCAGCCTGACGATGATGCTGGGCGGCGGATTGATGGGGCTGGTGTTCCTGTCCAACGGGACCGGGCACGACGCATCGGTCGACAACCGCTTGCCGAGCGCCGATGAGCTGTTCGGCCCGCGCGATCAGGATCGTTAGCTCGCAGCCTTTGCATCGGCGAGCGGAGTGAGGCGCAATTCTTCCACCGCATTGCCGCCGATAAGATGTTCCTGAATGATACGCTCCAGCGCCTCGGGCCCGCAGGAATGGTACCAAACACCCTCCGGCCAGACGACCGCGATCGGTCCGGCATCGCACAATTGCAGGCAATCGGCCTTGGAACGTTGCACCCCGCCTGGCCCCTTTGGATGATCGGTTGACCGTTTCGGCCCGATAAGTCCCAGTTCCTTGAGCCGTCCTTTGAGAAAGCTCCACGCGGCCTCGCCTTCCTTGCGCGTGCAGCATTTCTGCTTTTCCGAAACCGAGCACAGGAAGATATGCCGCTCTATCCCGTCGCCCTTTTCAGGGTCGCCGTATTTCTTCGCCAGCGAATAGCGTGCCGATTTCAGAGCTTTATCACTCACCTGCTGTAGCCTTGTCCGGTGTGTCATTCAGCCAGCGGTCGAGCCAGGCAAACACAGTCTGGTGCCATTGCAACGAGTTCTTCGAGCCCAGAACCCAGTGGTTCTCATCGGGGAAAACCAGCAATTGCGAGGGCACCCCGCGTTCCTGCAGGGCGGTGTAGCTTTGCAGCCCTTGCGTATAGGGCACGCGAAAATCCTTCTCGCCCGTGATCACCAGCATCGGGGTGCGCCACTTGTCGATATGGTTGACCGGGTTCCAGCGTTCGTAGGTCTCGCTCTGCTCGGCATACGAGCCGCCGAAATCCCACCGCGGAAACCACAATTCCTCGGTCGAATAGTAAAAGCTGCGCATATCAAACAGGCCATCGTGCTGAACCAGACAATCGAACCGGTCAGGCCAGTTGCCCGCGATCCAGTTCACCATGTATCCGCCATAGCTCGCCCCCATTGCACAGGCGCGCGTGCCGTCAATCTGGCTATCGAGAACCAGCGCGGCCTCCAGACCTTTTTGCAGATCGAGAAGCGGTTTTCCGCCCCAGTCACGGTTGATCGCGTCCGTGAAATCCTGCCCATATCCAGAGCTTCCGTGGAAATCGACAGAGATCACTGCATAGCCCTGACTTGCGAGCACGCGCGGGTTCCAGCGCGATGACCAGCCATCGTTGAAACTGCCCTGCGGCCCACCGTGAATATACAGGATTGCCGGGATCGGGCCTTCCTGATCCTCAAGCCGGGTGATCTGGCCCCACACCGTATCCCCGTCTGCGCCTGCAAAGCTGAAACGGCTGGTTACGGTGGTCGCCATTGTGCCCGTCCGGCTGGTGACGATATCGGTCAGCGGCCGCGCTTTGCCAGAGCCTGTGGCGAGGTAAAGCTCCGCTGGCACGCCAATCGAATCGCGCGTGAACAATATGCGGTCGCCCGGCAATGCGGTGAAACCGCCCAGATGAGCCTCGTTTCCGGCGATGAGATCGAGTTTTGTGACCTTCCCGCTCTTGGGATCGATTCGGAACAGCGGTGTATCCAGCACATCGGCAGCGGTCGCGAGCAGGGCGGTGCCATCGGTGGTCCATGCCAGCGAACCGAAAGACAGATCAGTCTTTGCGGTCAGCGCACGCGTATCGCCGGTGGCAACATCGCGCAGGTGGATTACCATCCGGTCCGCTTCGTATCCGGGTCGCTCCATCGCGAGATAGGCCAGTGTCTTGCCATCGGGGGAGGGGGCGGGCGCGGAATCATGCGCTTCATTCGCGCCGGTCAGCACGCGCGGCGCGGCGCCGGTAAGGTCAGAAAAGTAGATGTCGAGATCGGTCGAAGCAGGCTCTGTGGCCCCCGCCTCGCGGGCGACGAAATACAGGCCCGATCCATCGGGAGCCCAGGCGAGGTCTTCGGTTCCGCCGAACGGCATGGTGGGCGTGTTGCCGGTGATGCCGGTTGCGGGGTCGCGTCCATCGATCGGCGCGCCCTCACCGCTGATCGCGCCATCGACTATGTCGAACACGAACACGCGGTTGAAATGCCCCGGCTTCACCCAGCTATCCCAATGGCGGTAAAAGCCCTCGCCGCCTTCGTACAACCGTCCCGAGCCGACCGCGGCGGGCGTGGGATCGCAGCCAAAGCGTGGGCAAGCGCGCGGCAGCTGCGCGATCAGCGCAACCTTGTCCCCCGCGGGCGCGAGCAGGAAGCCATCGAAATCGGGGCCGGGCATGTCCGCAACGATTTGCGGAGTGCCAAAGGTCATCGATGGATTCATCGGCGCACGCCACAGGCGAACACGGTTGTCAGCCGCATCATCGGCGTGCTCGTCACTGAGGAAATAGAGCGAATTGTCGGGGCCAAATGCCGGCGAGGAGGCCTTCATACCCAGATCGACTGCAACGGCTTGCGCGCCCGGCTGTGTCAGATCGAGCAGATAATGCGTGGTCTTGCGCTCATAGGTTGCGGGATCGGCGGCGGTCACTGCGTAGAGCGCAAAGCGACCGAATTTCGTGACCACAGGCGCGCCAAGGCGCGGCATGGTGACGAGATCCTGCGCTGTCATGGGCGGCGTATCTACGCCTACAATAGCGGGCGCGTCTGTCGAGTGTTTTTCAGCCAGCGCCGGGGTGGCGGCGATGACAGCTGTAATACTGGCGGCGAAAGCGAGCGCGACCCGCGATGTCTTGAGTGTTCTCATGGTCCGCAGCGTTACCGCGAGGTAGGGGGCAATTCCAGCGTTTTGCGCAAGATTGTGCTAGGGAACTCAGCGACCGGTCAGCGACCCTTGCCCGCAATCCGGGCGATTTCGGCCCGCACCAGCTTTTCGACCATGCCGGGCAGGTTCTTGTCGAGCCATTCGGCCAGCATCGGACGCAGCAATTCGCGCGTCAGCCCTTCGAGCGAGGTTTCACC
>JBBRVR010000097.1:0-10041 GCA_038246695.1 Sphingomonadales bacterium
ATCGCCCACCCCCACCCCCTGCCGTTCCAGATGGGTCTGCGCTGCCCCGGTCTGACCGAACAGGCAGGTGCCATCAGGAAGAAACAACGGCTCGTGATGGCACAGATCGCCCACGCCCCGCCGCCCCCGGCTCGCCCGCGCGGCATGATCGCCCAGCCCCAGATCGCCATAGGTCGTGCGCGACAACCCTTTCGTGTCGGGGATCGGCAGGCTGATCGGGCGCGCGCTGCCGTCAGCCCCGAAGACAATCGGTGAAGGCCCGCCGCCTGAGCTGGAATCAAACCCCTTGCGGGAGAACACGATACGCATCGCCCACCCTTCTGGCCTGACACACTATGTTGCACAAGACGCACACCTGACTGCTTTGCGCTGCATCCGATTTGGCGCTAAGGGCGCGCATCATGACACAGGAATCCAAAGTTACCGCGCTCATCATGGCGGGCAAGCGTTCGGGCGCGCTCGATCCGCTGGCCGCCAATGCGGGTGTCGCGCAGAAATGCGTCGTGCCCGTCAACGGCACCGCAATGATCGCGCGCGTTGTGGAACAGGTCGCCGCGTGCCCGGCGGTCGGGCCGATCCGTATCGTTGCGCATGAACCGGCAGAAATCGCCGCGCTACCGGTGGTCGCCAAGCTGATCGAAGAGGGGCGACTGAGTTTTGCGCAAGGCAAGTTCAACATCGTCGACAGCGTATTTTCGGGTGCTGAGGAGGCGGATTTCCCGCTGCTGATCACCACCGCGGACAATTGCCTGGTCACGCCCGAGGGATACAGCGAGTTCATCGCCAAATGCCTTGCCACAGGCGCGGGCGGCGCTGCCGGACTGGCGCGCAGGGAAGATGTGCAAGCCGCCGATCCCGATGGGCAGAAACGCTTTTACGAATTTCGCGACGGCGGCTTTTCCAATTGCAACATGTACTGGCTCGGCAGCCGCGATGCGCTCAACGCGGCCGAAATCATGCGCGAAGGCGGGCAATTCGTGAAGTTTCCGCGCCGCATCATCAAGGCGTTTGGACTTTTGAACCTGATCCGCTTTCGCCTTGGCACCGGGTCGAAGGAAAAACTGTTCGGCCAGATTTCGCGCCGGTTCGGCATCAAACTGGTGCCGATCGAACTGTCGGACGGGCATTACGCCATCGATGTCGACAACGAACGCACGCTGGCTGTAACGGAGAAGATTCTGAAGCGCCGGGAGGGGGACAGGAGCGCTGCCTAGGCGGCGCTGCGGCCTCATCGGATGAAACGCCTGTTCTCCAACATTGGCTGGCTGCTCGGCGGGCGCGGCTTCAACGCGGTGATGAGCCTTGTCTACCTCTATCTCGCTACGCACACGCTCGGGCTGGAGAGCTTTGGCCATTTCGCGCTGATCGTGGCGCTGGGGCAGGCGATCGCCGGGTTTGCCAATTTCCAGACTTGGCAATTCATCATCCGCTGGGGCGCCAACGGAGACGGCGACGGCGCGCCTCCCGATGCTGAGAAGGTGCGCGAGGCGACCGGGTTTGCGATGGCGCTCGATATGCTGTCGGTGGTGATCGGGACGCTGGCGGCGGGCGCGGTGATCATGACTGCGCCGTTGTGGCTGCCGCTGCCCCCTGAGCTGTTTGTGCTGACCTTTGGGTATTGCGTCGTGTCGCTACTGGCGATCCGCACCACTCCTACGGGCCTGCTGCGCCTGCACTTCAGGTTCGCGACCGCGACCGCCGCCGAAGCGGTGCAGCCTCTGATCCGCGCGGGCGGCGCATTGCTGGCGGTGCTGTATATGCCCAACGTCACCGGATTTATCCTGGCATGGGCCGCGTCCGAAGTGGCCGTCGCCATTGCACTGTGGATCGCGGCGGCGCGCGTGCAGCGGATCGACCTGACCGCGCTCAGCCTGCGGCGGATTCCGGCGCGTTACGCGGATGCGTGGGCGTTCGTTCTGTCGACCAATATGTCGGGCAGTCTCAACATTGCTGGCAAGCAGGTGATGATCTTGTTGGTGGGCACGTTTGGCGGGGCGGCGCTGGCGGGCGGGTTCCGGGTTGCCTCGCAACTGGGTCAGGCGCTGGTGGCGCTGGCGCAGACGGTGTCCAAGGCGATTTTCCCCGAACTGGTCCACGCGCGCGACAACGCGATTGCGATGGCGCGGCGCATGGCCAACATTGCCGTGGTCGCAGGCGTGGTCGCGGTGCTGATAGCGCTGTTCGGAGGGCGCTGGGCGCTGGCGACGATTGCGCAGGATGATTTCAGCGCGTTTTACTGGGCGATGGTAATCCTGAGCATTGCCGGCGCGGTCGAACTGGTGGGGGCCAGCCTTGAATCGCTGCTGGTATCCGCCGGGCGCGCGGGAACGGCGTTTGCAGTGCGCGCAGTGCCGACGGTGCTCGCGCTGGTGCTGCTGGATGCGGCAATCGACTGGAACGGCGCAAAGGGCGCGGCGTTTGCAGTGCTGGGATCAAGCTCTCTGGCGGTACTGGGTTTCTACGTGGCGATCCTGAACCTGAAAGAGATCAGCATTCTGGTCGCGCCGGATGAGCCGCCGATAACGGGTGCCTAACAGCTGCCGGAGAATTACGTAAGGTATTCGGCGAAGGGTTCCAGCTCCATCTCGGCGCGCAATTCGTCCATGCGGTCAGGTTCTTCAGTCGCGCATTTCCTTGTCCCAGCGGCTTGGACACCACTTCATTTTGCAGCTGCCGAGTAGTAGCGTCCGGCGCTCTCTGGGCAACATAACGGCACCATCAAGCCCATGCGCTTCCTCGCGGAACCACTAGGCGCGAGCATGGCTAAGCGCGTCCCCGGCTTCCCGTAAATACAGTATCCGTCCCTCGGGAAAATGAAACGTCATTACGAACACGCTAGCCAATCCGATTCATTTAAACCGGTTGCTCAGGCGCTTGACAGCCTCAGTTTCTCTCCATTATTCGCTGTCAGGCTCCCACGTCAGCTTCGGCTTCCTTGCCGCCGCCGTTTCATCGAGCCGCCGCCGAGGCGCGTAATACGGCGCCTGTTTCAGCGTCTCGTCGCCCGCCAGCGCGCGCTCGACCACGTGGCGGAAGGCGGTGATGAACTGGTCAATGCTCGCCTTGCTCTCCGTCTCGGTCGGCTCGACCAGCATCGCGCCGTGGACGACTAGCGGGAAATACACCGTCATCGGGTGAAAGCCTTCGTCGATCAGCCCTTTGGCCAGTTCCAGCGTCGTCAGGCCATTGCCGAAATCCTTATCCCCGAACAGCGCCTCATGCATGCACGGGCCGCTATCCGCGAACGGCGCGTGCAGGATATCCTCAAGACTGCGCAGGATGTAATTGGCGTTCAGCACGGCGTCTTCTGAAACCTGTTTCAGCCCGTCCGCGCCGTGGCTGAGGATATAGGTCAACGCGCGGGTGAACATGCCCATCTGACCGTGAAACGCGGTCATCCGGCCAAATGTCGTATGGTCGTCGCCCGCCTCATCTTCCTCGACAAGCCGGTATTCGTCGCCTTCCTTCACCACATAAGGCAGCGGCGCAAACGGCGCGAGCGCCTCTGAAAAGACCACCGGGCCGCTGCCGGGACCGCCGCCGCCATGCGGGGTGGAAAACGTCTTGTGCAGGTTGATATGCATCGCATCCACGCCCAGATCGCCGGGACGCACACGGCCAACGATGGCGTTGAAATTCGCCCCGTCGCAATACACGTATCCGCCCACTTCGTGCACGGCATCGGCGATGGTGCGGAAGTCCTTTTCGAACAGACCGCAGGTGTTGGGATTGGTGATCATCACCGCCGCCACGTCCGGGCCGAGCCGAGCCTTCAGCGCCTCGACATCGACGCGGCCCTCGGCGGTCGCGGGAATATCCTCAACCTTGTACCCGGCAAAGGCGGCTGTGGCGGGATTGGTGCCGTGCGCGCTTTCAGGCACCAGCACGACTTCGCGCGGGTTGCCCGCCGCCGTGTGCGCAGCGCGGATCGCGAGGATGCCGCACAATTCGCCATGCGCGCCCGCCTTGGGGCTCATGGCAACTGCCGGCATCCCTGTCAGCGTCTTGAGCCAGTGAGCAAGCTGGTCGATCACTTCCAATGCACCCTGCACGCTGCTTTGCGGAGCGAGCGGATGGATGTCGGCAAAGCCGGGCAGGCGCGCCATTTTCTCGTTGAGGCGCGGATTGTGCTTCATCGTGCAGGAGCCGAGCGGGAAGAAACCAAGGTCGATGCCGTAGTTCTGGCGGCTGAGGCGGGTGTAATGGCGCACCGTCTCAGGCTCGGTCAGGCCGACAAGGCCGATGGGCTCGGACCGCTCGAACCCGGCGAGGCGGGAGGGGGCGCCTGCGTCGATTTCAGGCAGGTCGACGCCGGTCGTCTCGGCATGGCCGATCTCGAAGATCAGCGGTTCTTCCAGCATCAGTGCGCGGTTGCCGGTGGTTGTGGCGGGGCCACCGGAACCGTTGACCTGCATTCCCTCTTCGGACAGGCCGCCATGCGCTGGCGCGATGGGTTTCCAGCCGGATTTGTTGGGCGCGTTCATTGAGCAGGCTCCATCTGGGGCGCAGACGCCAGCGCGTCGTGCAATTCGGTGGCGAGGCGGTCGATATCGTCCTCGGTCGTGGTTTCGGTGACGGCGACAAGCAGCGCGTGTTCCAGCGCCTCAACCCCCGGATACAGCCGCCCCAGCGAAACCCCGCCCAGCACGCCGCGATCCGCCAGATCGCGCACGATCTCGCGCGCAGGCTTGCCATCCAGCATCAGCGTGAATTCGTTGAAGAACGTCGTGTTGAGCAGCGTCACGCCCGGCACCTGTGCCAGCCGATCCGCCGCGATGCAGGCCAGCCGATGGTTTTCCGCCGCCAACCGCCGCAGGCCCGTCTCGCCCAGCAGCGTCATATGCGTGGTAAAGGCGAGCGCGCACAGCCCGGAATTGGTGCAGATGTTGCTGGTCGCTTTCTCGCGCCGGATATGCTGTTCGCGGGTGGAGAGCGTCAGCACGAAACCACGCCTGCCTTGCGCATCGGTGGTTTCCCCGCACAGGCGTCCGGGCATCTGGCGCACATGCTTGGGATCGCGCACGGCGAACAGGCCGAGATACGGCCCGCCAAATTGCAGGCCAACGCCCAGCGACTGCCCTTCCCCCACGACAATATCCGCACCCATTTCGCCTGGCGATTTGATCGCGCCCAACGCCACAGGTTCGGTGTTGACCACGATCAGCAGCGCGCCCTTGGCATGGGCGATTTCTGCCACCTTCGACAGGTCGCTGATCCGTCCAAGAATGTCGGGATATTGGACCACGACGCAGGCGGTGTTCTCGTCAATCCGGCTGGAGAGGCCGTCAAGATCGGGCTCGGTCTGGATCGCGGGCGCGCTGTCGGCGATTTCCTCGCCGGTGAACTGCGCCATCGTCTTGACCACCTGCGCGTAATGCGGGTGAAGCGCGCCCGATAGCACCGCGCGTTTGCGCCGGGTCACGCGGGTCGCCATCGCCACCGCCTCCCAGCACGCAGTCGATCCGTCATACAGCGAGGCATTCGCAACCGCACAGCCGTACAGTCTCGCCACCTGCGTCTGGAATTCAAACAGCATCTGCAGCGTGCCCTGCGCGATTTCCGGCTGATACGGCGTGTATGCGGTCAGGAACTCGCCGCGCTGGATCACCGTGTCGACGCTGGCCGGAATGTGGTGGCGATACGCGCCCGCACCGAGGAAGAACGGAGCGTTCTCCGCCGCCAGGTTCTTGGCCGCCAGCGCCTTCATATGGCGTTCGACCGCCATTTCGCCGGCATGCATCGGCAGGTCGCGGATCGGACCGTCAAGCTGCGCCACGGCGGGCACATCGACGAACAGATCGTCGATTGAGGACGCGCCGCACTTTTCGAGCATTTCGGCCCGGTCGGCATCAGTGAGAGGTAGATAACGCATTGGTATTCTCCGTGCCCCGCCCGCGGGAGGGGGGTGTCGATCAAAGCTTCGCGACAAATTCCTTGTAGGCGGACTCGTCCATCAGGCCTTCCAGCTCGCCCGCATCGCCGATGGTCATGCGGAAGAACCAGCCGTCTTCCTCAGGCGAGGAATTGACCATTGCGGGTTCCTCTTCGAGCGATCCGTTGATCTGTGTGACTTCGCCCGTGATCGGCGAATACACGTCGCTGGCAGCCTTTACGCTTTCGACCACGGCGGCATCGCCGCCCTTGTCCAGAGCGGTGCCGACAGCAGGCAATTCGACGAACACGATGTCGCCCAATTGTTCCTGCGCATAATCGGTGATGCCGACGGTGGCGGTATCATCCTCAACGTCGATCCATTCATGTTCATCGGTGAAATAACGCGGCATTGTGGCTTAGCTCCCTCGGAAATAGCGGTGCGGGACAAACGGCATGGGGGTTACGGTGGCGGGCAGCCTCTTGGTGCGGACTGCAATTTCAAGCACGGTGCCCGGGGCGGCGTGCGCGGTGTCGATGAAGGCCATTGCGATCGGGTGTCCGAGCGTAGGGGAGAACCCGCCGCTGGTAACGTGGCCGATCAGAGTTTCGCCAGCGAACACTTCGGCGCCTTCGCGTGCGGGCATCCGGCCATCCAGCGTCAGTCCGACGCGGGCGCGCGCCGCCCCTTGCGCGATTTCGCGCTGGATGCGCGCTGCGCCGAAGAAGCCACCCCCACCCTCTTCCGTGGCGCTTCGACGGCGCTTGTTGATGCCGAACAGCAGGCCCGCTTCGATTGGGCTTATATCGGGCGACAGGTCATGGCCATACAGCGGCAGCCCCGCCTCCAGCCGCAGCGAATCGCGCGCGCCAAGGCCGATGGGCGCAACCTCCGGCTCGGCGCACAGCAGGGTCGCGATTTCATTCGCTGCCGCTGCGGGCAGAGAGATTTCGAAGCCGTCCTCCCCGGTGTAACCCGCGCGCGCAATGGTCACATCGTGGCCCGCCAGCGTGAACCGGCCAAATTGCATAAAGGTGAGCGCAGAGAGTGGAAATTCGCCCGTCACATGCCGTTCCAGCGCCTGCGCAGCCTGTGGCCCCTGCAACGCGAGCAAAGCGTGATCATCGAGGTGGTTGAGCGTGATTTCATCGGGCAGATGTTCACGTAAGTGACCGATATCGTCATATTTGGTCGCACCGTTGACCACCAGATACAGGTGATCGGACCAGCGCGAAACCATCAGATCATCGAGCACGCCTCCGTCTTCATCAAGCAGCAGCGAATAACGTTGCCGCCCCGGCTTGAGCGTCGACAGATCAATCGGAAGCACCGCCTCAACCGCCGCGTCCAGTCCATCGCCAGACAAAAGCACCTGGCCCATGTGGCTTACATCGAACAGGCCCGCATGGTTACGCGTCCATTCGTGTTCGGCAACGATGCCGCCGCCATGGCGTACCGTGTCGCCAGTGTACTGGATCGGCATTTCATAACCCGCAAACGGAACCATGCGCGCGCCGTGGGCGCGGTGCCAGCTATCCAGCGGCAACAGGCCCGGCGGCAGCTCTTCAGGGAGCTGGTCTTCGGGAAGCAGGTCTTGCGAAGTTTGGTCGTCGCTCAAAATCAAATCACCCAAAGCAGGCCCGGTTACGGGTTTCCTACGCCCCAAAACGGTGCGTTGTTCCTGCCCCCTCTGTCGGGTGACCTGAGAGCTTCAGCCGATGCCGCGTGAACGCCGCATCCGCCTCCCCTTCGGTGGTGTGATGGCAATGCCCGCACACGCTTTCCAGAGTGCCTAAATCGCTTCGCGGTCCGTTTGCCTGAGAGTTTCCGGGGCGGTTGCTCCTTCGGCGCCAGCGCCGGTTTGACCCGGCCCCAATCTCTCCCGCGAAAGACGCCGGATTCGCACCCGGCAGGCAGAGCCCATGTTGCGGATGCGAAGGATGGCGTCAATCGTGCAAAGTGACCCGAGGTGCGATTTTTGCGCCCTTATCGCCGCCATGATGCTGGCTGCGACTTGGCCGCGAAACAATCGTGCGCTCAATTGTTGCGTTTGGTCGCCCAGGTTTCGAGCGCGCGCTGCATGAGGTCGATCTCGCGACGATCAAAGCCGCCTTCATCCTCAGCCCCTTCGCGCGGAGGAACGGCGGTGGTGAAATAGGCAAAGCCCTGCTCGCTGTCGCCGGAAAACCACAGACCCGAACGCAGACCATACGCCTCGCCGGCGTGTCCGATATAGGGGATTCCGGTTTCAAACAATTGGTCAGCGCAGGGCTTTCCGCTCAGTTGCGAAAGCTCGATCAACTGCAAGCCAAAGCCATACGAGCAGAAGAACTCTTGGCCCTCATTCTCGCCGTTCTGCAAGGAAGCGGCCAGCTTTCCGAAAGTTTCGGCACTGAACAATCCGCCCTCGTTCGCACCCATCAGCGCCTGCCCCAGCTTTGCCAGATCGACCATTCCGATCCGCACCCCGCCCTGCGGCGAGAATATCGAGGCATTGGTGCCCGGCACGTAATTGTCGAGCGTGCACTCGGTTCCCTCGGCCACAGGGATGGTGCAATTGGGCGGCAGGTCTTCGGGCGCATCGCGGGCAACTTCGCCCGTATCACGATAAAGCGCTACCGCGCGGGCAGCCATGCCTTCGGGACAGTCGATCCAGTTGATGCAGGCCTCGATCTCAAGCGGGGCGAACACCAGCCGCTCCAACAGCCTATCATACCGCTCCCCGGTAGCTGCTTCGAGAACGGTGGCGACCACTGGCGATCCGAGATTGGCGTATTCGAATGGAGCCACTCCCGGCGGGGCATCGGCGTACCACGCCTCGGGCTTCTTTAACTTTGCCTCGAGGCTGTCACCCAGCGGGATCACATAATCCGCCGCATCGCGCAGACCCGATCGGTGCATAAGCAACTGCGCCAGTGTCACCTTGGCATCGGGAAAATTGGGCGATCGCACAGGGAATCCGAGATAGTCCGAAACATCGGCATCCAGATCGACTGTGCCCTCATCGGCCAGCCGCAGGGTCGCAATCGCCATGATCAGCTTGGATATGCTGGCGATGCGCACGGGGTCATTGGCCTCGACCGGCTCGCCCGTATCGCGATTGCGCGCCCCTTCGGTGATAAGTGGGATCACATGGTCTGGGTCAAACGCGACTACGACAGTCGCAGGTGGCTGAGTTTGAGCGTGAAGGGCCATCGGCAGGAACAGTGCGAGCGCGGCAAGTATGGTGCGGATCATGGCAGGCACCCTCGCCGCTCTCTGCCCTAAAATCAATCGAGATTGGCCTAATCCAGATTCGGGCGCAGCCACCGCTCTGCCGTTGCCATATCCACCCCGCGCCGCGCGGCATACTCCTCCAACTGATCGCGCCCGATCCGCGCAACGCCGAAATATTGCGATTCCGGATGTCCGAAATAGAAGCCCGAAACCGCCGCCGTTGGATACATGGCAAAGCTTTCAGTCAGCGTCAGGCCGACATTGGCGGGCGCATCCAGCAGATCGAACAGGATCGGTTTCAAGGAATGATCAGGGCAAGCCGGATAGCCCGGAGCGGGGCGGATACCGCGATATTCTTCCTTGATCAGCGCCTGACTGGTGAGCTGTTCATCAGGCGAATAGCCCCACAAATCCGTGCGGACGTGCTTGTGCAGCCTCTCGGCAAAGGCTTCGGCGAACCGGTCCGCCAGTGCTTTCAGCAGGATATCGGAATAATCATCTTTGTCCGCCTGGAACCGCGCGATGTGCGGGTCGATCCCGTGAATGCCAACCGCAAAACCACCGATCCAGTCGCCCGCCGGATCGATGAAATCGGCAAGACACATATTGGCCCGATCGCGCGACTTTTTGATCTGCTGACGCAGCATCGGAAGGCGGATGTTTTCTTCGCGCTTGACGCGGTGGATCATGATGTCGTCGGGGCAATGATGGTCGCGCGCACAAGGCCACAGGCCAGCGACACCGCGCGCGGTCAGCCATTTCTCACTGATGATTTTCTCCAGCATCGCATCGGCATCGGCCTTCAGCGACCGGGCGCTTTCGCCCACCACATCGTCTTGCAGGATCGCGGGATAATTGCCGTGCAACTCCCACGCGCGGAAAAACGGGGTCCAGTCGATATGGTCGGCCAGATCCGCCAGATCCCAGTCATCGAACACGTGTACACCGGGCTG
>JBBRVR010000098.1:0-10031 GCA_038246695.1 Sphingomonadales bacterium
CCGGTGACGCCTGCGGACAACGACTTTCAAGGCGGGTTTGCCGCCGGATTGATGCTGAAAGACCTGCGGCTGGCGATGGAGGCAGCGTCGAAAGCGGGTGCCAAGGTCGAATTGGGCGACCACGCGCGCGCGATCTACGAAGCCTTCGCCAAGGACAATGCCAGTACCGATTTCTCCGGCATCATCCGCACGCTCTAACGCTGCGGGCAATCCTCAGCGGCAGCGGCGGCCAGCGTCTGCGATGCCCCTGCATCGCGGCGGGAGAGGGTCTTCACCGCCTGTGCCAGCAACGCGCAATCATAACGTGCGCCGCGATCCATCGTTTCGCGGGTCACCGCGCTGAAGGCCGCGGGCGGCATGACAGCGGCCCCGCGCCGCAGGAACTGGCTGTGCCAGCGCTCCCCACCGGCGACGATATCGACCAGCGTCTGCTCGGCTGGCCCGCCGGGCGCATCAAACACCTGCGGCCCCAGCTCGATCAGCAGCGCATCGGGCGTTCCCGCGCGAAGGAACGGCGCGGCACAGCGGCGCGCGGCCTCGGCCGTGTCGCCGGCATTGTGTGCGATCGGTGCGTCAACAGACCTGAGGTGGTCAGTGCAGCGCGGCGATGATGCTGGCAATCTGCTGGCTGGCGGTGCCATCACCATAGGGATTGTGTGCCATCGCCATCTGTTCATAGGCGCTCTGGTTATCGAGCAGGCGGATGGTTTCGGTCACGATGACCGCGGCTTTTGCGCCTACGAGTTTGGCGGTTCCCGCCTCAACGCCTTCGGGTCGCTCGGTACTGTCGCGCATAACCAGCACCGGCTTTCCTAGGGTCGGAGCTTCCTCCTGAATTCCGCCGGAATCGGTCAGGACAATTTCGCAGGCGGCCATCATTGCGACGAAATCCAGGTAATCGAGCGGGTCGATCAGCGCGATGTTCTCATACCTCGCCAGCGCCGGACGCATGACCTCGGCGACGTTGGGGTTGGGGTGCAGAGGATAAATGATCGCGATATCCTCTCGCGCTGCAAGCATCTGTAACGCCGACGCAATCTCATT
Organism: Sphingomonadales bacterium; assembly: GCA_038246695.1. GTDB lineage: Bacteria > Pseudomonadota > Alphaproteobacteria > Sphingomonadales > Sphingomonadaceae > Erythrobacter. The sequence continues at coordinate 1,045 of JBBRVR010000098.1, forward strand.
CATCCCGGTGCCGAAATTCTCGCGCCGATGAGCGGTCACCGCGATGATCCGCTTACCAGCAAATTGCACCCGCAAAGCCGCGATGGTGGGGGCGAGTGCCGGATCGGCGGCGACCCGGCCTTGCGCAAACTTCAGCGCGTCGATCACCGTGTTTCCGGTGACATGAATTGACTCGTCCGCCACGTTTTCGGCGCGCAAGGCCGCAGCCGCCAACTCGGTCGGGGCGAAATGGAGGTCGGCGACTGCGCCAGTCACCTTGCGGTTCACCTCTTCGGGCCAAGGCGAATAGATGTTCCCGCTGCGCAATCCGGCCTCGACATGGCCCACCGGGATCCGCCGGAAATAGCACGCCAGAGTGGCCATCATCGTGGTCAAAGTATCGCCGTGAACCAGCACCCGATCGGGCTTCAAAGTGTCTAACGCGTCACCAAATCGCGTCAAAATCCGGGCCGAGAGGGCATCAAGCGACTGGCTAGGCTGCATCAAGTCGAGGTCGATGTCAGGTTTGAGCGAGGCTAGATCAAGCACCGAATCCAACAATTCGCGGTGCTGCGCCGTCACCACAACCTTCACGTCGAAGTGTCCGGTTTCGCGCAATGCGTCGACCACCGGGAACATCTTGATCGCTTCAGGCCGGGTGCCGAACGTCACCACAATCCGAGGCAATCTGCCGGTTTCGCTCATCGCCGCAGCATGCCGCGCGTGTCGAACACCAGCTTCCCGCTCAGATCATCGGGCGAAAGGTGCTTGAACGCGGTGTGATCGACCAGCACCACTACAATCTCGGCCTGCCGCAGGGCTGCGTCAAGCGTCACCAGCTCGGCGCCCGATCCCGCGAATGCTGTGGGCAGTTGATCGGTGAACGGTTCCACCACCAGTATCCGCTCCCCATGCGTGTGAGAAAGCGCTTCAGCAATCTCCAGCGCTGGGCTTTCGCGGAAGTCATCGATGTCGGGCTTGAACGCGAGGCCGAGCAGCGCGACCTTGCCGCCCGGCGAGGCATCGAGCAGCGCGCGGATGCGGGTTTCGGTATGCACCGCCTTGCGGTCATTGACCTCGCGCGCGGTCTTCACCAACTGCGCAACACCCGGCGCTCCCGCAACCAGAAACCACGGATCGACCGCGATGCAATGTCCGCCCACGCCGGGGCCGGGTTGCAGGATGTTAACGCGCGGGTGACGGTTGGCCAGCCGGATCACGTCCCATACATCCACCCCGATCACATCGGCGATCATCGAGAGTTCGTTGGCAAAAGCGATATTGACGTCACGAAAGCTGTTTTCGACCAGCTTCACCGTCTCGGCCACACGCGCGGTGGTAAAGAGGCAATCGCCCTTCACAAAGCTGGTGTAGAGCACGGCCGCCCGTTCGGCGCAGGCGGCGGTGACGCCGCCGATCACGCGGTCATTGTGCACCAACTCATTGACAATGCGGCCGGGCAACACGCGTTCGGGGCAATAGGCCAGCGCAATATCCGCCTCGTCATCTCCGCCATCGCGCGGAACCACCAGATCGGGGCGTAAATCGGCGATGATCGCGGCGACTCGTTCGGTGGTGCCAACCGGCGAGGTGCTTTCGATTATGATGCAGGCACCCGGCAGAACCTTGGGCGCAATCGCGCGCGCGGCGGCTTCGACATAGGTGATGTCGGGCGTATGATCCGGCCCCAGCGGGGTGGGCACGGCGATCATGTAGAAACTGGCGGTCGGCACTTGCGTCGAGGCGACCAGCGTTTGCGCGGTGATCGCGTCGTGCACCAGCTTGTAAAGATCGCGCTCTTCGATGTGCACGCCGCCCGCGTTGACGGTGTCGACCACCGATTGCGACACATCGACGCCGCACACGCTCCAGCCATAGCTCGCCAGCAGCGCTGCGGTCGGTAGGCCGATATAACCCAACCCGATCACCGCGACCTGATGATCGGGCAAAGGATGATCAGCCGCCTTGCGCCCAAGCGCGGCGGTAGCATCAAAGGGTGCGTTCATAAGGTCACTGTTCCGCGGATCACGGGGCAGACCTTGGCGGCAAAGCCCTTAAAATCGCGTTAGGCTTGCTGTGAATTTCACCATATCGAGCGGGTTGCGGGCCTATCCTGCTTCGCCAGCACCTGTGTGCAGGCCGCCAGCAGCGGGGTATCCGGTGCGGCCAGTCAACCTCGCTCACCACCCGCCGAGCGACTTCAATCCTGCAAGGTCAACGAAAGGCTCTTGTTACGGCAGCGCAGATCCACCTCTGCAAGGACCTCGACTGACATGAAACGAAAATGCCGATGAAGCTTGTGCGGATCGAATGATCTGCTCTCGCATGGACGGACCAATTTTTGGTTCCTGATCGCAAAGCCGTTATTGCTGATCGTGGGCTTTTGATACGCCAAGCTGAACCAGCCTCACTGGCCAAGCCAAACGCGAGCGTCTATTGCCCTGCTTGTGCGAAAAGCGAACATCATCGACCGGCTGCGTGCGACGCTGGCGGACCTTCTCGGGATCCGGGATCAAAGGGGAAAGAACGGCGTCTGGTGGGAAATCGACCTGATCCTGGTTATTCTCACAGGCGCAATTGCGGCTGGCATCCTGGCAATTGTTCAACTCTAAACTCTTTGAATCTTTACTCGGTCGTGCCGCCAAATGCGACGAGTTGAAAGACATTCGTCGGTGAGCCTTACGACGAGTGGAAGATCGGGAGCCCCGGCCAATTGTGGTTGGTATGCTGCAATTCGGCCTGCGAGGCGCTGGTCGCTCAGGCGGTAGGCCATGGGTGAAGCTGCCGATCGTCAAGGGCGAGATGTTGGTGCGGCCTTATGTGCCTTGTTGGCATGCGGAGGCTTGGCGGTGCCGCTTTTGAGAGAGCTAGCCAGCAGTGCAATAACGAGCGTTGAGGCAATCGGGGCAAGCCAGTCGGCGATCTGATCAGCATTGTGCCAAACCTTCGGCTCAAGCACCGCGTGCCACGGCATATTCGCGCGCAGTCCCTCGCCAAACAATTCGATCCAGCGATATTCCGCCTGCGCGACCTCGCGCCCGAAAAAATAGCTTGAGGCAAGCGCGCCGCCCACCCACCAATTGCCGGTGAGAAGGCCGATCACCGCCTGAAACATCGCGGCATACAGCGCGTGTTCGATGAGGGTCAAAACCACGATGCAAATGTCCTCGGCAGTTCATACGCTGATACAAGATGCAAGAGACGGTTCCATCCAAACTGCATCAGTCGGGCAGTAATCGGCGCCCTTCAAAGCGCGCGATGGCATGTGTCACCACTTTCTCCAGCGCCTGGTTCGAGAAGAACCCGCCAGGGATAAGGCAGTGGTCAATCAAGACGCGGCGGAAGGCGGCAAAGGTTTCCCTGTCGGGAGCGGTTGCTTCGGTCCAAAACCGGTCGAGACCTCGCTGGAAAGTCAGATCGGGCATGTCATATATAGCCTTGCCCAACACCAGGACGGGAACGCCCTTATCAAGACCCAATGTGCCGCTGGTGCTGTTGATCGTCACCATTCCCAATGCCCGCTCACAAATCGTCTCGATATCGCCCCAGGCGAGATAGTCCACGCGTTCGGCGATGCCAAAGCGTTCGGCCAGATCGCTGGTTTCCAGCTGCCAGTCGCGTACCCCGTTGTCCAGCGGATGTTCCTTGACCACTAGCCGGGTATGCGCAGGCGCATGTTTGGCAAATGATTCAAGCACCACCTTGAGAGCCTCTATTATTCCCGCGAAGGGCGAGTGAAGGCGAATTTGCGCGTCCGAATCGAGTTGCAGCGGGAATAGGAAATAGTCCGCCTGCTCCTTAAGGAGGCGCGCGGTCAGTCGCGCGCCCTGCTCACGCCGCTCTTCGCGACGGTTGAGCTTGCGCGCCCACCCCATGCCCTCCACGAGCGGGTGCCACGGACGGTGAGTGCGCCAGTGGGGGTAGCGCCAGCGGGTCAGGACATCCGCCGCATTGTAATACAGCCCCTCAAGTGCTCGGCGGCGGAAGGACGACGCTACCTTCTGGTGTTCCGGTACCTGAGGCAGATTGGCCGCACAATCACGATACCATTGCGGGTCGCGCGGCAGCGAAGAGTGGCCGTTGACGCCGCCGACCTCCATTGTCACCCAGTCTGGCCTGACATAGCCTTCCTCGAAAACCCATACAGTCACATCGCGTTCGCGGCAGGTCGTGAGCACAGCCGTGTGGTGATCACGGCAGTCGCCGAACAGCATGACATCTGTAATCTGGTGATCGGCGAGCAACCCGGCAAAAGCGACCGGCCAATCGACAAGTGTTCCACGATAATCGATTCCGTTGGGAAGGCGCCAATAGGCCCGGTCGCCGCCGTTGAAGTTGATCTTGAACACCTCGTGGCCGGCATCACGCAACCCCCGACCGAGTTGCTGAAAGAAGGGCCCCATCAGGCCTTGCAGCAGCATCACGCGGCGCGGCGCGCGCGCTGCTTTGGCGCTGCTGGCGGGTGCCGGCATGGGCATGTCGGAGCGGAGGGGAAAAACGGCCATATCTTGATCAATGCGCTCAACAGGAGTTCGTATCGAGTTGCTGTCCTAGGTGCTTTGCCGAAGGTTTGTCGATGTTTGAGCGACATTTTGTTTTTGCGTTCGGAAATTTTTCGACGATAGCCCTGAGCAATGCCGAACGAGATGCCGATCCTAGCCGCCACGACGCAGCGGTACAGCTTGTGCGCTGCAAAGGCGGCTGGATCGCCCTGGCGGCGCAGGGGTTTTGCAAGCCGTGGCTGATACTGCGCCCACGATCGGGCTTGTTGCCGTGCTACTGATTGGCGCTTTACTGGCCGATGGGCTGGCATCACCGCGCGCGCGACTGCCTTTCCTGCCGCGTAGCCTTGCGGGAATTTGCATATTGTTGGTCGCCGCGGTGCTGGCTTTTGCACTGGCGCTGATCGTGACAGGGCTGGCCTATGTCGCTGTTGCTGTCGTGCTTGTCTTGACTGCTGCACTCAGCCTGATTTCCAACATTAAGCGCAAGGTGTTGGGTGAACCGCTGGTGTTCAGTGACTTCGCCTTGATCGGCGCGGTCTTCCAGCATCCGCAGTTCTACCTTTCCGCCCTGCGGCCGGGGCAGGTTGCCTTGCTTGGGGCGGGGCTTGCTGGCTTGGTCGCCGCGCTGGCGTTTCTGTCGAGCGCCCAGCTTGCGCCGCGGCTCGTGGGCCTTGCCCTCGCGCTCGGGGCCGGTGGGTGTCTTGCGCTCATCCTGCGCTCGAAGCGCTGGCTGGAACTTGCGCAAGTCCCTGATCCAGAAGCGGATGTTTTGCATCATGGGCTGGTCGCCAGTCTCCTCGCACAGTGGAACGGCTGGCGTAGCTCGCCTGACCCGGAGCCGTGCAATACCGCCCCGATCCGTGGGCAATCCCGCCAGCTGGTGGTGATTGTCCAGTGCGAATCCTTCGCCGATCCCGCCGCTCTGTTCGGCGACCCGGCGGCGGTCCTTCCCGGCCTTGCGGCCGCGCGCGGTCTTGCTTGGCAGCAAGGCCGGCTGTTTGTGTCGGGCTTTGGAGCCTACACCATGCGGACCGAGTACGGCGTGCTGTTCGGGCGCGGCGAGGAACTGCTGGGGACGCGCCGTTTCGATCCCTTTCTCACCGCGCGCGGCGAGGTGAGCTGGGCTCTTCCCAACCGGCTTGATCACCGTGAGTGGGCGACTTGGTTCGTCCATCCCCATGACATGCGGTTTTACGGACGAGACCGGCTGATGCCTGCAGCCGGATTTGCCGAACTTGTCGGTGAGGAATACTTCGATCCGCCTGTGCCTAACGAGGGGCGATATGTCACAGACGCCGCGATGACCGACCAGATTCTTGCCTTGGCGCAGGATCGCTCGCGCGCAGGTCTTGTCTATGCCGTGACCATCGAAAATCATGGCCCGTGGCCGCCGGGAGAAGATGTGTTGGCGCGAAGGGGGACATCCTATTTGAACCTGCTTGCCAACAGCGATGCGATGCTGGCGCGGTTAGTCGACGAGTTGCCCCGTTTGGGCCGCCCGGTTACTTTATGCTTTTTCGGCGACCACAGGCCGAGCATACCCGGCGCGAGCGAACCCGGCGGTGAGCGCGATACCCCCTATGTGCTGGTCCGGTTTGGCAGCGACGGAAAGGTCTTGCCGGGCAATGGGCTGAGCCAGGACCTCTCCCCAGCCGAGCTTCACCACGCTATCCTCGCCGCGATCCGCCTAGGGGAGGCGGAGGGATAGCAGAATCCTGTCACGCAAAGCGCGGGGAAGCAGCCGGTCGAACCAGCGTAGGAGCAGGAAGCGGCGCGGCACCACGAGTTCAGCCCGTCGCGCCATAATGGCGGCAATCATTTGCTCTGCAACGACGCCAGCGGTGACTTCGCCAGGGCGGGATTTGGCGGTGCCAGTTTCTTTTTCACCCGTGAAGAAGCCAGGCGAGATCAGGGTTATGCTCACGCCATGGTTTCTGACGGCGAGCCTTAGCGCGTCGGCATAGCGAGCGAGCCCCGCCTTGCTCCCGGCGTAAGCCGCTGCGAAGGGTAGCGAGTGGGAGGCGGCAGCGGTGCCGACCAGCCCAATCCGCCCCTCTCCGCGGGCAGCCATGCGGTTGGCCAAGACCGAGGCCATCGCTGCCGGTGCCAAGAAGTTCGTGTGCGCAAGTCTGGACACCTGACCCGGATCCTCGACAATCTCACCGGCGGCCAGTGTATCGCCTTGGCCTGCGACCAACAGCACCAGATCGAAGGGATCGGCATCATCTTCGTCGCAAAGCGCTGCAAGCACGGTATCGAGTTTCGCCAAATCCAGAGAGCGGATACTGACGGCCGCGCCGAGCTCTCCGCAGCGCAGTGCAATTTCGTCAAGGCGCGTCTGGTTGCGGCCCCATAACGATAGGCGCACCCCCGGTCGGGCAAGCTGCAAGGCAAGTTCACGCCCGAGTGCTCCTGTGGCACCACCTATAAGAATATGTGTTCTTGCGGAGGATTTGAGGCTTGGTTCCGTTAGCATAAGAGAGTACTCACAAAGTGCCTTCGCAGGTGCGGTATACCCCTGAGCCGAGTAGGATTGCTGGGTTTTACAGCGCTCGGATAGACCGTTCCAATTTTGGGGCAGGGCGATCACGAACTTAGCATAATTTTGTAAAGCATGGTGTAAACATGGTGTCTGTCGCACACGCCTTGACTTCCAATCCCAGCCGCTCATGGAGGCGCTCATGAACGGGTCGCACCAGAATTATTCCAGTCGAGTGAGGCTGTTTCAGAGCGCCCGCCTCGAGCGTCTAACGGTCATTTCGGCTGTTGGCTTCATCGCCCTGTGGGCTGTGCTTCTCCCGGCCATTGCCGTGGTGGGCGTAATCATCGCGCCGACCTTGTGGGCTGTGCCGCTCGCGATCATGGGAATGATCGTGTGGACCGGCACCGAATATGCGCTGCATCGTTACGTATTTCACCTTGAACCGCAATCGGCATTGCTGAAGCAGGCTATCTTTGTCATTCACGGAAACCACCACTCGGATTCTAATGATCCGCTACGGAACCTTATGCCGCCAATTGTGAGCATTCCTGTGGGCGGTGCTGTTTGGGCTTTATCGATTTGGGGCTTTGGCTTGGCTGGAACGTGGTTCCTTCTCGGCTTCATGCTCGGCTATGTGGCCTATGACTTTGTCCATTATGCTTGCCATCAGTTCCCAATGAAGGGGCGAATTGCACGCGCGCTCAAAACCCACCACATGCGCCACCACCATCTTCGGGCGCGGGGCAATTATGCGATTACTGGGATGATGTGGGATCGTGTATTTTCGACTCGAATTTCATCGACCCGGGAAGTGTAGCCGCCCATGCCCGTCGAGAGTTTCAAACAAGGCCGACATCGAATTGAAGACGGGCGTTCCGGGTTCGATCTTGAGAGCCTCGGCTGTGCCATAGCCCCATTCAACCAGTGCGACCGCCAGTTCCGCCGCGTGCGCGGTGGCCACGTCGATCATGGAGTCCCCGCAATAGAGTGTGTCGGAATGCGTGCTTCCCAGCCCCGCCAGCGCCAGTTGGGCGGCTTCCGGAGCGGGTTTGCGGGCACGGTCGGGCGTGCTGCCGACAATTGCGGCGAAAAGGTGGGCCAGCCCCAACTCGTTCAAGATCTTTTCGCACAGGTCCTGCGGCTTGTTCGAACAGATCGCCAGCCCGATGCCCTGCGCTGCCAAGCGGGCCAAAGTTTCGGTCACTCCGGCAAAGGGCAGATCTGCGGGCAAGACGATCTCCCGGTGCAAGGCACGGAACTCGGCGATTTCGGTCTCGGGATCGGACGAGTAGGGGCCAAGTACCGCGGCAATCATCGCTTCGCCGCCGACCGCATCCATTCGGCGGATCAGCGCGCGATCAGCGCACGCTTCGATCCCGCGCGCAACCAGCATCTGGTCGATGATCGCGCCGGTCAACCGGGCGCTGTCGATCAGCGTGCCGTCGAGGTCGAATATGATGTTGCGAAAGTACAAAAGTTTGTCCGCCTTTACTCCCAACTGCCTCGGGTCGCACGGTGCAGTTTGACACATGATGGAGGTCCAATTGCAACCGGTATTTTCTGAAACTCGCATCGAGCCTGAGGTTTTGGCCCCGGAGCCGGGCCACCTTGACGTGCACCTTGCCGTTGGCCGCGACGTCATCCAAATGGAGGCCAATGCGCTTAACCTGCTGAGCCAACACATCGGCGATGATTTCGCAAAAGCGGTGGAAATGATTCTGGGCTGCCGCCAGCGCGTGATCGTCTCCGGTATCGGAAAATCGGGACATATTGCCAGGAAAATTGCTGCTACGTTGGCCGCCACTGGTACGCCGGCACTGTTTGTTCATGCCGCCGAAGCGGCACATGGCGATGTCGGCATGGTGAGCCCTGGCGACGTGCTGATTGTTTTTTCCAACAGCGGCGCGACCGTCGAAGTGCAGCCACTTTGCATCTATGCCAAAATGATTGGTTGCCCGGTGATTGGTGTTTCCCGCAATCCCAATTCATTGCTGATGCGCACGGCAGACCTTGGGTTACTC
>JBBRVR010000099.1:0-9653 GCA_038246695.1 Sphingomonadales bacterium
CGGTCTGTGATTTGCTGGTAAAGATTGGTTCGCTCAGGGTTTGAGCGGGCAATATGTCGTTGCGCCATGGCAGGTCTCCGCGGCGGACCTGCAGCGAGCCTCTCTCGCCGCTCTCAGCCCGTCACGGGACAATCCCGCTCCTCTTCCTCTCGCGGGGCGTTGCGGGGCGGCAGTCCCGCAGGAAGGGGTCTGATGAGACCGGTGGGCTCAGCGGCAGGGGAAGGCATTCCCCCACTCCAGCAAAATTTCGAGTAACGACAAACTTTTACTTGCACAGTAGGATCGGCCCGACGTACGTATCGATACGTCAAGTTTCTGGAAGGTTCCGGAAAATGATTCGGAGATGCAATGGCAGTGGACAAGCCAAATTTGCGATGGGGCGTGGAGCAGAAACTCCAGTTCATTGAGTTCCGGTTGTTCTGGGAAGGCCATGTCAATCGCAGTGACTTGATCGAGCAGTTTGGTGTGTCGCCCAATCAAGCATCTGGAGACCTGAATCGTTACATCGCACTGGCACCAGATAACATGGTGTATGACAAGAGCGGCAAAACCTATGTCCGGTCATCCGGTTTCAGCCCATTGTTTCTCAGGCCAGACGCCACGAGCTACCTGTCTCAGGTGCGGTCTGTGGCTGAAGGGATTGTCGCGAGCCACGACTCATGGATTGGCAACCTGCCAGCGTTTGACGCTCCGCCTGCCCCAGCTCGAGGTGTAGATCCAAGGATTCTGCGCACAATTGTGACCGCGGCTCGGCGTAAAGAAGCAGTTGAAATTCTCTATCAGTCTATGGGATCGCCCGACCCACAATGGCGATGGGTGGCACCTCACGCTTTGGCCTTTGACGGGTTCAGATGGCACGCGCGATCCTTCTGCGAAAAGAACGGCGAGTTTCGGGATTTCGTTATCTCAAGAGTGATAGAGACCCGCCAGACAAAGCCAGGATTTAAAGGCTCATCATCCGACACGGCCTGGCATGAAACGGTTGACCTGGAGATCGGCCCTCACCCTGAACTCAGCCCGAACCAGAAGCGCGTGATCGAGCTGGATTACGGGATGCAGGAAGGCGGGGTCATCATCTCCGTTCGGCGTGCGTTGCTCTACTATGCTCTGCGGCGCCTCGGCCTCGATACCGACCCCGCGGCTCGTGCGCCACAAGACCAGCAGATCGTTTTACTTAACAGAAGATCCGTCAGGGAGTTGGGTGCTTGAACATCTTCGAACTCGATAAAGCGCTCGTTGACCAATATGCATCGTTCGCTCGTTCATTCTCTGCGATCCGTGCACCTGAAATCGATCAGCAGGTTCGGTCCATCTACGAGCAGGGCCGTTTCTGGCCCGATCCCCTGATAACGATTAACCCGCGTTTCGAAGCCGGAAAATCGATCGACGAGCTTGTCGTATCCGGTGATGTCGCGCCAGAACTGTCGGCGATTTTCGCCGCTGGGCCTGACCGGTCATCCATCCGGCTGCACCGACATCAGGAAAGGGCCGTTGCCAAAGCACGCAACCGTGAGAGTTTCGTCGTCACAACGGGAACGGGCTCGGGCAAGTCGCTGTGCTTTTTTGTGCCGATCGTGGATGCGATAATTCGGGCAAAGAAGGCCGGAGAAGCGCCGCGTACCAAGGCGATCATCATTTATCCGATGAACGCGCTTGCGAATTCGCAGTTGGGAGAGATCCGGAAGTTTGTCGATGACGCTGGTTTGCCAGCGCACTTGCGCCCAACCGTCGCGCGTTACACCGGCCAGGAAAAGGACGAAGAACGTCAGCAAATCTCGCGCGACAAGCCCGATATCCTGCTGACAAACTTTATGATGCTCGAACTGCTGATGACGCGGCAGGAGCGCCTGGATCGTGCGGTCATCGACAACGCACAAAATCTCGATTTCCTCGTCCTCGATGAGTTGCACACCTATCGTGGTCGACAGGGTGCCGATGTCGCCATGCTGGTTCGGCGCGTCAAGCAGCGCCTGACACCATCCAAAGATTTGATCTGCATTGGTACGTCGGCGACGATGTCGAGCTCACCTGATGAAACCGAGAGAGCGGCTGCAGTAGCTGAAGTGGCGACTAAGCTGTTTGGTCAACCGATCGGCGTCGGCAATATCATCGATGAAAGTCTTGCACGTGCCACATTGCCTTCGATAAATGCGGAGACTTTGGGAGAACAATTGCGTCAGGCTGTGCTGCAACCGCTTCCTGGCTGCATTACCGATTCCGATCTGGCGGTTCATCCGCTTGCGTGCTGGATCGAAACGCAGGTCGGCCTTGATGATGGAGAGAAACTGCGGCGCAGAAGGCCAATGACTCTTACCGCAGCCGCGCAGGCGCTGCATTTTCAGACCGGCGTGAATGAAGTAGAATGCAGTCGGGCGATTGCTGAAATGCTTGCTCTGATAGGAAAACCTGAAGCCGAGCGTGGCGGCACTTCGCCAAGGGCATTTCTTGCGTTCAAACTTCACCGCTTCATTTCTGGAGCGGGGCAGGCGTATTCGACATTGGAGCCGTCCGCTAAGCGGCGGGTTTCCCTGGAGGGCCAAAAGTTTCATCCCGATGATCCTGATGCAAGGCTCTATCCATTGTTCTTTTGCCGGGAATGCGGTCAGGAGCACCACAGTGTTGCCATTACACACGCTGATGGCGCGCACCGGGTCATAGCTCGATCAATTGATGAGGCTGCTCGCGACGAGGCAGAGCCCGATGGCACGGAAACTGGTTATTTGGTCCCTGCTATCAACGCGGGCTTCCGGTTCGCAGGCAGTCCGGACGACTATCCGGACGAGTGGCTGGAGCAGACCGCAAGCAGTGAGATTCGTCTGAAGTCTGCCCATCGCGGAAAGCATGAAGGGCGCCTTGTTATGGTGCGTTCCGATGGCAGCTTTAAAGGTGAAGGCATTCCTGCGTGGTTTTTTTCTGGCAAGTACCGTTTCTGTCCCGAATGCGGCCATCAACCAGCTTCGCAAGCGCGTGAAATCAACAAGCTTGCCGGTCTCTCCGCTGAAGGACGAAGCTCTGCCACCACGCTAATCGTGGCCACGATTCTGGCCTGGATGGAGCGCGATGGTTCACTCCATGAGCATACGCGAAAATTGCTCGGGTTCACCGACAACCGGCAAGATGCGGCGCTTCAGGCCGGCCATTTCAATGACTTCATCTTTGTCACCCTTCTGCGAGCAGCGATCTTGCGGGCGGTCAGGAACGCCGGTCCTCAGGGCCTCAGGGCCGACAAATTTGGCGAGGCCGTGCGGCTGGCCTTGGGCTTCGACCTCGACGAGAAAGAGCGCCTTGGCGAATGGATGCTCGATCCGAATGCCAAGGGTTATCAGAACCGGCAGGAGGCACAGGAGGCCTTGTCCGATGTTCTGGCACACAGGCTTTGGGCGGACCTGCGCAGGGGCTGGCGCTATACTAACCCCAATCTGGAAGAAGTCGGCCTGATTACCGCCCATTTTCCGGGCTTGGACGACCTCATCAACGACGACGATGAGTTTACAAGCAATCTGAGGTTGGCGTCGGCAACTCCAGCACAGCGGCGGCAGCTTTTTGAAATTCTCTTTGATCAGATGCGGCAGGGGCTCGCGGTTGCAACGGACGCGCTTGATCGCGGCAAGGTTAAGCAGTCAGCCGAGATTTCACGCAATCGCCTCCGGCTTCCTTGGGCGATCGACCGTGAGGAGGAAAATACGTTACGGGAATGTGGCTTCCTGATGATCGTGCCTCCTCGTAGCGGCACGATCCGCGCTTCTGAAGCTGCCTTGATCCTTAGAGCCGGACGCCAAAGCAAGCTTGGCAAGGCGCTGCGCCATCCCAAGCTTTGGAACAGCGAACAGGTGCCGGCCAAGGAATATGACGAACTCATTGAGACTTTGCTGAAAGCTGCGGAGGCCCACCAGTTCGTTCGGCGGGTCAACGTCGGCTATGAATCTCCGGCATGGCGGATGGCACCTACTGCAATTCGTCTGATACCTGCTGACGTGCGTCGTGATGGCAAGCGACAGAATCTCTTCTTCCGGGATTTGTACGAGCAAGTAGCCGAGATGCTTAGTCACTCCGGCGATCTGCCATACAGTTTCGAGGCCAGGGAGCATACGGCACAGGTCGATCAAGAGGTCCGGGCTTGGCGGGAAGACCGGTTTCGCTTTGAGCAACCGGATCGCGATAGATTGAAGGACAATCTCGAGCAGATGCGCGAGCAAGGAGAGCCGACCAGTTTTCTCCCTGCACTTTTTTGTTCGCCAACAATGGAGCTTGGCGTCGATATCAGCGCATTGAATGCCGTTTACCTTCGTAACGTGCCGCCGACACCTGCCAATTATGCCCAGCGGTCAGGTCGAGCAGGGCGAAGCGGTCAAGCAGCGCTGATCGTCGTTTATTGCGCAGCCCAGTCGCCCCATGATCAATATTATTTCGCCGATCAGCAGGCTGTGGTTGCAGGTGCAGTCAGACCTCCTGCGCTTGATCTTGCCAATCAGGATCTGCTGCGCAGCCACCTCCACGCCGAATGGCTGGCTGCAGCCAATATCGCGCTAAAATCGTCAATTCCTGAAAACTTGGATATGGGTAGAGACGGGAAGCCGTTGACGGCAGAAATCAATGACGGCCTAGAGGCGCTTGCGGCTAGCGGGGCAGCCAGGCCAATCATGCGCAGTCTTATCGATTCCATGCTACCCGCAGTCAATCTTCGTGACGCACCGTGGCTCGCAGACGTGGCTGCCTTTGTCGAGCGGACCGATAAGGAGGCCTTGGCGTCGTTGAGTGAAGCTTTCGATCGGTGGCGCAATTTGCACAGCAGCGCGCGCCGCGAGCAGGAGCTGGCACATGCCATCCAGAATAAGGTGGGGCTCAAAGCTGGGGAGAGAACCGCAGCAGCCGGACGGTATCGGAATGCGTCGCGTGAGCTAGAAATCCTTGAGTGCGGGAAGGCATCCAACAGTTCGGATTTCTACACCTATCGCTACCTCGCCACCGAGGGATTTCTGCCGGGTTACAACTTCCCCCGCCTTCCGCTTTACGCCTTTATCCCGGCTGCAAGGAGCGCGGTGCTGCAGCGTCCGCGCTTCCTCGCGATCGCCGAGTTTGGCCCAAACAGCATGATCTATCATGAGGGCCGGGCTTTCCGTGTGACTAAGGCAAAACTTCCCGCTGAGGGCCGACTCGACAACGGACAACTTGCGACGTCGACATTGATCTTGTGCCCGGAGTGCGGAGCCGCGCATACAGATGAGCTTCAGGAACGATGCCATGCGTGCCACACTTCGCTGGGCGGCGCAGAGCGTATCGATACCGTATTTCGCATCGACAATGTCGAGACGGCGCCTGCGGAACGGATTACGGCCAATGATGAGGACCGTCAGCGTCGCGGTTTTGAGATCCAGACGGTCTTTCAATGGCCGGTGCACAACGGTGCGCCAGATATCCGTTCCACCGTGCTCGGTCATAGCGGAGAAGATTTGCTTCGACTGGATTATGGCGCAGCAACAAAGCTCTCGCGCATCAACAAGGGGCTGCGGCGGCGCAAATCGAAATCGATCTGCGGTTTCTTCATCGACCCGAATTCGGGACGATGGCTGAAAGACCCGGCTAATGGTGACGATGATGATGGGATGGGCGATCCGACACAGGCCAAGCCGCAGCGGATTGTTCCGATGGTGGAGGATCACAAGAACGCGTTGTTGCTGCAACCGCAGGTCTCCTTCAGCACGGAGGAAATGGCGACATTCCAGCATGCGTTCATTCGCGGCACCCAGCTCGTCTTCGAGCTGGAAGAGGGCGAGATTCTGGGCGAACCATTGCCGAGCCGCGACATTCGCAATGCCATTCTTCTTTATGAGGCGACCGAGGGCGGGGCTGGCGTACTGAACCGGCTGGTGGCTGATCCTGAAAAGGTTGCCGAAGTTGCCCGGGTGGCGCTCACACTCATGCATTATCGCGAGCCATTCAACCCGGCCGATATGCAGGAGACCGATGATGCCTGCATCGCGGGATGTTATCGCTGCATCCTTTCCTATTTCAATCAGCCTGATCACGAGTTGATCGATCGCCGGTATGATCAGGTGATCGATCTCCTTTGCAAGCTTGCACAGGCAGCTGAAGTTGCGCCCAAAAACACTGGAACGGAGCATCCATGGCTGGCTGCGGTTGAGCAATGGGGCGTTCCAACACCCTCCGCAATTTCGGTCAACGGATCGGTGCAACAACTGTTCTGGCCCGCGCAAGGTGTCCTCGCAATTCCTGGCGGCCCGACACCCGGCCTGGTGGCTGAAGCTTCAGCGCTTGGCATTCTGGACATCATCTCTCTGCCGTTGATGCCCAACGAGCAGCCTCCACACGAGCTCCTTGTAGCTTTAGGAATTTGCGCATGAACGCGGTTATCTTTTCTCCCGGAGACATGGTGCGCGCGCGTGGGCGTGAGTGGATTGTTCTGCCTTCCCCGTCGGAAGATTTGCTCAACGTTCGGCCGCTGTCCGGCACCGATGATGACGCACAGCTGATTGCGCCTGCACTGGAGACTTTCCCGGTTTCGGCTGCAAGCTTTGCCGCACCGACCTCTGATCGTCTCGACACGCAAGATGGCGCCCGATTGCTGGCAGATGCTTTGCGCCTGTCACTTCGGCGCGGCGCTGGGCCATTTCGAAGCGCTGCCCATCTGGGGGTCGAGCCTCGCGCTTACCAGCTCGTGCCGCTCATGATGGCACTCAAGCAATCAGTCGCTCGGCTGCTGATCGCAGACGATGTCGGCATAGGCAAAACCATCGAAGCGGGCATGATCCTGCGTGAATGGCTGGATCGCGGGATCGTTGATCGCTTTGCCGTGCTCTGCCCACCTCATCTCGTCGATCAATGGGTCAGCGAGCTTGGCGAGAAGTTTGATATCGACGCGGTTGCTGTGACTGCCGCGAAGGCACGCGGCCTAGAGCGCGGGCTGCCCACCTCGCAAAGCCTTTTCGAGGCCTATCCCTTTACGGTCGTCAGCCTCGACTACATCAAGGCCGACAGTCGCCGGGACGATTTTGCCAGGGCTTGCCCGCCCTTTGTCATTGTCGATGAGGCGCACGCCTGCGTCGGCAATGAGCGGGGCAAGCACCAACGCTACGGTTTGCTCGAACGCCTCGCAGGGGACGGCGACCGGCACATGCTTCTCCTGACAGCCACTCCGCATAACGGTGACACCGTGGCCTACGATCGTTTGCTTGGCCTAGTGCATAAGGATCTGCAGGGTGGCCCCGAGGCAGGCGATAGCAATGCCCGAGTGCGATATGCCCGCCGTCTTGCGCAGCATTTTGTGCAACGCCGCCGCCCCGACATTCAGGACGGCTGGGACGAGCAGCGCGCTTTTGCAAAGCATGAGGCCAAGGAGGCGCCGTTCACGCTGACAGGCGACTTTGCGGCATTTCAGGATGCAATGCTGGACTATTGCCTGTCGGTCACCGAGCGCGCCGGGTCCGATCAGCGCCATCGTCGTCTTGCATTCTGGGGCACCCTTGCCCTGATGCGCTGCGTAGGATCCTCCCCCGCTGCAGCGCTTAGCGCCCTGCGAAATCGGCTCGGCGGCATGGCCGAGGAAGCCTCGATAGAGCCGGTTGTGTTTGATGCCGAGGATGGCGTGCTTGGCGACAGCGATATCGAACCCGCAACGGCGAGTGAGCATGGGGAAGAGGGAGTTGCTCTGCGTGGCTTGATCGACCTTGCCCAAGCACTCAGTGACAAGCGCGATGAGGACCCGAAGGTCAAGCAACTCGTCGCGGACCTGCGCCCATTGCTAAAAGATGGCGTAAAGCCCGTCATCTTCTGCCGCTTCATCGCGACGGCCGAGGCGCTGGGTGAGACGCTCCGCAAGATCTTCCCCAAACATCAGATAGTAGTGGTGACAGGCACACTGGCACCCGATGAGCGCCGGGTGCGGGTCGATGCGCTTGAACCTTATGAAAACCGCATCCTGGTGGCAACGGACTGCCTTTCTGAAGGTATCAACCTTCAGGGCTTGTTCGATGCCGTGGTGCATTATGATCTGAGCTGGAACCCCACCCGCCACCAGCAGCGCGAAGGCCGGGTCGACCGGTTCGGCCAACGGGCGAAGGTCGTGCGCTCGATCATGATGTACGGCGACAACAGCCCGATCGACGGTGCGGTCCTCAACGTGATCCTGCGCAAGGCTGAAGCCATCGAAAAAGCCACTGGCGTGAGCGTTCCGATGCCAGAGGATCAGGAGAGCGTGACTTCAGCGCTGATGCAGGCGGTTCTGCTCCATCGTGGCGGTAGCGCGCGCAGCCAGATGACTTTTGATTTCGGTCCCGGTGCCGAGCTGTTCGAACGTCAGTGGCGCGATACGGCGGAAGGCGCAAAAGCCAGCCGCGCACGCTATGCACAAGGCGCACTGAAGCCCGATGAAGTGCTGCCCGAATGGCGCAAGATGCGGGCGCTCAACGGTGGCCCGCTAGAGGTCTCCCGCTTCACAGAACGCGCCCTCAAGCGTCTGCAGGCTCCGCTCGAAGCATCAAAGGGACACTCTCTTCTACACACCGATTTCCTACCTGACATGATGCGCGAACGGCTACAGCAGCGCGGCTTGCGTGGCACGAGGCGGATCAGCTTCGAGGATGATCCCCTTCCCGGTGTCACTTATGTCGGGCGGGTGCATCCCATCGTCGCGGTGCTGGCCGAGACCTTGGCCGAAGGTGCTCTCGATCCTGCGAGTGCAGACGGCAAGGCCCTTGGCCGCGCCGGTGTATGGCGGACTCGCGCGGTAAGTCAGATGACGACGCTCCTGGTCCTGCGGCTTCGCTACAAGCTGGTGACGAGCGGACGGCTGAACCGGCTGTTGCTGGCCGAAGAGGCGACCGGGCTTGCCTTCTCCGGTCTCGGTCAGGAAGTCGCGCTCAACGCCGAAGAAGCGCTGGCATTGCTAGAGGCAGAAGCTTCCAGCAACATGGATGAAAGCGCTCGTACCCGGCAGATCGAGGCCGCGCATGAGCGCCTCACCACATACCGCCCAGCGATTGAGGCTTTTGCAAACCAACGAGGTGAAGCCCTGTCTCACGATCATCTGCGGCTGACCGAAGCGGCAGGCGGCGGTGCGACCGTCAAGGTGAGCCCAGTCCTCCCGGCGGATATCATCGGTCTTTATGTCCTGCTGCCGGAGGTGAACTGATGTCCCGGCCCACCAAACGCGCAAGCGACACCGGCTTTGCCGCGCTCACTATCGAAGGCGGGCTGATCGCGCCTGATCAGGTGCAAGCCATTGCTTCGGCCGCGCCCGATCAGAAGACTGCGGCGGATTATGGCTGCCCCAAGGGCACCAGCTTGCGCGACGAGATCACGCGCTATTTCCGTATCGCACAGGCCCATTGGCAGGGTTACGCACGGCTCGAACAGCCGACGATGCAGCAGACGGCGGAGTTCGCGCGGCAGATGCTTGAACAGGCATTCGGCTTTGAACTGACCGGACCGCACCATCACCGGCGTGAGGACCGGCGCTTCACCATTGCGTGGGAAGCCAAGGGCGGGCGCGTGCCAGTAGTCATCGCGCCGCCGGCACCTGCCGACAAGGGCAAGGTGGGTGACGGATTTGCCCGCGCGCTGCCCGAATTTGGCGATGGTGTCAGCGGCCGCATCCAGCGCCGCTCGCCCACGGTGCTGTTGCAGGACTGGCTCAA
>JBBRVR010000100.1:0-9458 GCA_038246695.1 Sphingomonadales bacterium
TCTAGCCTTGCGAACTGCAACGTCTGTTAGCGCCATGATTTCAGACCTTTACCCAGAAAAGGCCCCCAGATTGGGGGCCTATCGAATTGGCGGAAACCTGTGAGGCCCCCAGAAAGGCCCCCAATCACGAGAGATTTGGCGAGCCTAGCCGGGCAAATGCAGGACAATCGAACGCCAGAAACCCTCTGATTTCCGTGGGTTTTATAGCTTTTCCGGGATGTTTTGGGAAGGCGGTGCTGGAGCGGGTGAAGGGAATCGAACCCTCGTCGTCAGCTTGGGAAGCTGCTGCTCTACCATTGAGCTACACCCGCATCGTTTTGCCTGCGCTGATGCCGCCGCCCATGATACCAAACATGCGCCGGGTCAACTGCAAGCTGTTCAGGCCACCTGCTGCGTCGACTGTTCGCCCTTGGCGCTCGAAATGCCCTTCGCGTGCTCGGCGCGCTTTGCCCGTTGTTTGCCTTGATGCGTGAACCAGATGATGAGCGATACACCGATCACGCTGGGCACAGCCCAGATGGCGGGGTTGAACACGTGCTCGGGAATCAGCCGGATCAGGCCGACCGACATGAACGCGGTGTAGGCCGAAATGCCCATCCCCACCAGTGCGCGAAAATGCTCTCCGATATATGCCGTGGGTTTAGGTTCGCCGAGAAACGGCAGGCGTCCGCGCCACACGAACACCTGCTGGATCGTCATTGAGATCACCCCGAGCGCTGCGACCGCCATCATCAGCGGCTCTGCGATGGTGAGCCCGTATATCCCGCAAGCCAGTGCGGCTGCGATAACCGCGGCCATCACCATTTGATAGCGGGCCTTGCGCAAAGCTGCTCGCCCGCGCGCATGTTTCACCACCGCGAGGCCATAATCCGCAAAGCCGATGGTGAGCACGCCCAGATACAGCATCATCCAGCCAAACAGCCCTTGATACAGGGCGCGATCAGCAATTTCGGGGTGACGATCCGGCATCACGAACAGCGATATCAGCCCCATCACGACTGCCAGCGCGCCCGCGACGATAAAACCGTAGCAGGCGAATTTGCCGCCCTTGCGGTGGTACTTTGCCCCCTTGCGCGTGGCGATCGGCACCCAGAAGGCGACAAGCCCGATGGTCCCAGCGATCACATGCAAAACGACGAGGGCTTCAAACAGATGCATTGTGCGCCGGTGTACAGCCAAACTGCGACTTGCGAAAGATGCGAAGGGCTGGACGCGCCTGACTGCCGCCAGCCCACGAGGTCACAAGACTTGCCTTGGCGAGCGGTAGGCGGCACTTGGGATGCCATAACCGCGGGCGGCCTAAAACGGCCACGCCCGCGACCAGGAGAGAGACACCACACCATGCGCCAGATCGACCATTTCATGCCCGGAAAGGGCTCCATTCCCGCCGCCACCCGCACGCATAAAGTCTGGAACCCCTCCACCGGGGAGGTGCAGGCGCAGGTTCCGCTTGGCGATGCGGCGCTGCTTGAAATCGCGGTCGCCAATGCGCGCGCGGTGCAGCCCGCATGGGCCGCGACCAACCCGCAGAGACGTGCGCGCGTGATGTTTCGGTACAAGGAACTGGTGGAGTCGAATATGCAGTCCCTCGCCGAACTGCTCTCCAGTGAACACGGCAAGACGGTGGATGATGCCAAGGGCGATGTGCAGCGCGGGCTGGAAGTGATCGAATATGCGTGCGGTATTCCGCAGGTGCTGAAAGGTGAATACACGCAGGGCGCCGGGCCGGGGATCGATGTGTATTCGGTGCGCCAGCCGCTGGGCATCGGTGCTGGCATCACCCCGTTCAACTTTCCCGCGATGATCCCGATGTGGATGTTCGGCATGGCAATCGCGGCCGGCAATGCGTTCATCCTGAAACCTTCCGAACGCGATCCATCCGTGCCTGTGCGGCTGGCCGAACTGTTCTTGGAGGCGGGCGCTCCCGAAGGGCTGTTGCAGGTGATCCACGGGGACAAGGTGATGGTCGATGCGATCCTCGATCACCCCGCGATCAGCGCGGTCAGCTTCGTCGGATCGTCCGACATTGCGCATTACGTCTCTCGTCGCGGGGCGGAGGCTGGAA
This sequence comes from Sphingomonadales bacterium, assembly GCA_038246695.1. GTDB lineage: Bacteria > Pseudomonadota > Alphaproteobacteria > Sphingomonadales > Sphingomonadaceae > Erythrobacter. The sequence continues at coordinate 2,066 of JBBRVR010000100.1, forward strand.
AGCGCATTCAGGCGATGGGCGGTGCGAAGAACCACGGCATCGTCATGCCCGATGCGGACCTCGATCAGGTGGTGAACGATCTGGCGGGCGCGGCGTTCGGCTCTGCCGGGGAACGATGCATGGCGCTGCCAGTCGTCGTGCCGGTGGGAGAGGACACGGCAGAGCGGTTGCGAGAAAAGCTGATCCCGGCGATCAACGCGCTTCGCATCGGCGTCTCGACTGATCCCGATGCGCATTACGGCCCGGTCGTGACGCCCGAACACAAGGCGCGGATCGAACAATGGATCACCACCGCCGAGGAGGAAGGCGGCGAAATCGTGATCGACGGGCGCGGCTACACGCTTCAGGGACATGAAAACGGTTTCTTCGTCGGCCCGACGCTGATCGACCATGTGACGCCGACCATGAAAAGCTATCAGGAAGAAATCTTCGGCCCCGTCCTCCAGATAGTGCGCGCAAAGGATTTTGATGAGGCGGTCCGCCTGCCCAGCGAACATCAATATGGCAACGGCGTCGCGATCTTTACGCGCAACGGCCACGCCGCGCGCGAATTTGCCGCGCGCGTCAATGTTGGCATGGTGGGCATCAACGTGCCGATCCCGGTGCCGGTCGCCTATCACAGCTTTGGCGGATGGAAGCGTTCCGGCTTTGGCGACATCGACCAGTACGGCACCGAAGGTCTCGCATTCTGGACCAAGCGAAAGAAGGTCACGCAGCGCTGGCCCGATGGCCAGAAGGATGGCGCGCCTGACGAAGGCAATGCGTTCGTCATTCCGACAATGGGGTAGTGGTGATGCACATCAAAACGCTTGGCACGATAGGGGCCGCGCTTGCGCTGGTGGCGACGGTCGGCTGCTCCCCGGCGAGCGATCAGCAATCGGGCAAACCGCAGGCATCCCAAACAGCCGACGACCCGGCAAGTGCTTCATCCAGCGCGCCCGGCGAAACTTCGCCGCAGGGAACGAATCCGGTCGCAGATGACTCGGTCCCCGCGCGGTTTCAAGGCGTGTGGGATTATGAGGGCAGCACCTGCTCCCCCGATTCCGACCTGCGCATGGAAATATCCGAGCGCGAAGTCCTGTTCTACGAATCGGTCGGCATGGTGACCGAAATTGTGCAGGATGGTTCCGATGTGATCGTTACGCTCGATATGGAGGGCGAAGGCGAGACGTGGAGGCAAAAAATGCGGCTCTCGCTGACCGGATCGGGTGAAAGACAGCGGCTGGAAACGTCCGATGGCGACGCGCCGCGAATTGTGGACGATTCTCCGAGCAGGCGTTGCGCATGACCAAAGGTCGGCAAGGCGTCACATCCGGCTCGCCCTATGAGGCACGGTACGGCTTTTGCCGAGCTGTCAGAGACGGCAACCGCATCATCGTCGCCGGGACCGGCCCGATCGAGCCGGACGGCACCACCACGCCCGGCGGCGCGGTGGAGCAGGCTGCGCGCTGCTGCGAGTTGATCGTCGCTGCAATCAATGAATTGGGAGGCACATCGAAAGACGTGGTGCGCACACGCATGTTCCTTACCGATTTTGCCGATCAGGACGCGGTCGGCGCGGTCCATGCGCGCTATTTCGGAGCCGCTCGCCCGGCAGCGACCATGGTCGGGGTGGCATGGCTATGCGGCGCGGACTGGAAGGTCGAGATCGAGGCGGAGGCACTCGTCTCCTGAAGTTTTGCAGGCTGATTAAGCCACAGCCTTCACGCCCGATCCGCCCCGCCCACCCGCCAGAGCATCAACCGGCAGCCGCACGCCGAGCACGTCGATCAACTCACGTGCGCTCTGTATGGTGTCCAGTTCCTGCGCGGGGATCAGCACAAGCGGCTCCTCGTCGGGATAGGCGATCAGGATTGCGGGCAGTTTTACCTCGCGCGCGCCGCCATTGCCCAGCATGGGAAACGCCTGTTTGAAATCATCGCGATGATGGATCACGACCTCGCAATTGAGGCGATCCAGAAATCGCCGCCATTCCCCATGCATATACACCACGCCATAGGTTATCGCGCACAGCGAGCACGGATAGGTCGACGGGCGCAGCCATTTGTGCACGGTGTGCATCATCGCGGTCATCAGACCGCTGTTGGCGTTATAGACGAGGATCAGGCGCGTCGGCCCTGGCTCTGCAGTCGAGGTCATGGCGATAGATACGTTCTCACAGGCGGTCCGGATACACCCCTGCTGCAAATACCTCGCCGCGTGAATACCGCCCACGCGATAAAAGAACCGTGCAGCGCGCTCTTTTCTCAGGCCGCTGCACTCGCTAGACGGTCCGCCATGACTGGACAATTTCAACTTACCGACGATCAGCTCGCTATTCGCGAGACCGCGCAACGCTTTACCGCTGACCAGATCACCCCGTTCGCGGCCGAGTGGGATGAGAAGCATATCTTCCCCAAGGACGTGATCAAACGCAGCGCCGATCTTGGCTTTGCCGCGATCTATGTATCGGAAGAATCGGGCGGGATCGGACTTGGCCGGCTGGAGGCCGCGCTGATCATGGAGGCGATGGCCTATGGCTGCCCGACCACCAGCGCGTTTATCTCGATTCACAACATGGCGGCGTGGATGATCGACGCTTTCGGCGGCACGGAGATCAAGGAACGGTACCTCCCCGATCTCGTCTCGATGGAGAAGATCGCCAGCTATTGCCTGACCGAACCGGGCAGCGGCTCGGATGCCGCCGCGCTGAAGACCAACGCCCGGCTGGATGGCGACCACTACGTTATCAACGGCACCAAACAATTCATCTCGGGCGGCGGCGTCAACGATATCTATGTCTGCATGGTGCGCACCGGCGATGACAAGACGAAGGGGATCACCTGCCTTGTAGTCGACAAAGACACGCCCGGCGTCAGCTTCGGCGCGCCAGAGAGGAAGCTGGGCTGGAACGCTTCCCCCACCGCGCAGGTCATCTTCGAGGACGCGCGCGTGCCGGTCGCCAACCGCGTCGGTGATGAGGGTGAAGGGTTCCGGTTTGCGATGATGGGTCTGGATGGCGGACGGCTGAATATCGGCGCGTGTTCGCTGGGCGGCGCGCAGCGCTGTCTGGACGAGGCAATCGCCTATACGAAAGACCGCAAGCAGTTCGACACGCCCATTGCCGATTTCCAGAACACGCAATTCATGCTGGCCGACATGGCCACCGATCTGGAGGCGGCGCGCGCGCTGCTGTATCTCGCCGCTGCGAAAGTCACGGACAACGCGCCCGACAAATCCCGCTTTTCCGCGATGGCAAAGCGGCTGGCGACCGACAACGGCAGCAAGATCGTGAATGATGCGCTGCAATTGTTCGGCGGATACGGTTATCTCAGGGATTACCCGATTGAACGCTTCTGGCGTGACTTGCGGGTGCATTCGATCCTGGAAGGTACCAATCAGGTGATGCGCATGATCGTGGGCCGGGATCTGTTGCGGCAATGAGGGCACCTGAAATGACACAAGACGTACTCACCCGCGTAAACGGCCCGATCGGCCATATCTCGCTTAACCGGCCAAAGGCGCTGCATGCGCTGACGCTGGAGATGTGCCACGCCATGTCCGCCGCGCTGTCCGAATGGCACCACGACGACGCGATCGAGGCGATCATCATCGACCATGATGAAGGGCGCGGGTTTTGCGCAGGCGGCGATATCCAGTTCCTGCGCGATTCCGCGCTGAATGATGGCGGTGCGTCGGGGCGCCAGTTCTTCCATGACGAATATCAGCTCAACCATCAGCTGTTCACTTATCCCAAGCCGGTGGTCGCCTTTATGGACGGGGTCACGATGGGCGGCGGGGTCGGCATTGCCATGCCCGCCAAATACCGCGTCGCGACCGAAAACACCCGGTTTGCCATGCCCGAAACCGGCATCGGCCTGTTTCCCGATGTGGGCGGCGGCTGGTATCTTTCACGCCTGGGCGGACGGGTTGGGCAGTTCCTCGCGCTCACCGGCGCGCGGCTCGATGGGGCGGAATGCCTGTGGACCGGCCTCGCGACCCATTACGTGCCGAGCGCCATGCTGGAGGACATCAAGGCCCGCATCATCGAGCGACCTGGGCGGATATCGGGCATCCTGTCCGAACCCGTCGGCACCCCGCCAGATGCACGCATTCAGGCCAGCGCCCCGAAAATTGCCAAGCATTTCGCGTCCGACAGCTATGAGGATATTCTCGCCAGTCTGGAGGCCGCCATTGTGGCGGGCGACGATTGGGCGGTGAAGGAACGCGATACACTCGGCACCAAAAGCCCGCAGACGTGCGAGGTTGCGCTGCGCCAGCTTGCCACCAGTCTGACCCTGCCAACCTTTGCCGACAATATGGCGATGGAATACCGCATCGCCAGCCGCGTGCTGATCCGTCCCGACTTTGCCGAGGGCGTGCGCGCGGTCATTGTCGACAAGACGCACGATCCCAAATGGGACCCGGCGACCCCGCAGGATGTGACCGACGAGTTGCTCGACAGCATCTTTGCGCCCCTGCCTGCCGATGAGGAATGGATGCCACGATGACTTTTGAAACCATCACCGTTGAAACCGATGCGCACGGCTCCACCGGCGTTACGCTGATCACGCTCAACCGCCCGCAGTCGCTGAACGCGCTCAATTCGCAGGTGCTGGCCGATCTGATCGCGGCGTTTGCAGTCTATAGCGACGACGACACCCAATTGTGCGCGGTGCTGACCGGCTCTGGCGAGAAGGCGTTTGCGGCCGGGGCTGACATCAAGGAGATGAGCGAGAAGGCCGCGGCGGATTTCTACCTCGACGATTTCTTTGCGCCCTGGACCAGCGAGATCGTGAAAAAGACCCGCAAGCCGTGGATCGCCGCGGTCAACGGCTTTGCGCTGGGCGGCGGGTGTGAGTTGGCGATGATGGCGGATTTCATCATCGCCTCCGGGAATGCGAAATTCGGCCAGCCGGAAATCAAGCTGGGCGTTGCGCCGGGCATGGGCGGATCGCAGCGGCTGACGCGGGCAATCGGCAAATCCAAGGCGATGGAAATGTGCCTGACGGGCCGGATGATGGGCGCCGAGGAGGCCGAGCGCGCGAACCTGGTGGTGCGCGTGGTCCCGCAGGCGGACCTGCTCAGCGAGGCGCTGAAAACCGCCTCCATCATTGCTGCGATGCCGCCAATGGCCGCGATTGCGAACAAGGAAATGGTCAACGCGGCCTTCGAGACAACGCTTGATCAGGGCCTCATCATGGAGCGCCGCATTTTCCAGATCCTCACCGCGAGCGAGGACAAGGCCGAAGGCATGGCGGCATTCATCGAGAAGCGCGAGGGCCAGTGGGCTGGGAGATAATCCTCAAGGGTCTTGGACTGCTGATTTTCGGGATGCTGTTCGTTTGGTTAGGCGTGGATGGCTGGCAGAACCGCCGCGAGGAACGCATCAGTTTGATCGAAGCTGCAATACTGAAGGCAGGAGGCAATGAAGAGCCGCTGCCATTCAGTCGCTGGGAGTGGATGATGGCGCATGTCCAACCGGTCCTTATGCTAATTTTCGGACCGCTAATGATACTTGGTGGCGTTGCGGTCCTCTCACTTTTGGGAGAGTGACATGAAAATCGCATTCATCGGCCTTGGCAACATGGGCGGCGGGATGGCCGCGAATCTCGTCAAGGCGGGACACGAAGTGCGCGCCTTCGATCTGAGCGAAGACGCGCTCGCCGCTGCGCGCCAGGCGGGCTGCAGCACTTTCACCGCCGCAAAGGAAGCCTGCGACGGGGCCGAGGCGGTCGTCTCCATGCTGCCAAACGGGGCGATCGTGAAGTCGGTCTATACCAGCGATGTGATCGGCCATGCGCCGCACACCGCGACGCTGATCGATTGTTCGACCATCGACGTGGCGACCGCGCGTGAAGTGATCGGTGCTGCCCATGCGCAAGGCTACAAGATGGTCGATGCGCCGGTATCGGGCGGAATTGCGGCGGCGGCGGGCGGAACGCTCACCTTCATGGTCGGCGGGGAACGCCATGCTTTTGACGCCGCGCAGCCGATTCTGGCCGCGATGGGCAAGGCGGTGATCCACGCAGGGGATGCGGGCAACGGTCAGGCGGCGAAAATCTGCAACAATATGCTGCTCGCGATCCAGATGATCGGCACGTGCGAGGCGTTTGCCATGGCGGAAAAGCTGGGGCTGGATGCGCAGACATTCTACGATATTTCCAGCGTTTCCAGCGGCCAGTGCTGGTCGATGACCAGCTATTGCCCGGTTCCCGGCGTCGGCCCGCAAAGCCCGTCGGACAACGATTACAAGGGCGGTTTTGCGACCGCACTGATGCTCAAGGATCTAAAACTGGCAATGGAAGCGGCCGACAGCGCGGGCGCGAATACTCCGCTGGGTGCCCACGCCAAGGCGCTATACGAAGCGTTTGCCGCAGAGCACGGCGCGCTCGATTTCTCCGGCATCATCAAGACTCTTTGATCTCTGCAATCACCCGCTCCAGCCATTCGCGTGAAGCCTTGCGCCGCCCCACATCGGCGACGAATTCCTGACCCCGCGCCACGCTGCGCAGCTGCGCCTCCTGCCGCTGACGCGTGGCAATGTCGGGATCGATTGCAGCCCCGCGATCTAGCGGGTTGCTGTTCTCTGGTTGAGGTTGTTGACTATTCGCTGGACCGTGGCCTGCGCGTCCCGCTGATTTATCTGCCCGTACTGCGCTTTCTCGGCGTCCGAGAGTTCCTCGAAACGTCTGTTCGCCAATAGCGCCTTGAGCGTAGGCTGCTCGGATTGCTGTTTCTGCGGCTTCATACATACCTTGTTTGGGCACGATCGGAATATTGTCAAGTTCCGCAGACGCACCGCCTAACAGCGCGATGACCTCGTCCAACCGCAGATACGCGAGTTGCGTGGATGCGGCTCTTGCACCTCGGCGCGGAACAGGCCGAAGAACACGAACACATCGCCCACCCCCACCCCCTGCCGTTCCAGATGGGTCTGCGCTGCCCCGGTCTGACCGAACAGGCAGGTGCCATCAGGAAGAAACATCGGATCGTGATGGCACAGATCGCCCACGCCCAGCCGCCCCCGGCTCGCCCGCGCGGCATGATCGCCCAGCCCCAGATCGCCATAGGTTGTGCGCGAGAACCCCTTGCTATCCGGAATCGACAGGCTGATCGGGCGAGCCTTTCCATCGGCGCAGGCGGTGATCGGCGAAGGCCCGCCACCGGCGCTGGAATCGAACCCCTTGCGAGAGAACACGATACGCATCGCCCACCCTTCTGGCCTGACACACTATGTTGCACAAGACGCACACCTGACTGCTTTGCGCTGCATCCGATTTGGCGCTAAGGGCGCGCAGCATGACACAGCAAACAACAGTTACGGCGCTCATTATGGCGGGAAAGCGTTCGGGCGCGCTCGATCCGCTGGCCGCCAATGCGGGTGTCGCGCAGAAATGCGTCGTGCCCGTCA
>JBBRVR010000101.1:0-9282 GCA_038246695.1 Sphingomonadales bacterium
CTGATCCGCATGCAGGCCATGCCATGCCCGCGGCTCCGACGCCGCCAGTCGAAGCGATGGATGGGATGGATCACAGCACGATGGGCGAGACCCCGTCAGCTTCCCCCGGCCCGGACATGGAAACGCCAACCCCGCCCGAAGCCGAAAGCGGGCCGCCGCGCGCGGCTGACGCGATCTGGGGCGCCGAAGCCATGCGCGCCTCGCGCGCGGAGTTGCAACGCACCCATGGCGATTTCCCGGTATTCTGGTTTCAAGGCGACCGGTTCGAGACGCAAGTGCGCGACGGCGGCGGCGGCTATTTGTGGGACCTGCAGGGCTATTACGGCAGCCCGACCAGCCGCTTTTGGTTCAAGAGCGAAGGCGAAGGCACGTTTGGCGAGACCGTTGACGATGCAGAGTTTCAGGCGCTCTATTCCCGGGCCTTTGCACCCTTCTGGGACGTGCAAGTGGGCGTGCGGCAGGATCTTGCCGGGCCGGATACCACCTACGGGGTAATCGGCGTGCAAGGCCTTTCGCGCTATATGTTCGAGGTCGATGCCGCGCTGTTCGTGTCGCACCGCGGCGATATCACCGCACGGATCGAGGGCGAGGTCGATCAGCGCATCACCCAGCGTTTGATCCTTCAACCCCGGGCCGAGGTGAATTTGTCGGCGCAGGATGTTCCCCGGCTAGGGATTGGTTCAGGCATCGATCAGGTCGAAATTGGTATTCGACTACGTTACGAAATCATTCGTGAATTCGCGCCCTATATCGGCATCGAGCAAAGCTGGCGGGTCGGCGGCAGCGCTGATTATGCCCGTGCGCGCGGTGAAGATGCCAGCGTCACCAACTTCCTTGTCGGCATCCGTTTCTGGTTTTGAAGTGAAGGATAATCCCATGAAATTCTTATCTGCCTTTGCCGCTGCCGCCATGATGGCAGGGTCGCTCGCATCCCCGGCGATCGTGCTTGCGCACACTCGCGTGGTCGCCTCGACCCCGGCTGAAGGCGCGACTGTTGCCCGCCCGCGTGTCGTCACCTTGACCTTCAGCGAAGCACTGCTGCCGCCGACTGCGGCCGCCAGCATCGTCATGACCGCCATGCCCGGCATGAAAAACCACAGCCCGATGGTGATCCGCAACTTCGCCTCTGCCTGGTCGAACAGCAACCGCACAATGACGCTGAACCTGCGCGAGCCGCTGCGTGCGGGCACCTATGAAGTGCGCTGGCAGGCCGCCGGGGCCGACGGCCACCGCATGAACGGCGCCGTCAACTTCATCGTCAGTTGATGGCGAGGTGGGGGGAATAGTCGAACCCACACTGCGCTTTGCGCATTATACAGCGTTGCTCGGGCTCTTCGGTTGGACAGCGTTTCGCCTGATCGGGCTGCGCGGTTTCGGCTGGGTTCCGCAGGGCCGCGGCAATGCAACTTTGGTCGGGGCTGCGATCACCGCTCCGCTATTGTCGCTGGCGCTGATGCTGGTCTCCATCGCTGCGATGATGGGCGCGCCAATCACGGCGCTCGACTGGCCGATGACCGAGGCAATGATTCTTGGGACCGATCTGGGATGGGCCTTCATCGTGCGCGGCCTGTTGCTCGTTACAGGCTTGTGCGCGGTGCTCTTTCGGCACCGTACCGCGGCAGGGCCGCCGATCGCCGCTGCCTGTTTTGCAGGCGCGCTGATGACGCTCGGCTGGAGCGGTCATGCCGCAGCGACCGAGGGCGGGCTTGGCCTCTTCCACCGGATCAACAATGGCGTCCACCTGCTCGCAGCGGGCTTGTGGATCGGCGCAATCGGCTGGTTCCTGCACTTGACTGTCAAGGCGCATCGGCGGTCTGGCAACATCCCGGTACCGCTACTGCTCACCGCCATGCACCGCTTCGCACCGCTGGGCGTGGGTCTTGTGGCGACCGTCGCATTTACCGGCCTCGTCAATTCGCACCTGATTTTTGGATTGGAGAATAGCGCTGCGGTGATCAGGGCACCTTACGGCCTCTTGCTCGCCGCAAAGGTGGTTTTGGTTGGCTGCATGCTGGGTTTTGGCGCGCACAATGCCCGTGTCAGTCGGCGCCGCGCATTGTCTGATGACGTTGCAATTGCTGACCCTGCAACCCTGTTGCCGACCTTGCGCCGCAGTTTGGCAGCAGAGTTTGCCTTGGCGGTCAGCGTGACCGGTTTGGTTGCTGTAATTGGCATGCTGTCGCCGATTGGTTTCCCGAAACAGCCACCATTGGCGACCATAGGTCTGGAGCAAGCAGCGCGCTACCGGCATTTGCATTTGCATTGTTGCCCAATCGACTCCCGAATCGTTTTCGGGGGACATCGCGGGCATGCAGTCAGACGATCAGGAACAGGCGCGTTGCAGCGCTGAACCCGTGGCCCGGGCCACCATGATCGGCGCGTTTCGGCTGTTTCTGCCCGGCGGCCGCGAAATTGTGATCCCCAGCAAGCGCGCGCGTGCGATCCTGGCCCTCTTGTGCCTTTCGGCTGGCGAGCCAGTCGAACGTGATACGTTGAGCAAGCTCTTATGGCCGGGGCGCTTTCCGGCGCAGAGCAAGGCGAGTTTGCGCCAATGCTTGCTCGATCTGGGCAAGCTGCTCGCCCCATTGGGGTCGGATGTGCTGATCGTGACCCGCAGCAGCGTGGCGATCCGGTCCGGGGCGATCACCACCGATTTGTCAGCGGGATACGCGCCCGAAACGCCGATGCTCGCCGAATTGGATCTGGGCGAACCGTTTGCGCAATGGCTCGCAGCGCGGCGACGCGCGCTGGCGACGCCAACGTTGGCGGCCGAACCACGGCGCAACGCGGGCAAGTGCGGCGTTGCGATCCTGCCGTTCCGCTCCGCCTCCCTGCCGGGTGAGCAGGATTACTTTGCCGACGGCATGGTCGATGAGTTGATCACCGCGCTGAGCGGGGTGCCGCAATTGTTGGTGGCGGGGCGCACCTCGTCGTTCCACTTGCGCGGCAGTGAACTCCAGCCAGCGCAGATTGCCGCGCAGCTTGGCGTCTCGCATCTGGTCGAGGGATCGGTGCAACGCCAGGGCGAGCGGGTGCGCATTCATGCCCATCTGATCGATGGCGCCACCGGGTTCGAATTATGGGGCAGTCGGTTTGACGGGGTGCTGGATGACATCTTCGGCTTGCAGGAGACCGTGGCCCGCGGGGTGACCGAAGCACTGGCGGGAGCGCTGGGCATCGCGCTCCAACCACCGGTGGTTGGCAATCTCACCCACAGCAAAGAGGCCTATGACCTCTATCTGCAGGGCCGCGCCTTGAATGCGCGCCTGTTCGGCGACGGGGTGCTGACCCGGGCGGCCGAATTGCTCGAACACGCAGTCGCGCTCGATCCCGGCTTTGCCGAGGCATGGGTGCTGCTCGGCGATGTCCACCAGCGCATGGGCATTTATCTGGCCGGAACCGATCAGACCGAAGCATCGGCGAAGATGGCAGATTGCGTGCGCAAAGCGCTGGCGATCAAGCCTTATCTGGGGCAGGCCTACGGCTTGCTGGCCTTGCACGAATTCACCCGCAACAATATCGTCGGGTCGCTTGATCTGGCGTTCAAAGCGATTGAAGTCGAACCCAGCAACCCGGCCGTTGCAGTCCGGATTGGCGGGCTTTTGCTGTTCTGCGGCCTGACGCGGCAGGGGATGGCTTTTCTTGATCGCGCGATTGATCAAGATCCGGTTGATGGCAGACACTACATGGTGCGTTCTGCAGGCCAGCTCAATCTTGGCGATGTCGACGCTTCGATTGCCGATGCGCAGCGCTGCGTGGATCTGGGTTTTCCCTCGATCTGGCTGGGTGTCGGCCTGACCGCGGCGGGAGAGCACGCGCGGGCTGTCGAAGCCTACCAACAGACGCGCTATGCGATTGCGAACAGCATTCCGCCGCCCAGTGGCACCGGACCGATGCCGCCCGCGATGATCGATGCCTATTGGGATGTCGCGGCAAGAGGCGTGTGCAGCGGTAAGCCCGAAGAACGCGAGGCCTATTGCCGCACGCTCGATTTCCTGCACCTGTCGATGCAGGACAAGGAGCATCAGGCAATCACCCTGCCAGCGGTATTCATGGGCTATGCCGAGATGCTGTTCAAAACCATTGGTACGCGCATCACCCTGCAGAACCTTGCCTGCCTGATGTCGATCTGGACCGAGATCGAACCGATGTGCCGGATCTGGCAGCACGAAGAATTCATCCCCTTCGCCCAGCGTATCGGGATGGTCGAAGCGTGGGACAAGCATGGCTGGCCGGATTTGCTGCCGCGCCCGACCAACCGCATCTCAATGGCAGATTGACGCTTTTTTCACGGTTTATTGACGCTGCCCCCGGTTGACGAATGACGTTACGGAAACGCATTCTTCCGGGCAGGGTTTAACGCAGCAATCAAGGGCTCTTCAGACGCTCGGAACCGAGGGTTTCGGCGCCTGTGCCGCTGCGTCCGGCTCCGGGGGAGAGTTGATGATGGCAAGCGGCGAGCACCAGACGGCAATCGGCGCTGCGGCGATGCGCAAGACGTTCTGGCGGATCATTCCTCTGATCCTCGTGGCTTACCTGTTCGCCTACATGGACCGGGTAAATGTCAGCTTCGCGGCCGCCGACATGAACGCCGACCTCGGCTTCAGCGCGACCGTTTACGGGCTGGGCGGCGGGTTGTTCTTCCTCGGCTATGCCCTGTTCGAGATCCCCTCCAACCTGATGCTGGTGCGGTTCGGCGCGCGCCAGTGGATTGCGCGGATCATGATCACCTGGGGGCTGCTGTCGGCCGGCATGATGTTCGTGCAGACGGCCGAGCAGTTCTACATCCTGCGCTTCGCACTCGGAGTGGCCGAGGCCGGGTTCTATCCCGGCGTGATCTATTACTTCTCGGGCTGGTTTCCGCCGTGCCATCGTAGCCGCGCGGTCAGCCGGTTCTACATCGCTGGGCCGCTCGCCTCGATGGTGATGGGGGCGATGTCGGGCTGGTTGCTGGCAATGGACGGCACCTCGGGGATGCATGGCTGGCAATGGCTGTTTCTGGTGCAGGGGCTGCCGACGGTGCTGGTCGGGTTGCTGGTGCTGCGCTTCCTGCCGGACAGTCCGGCGAAGGTGGACTGGCTCAACCCGGCAGAAAAGGCGTGGATTGCAAGTGAGCTGGCGCGCGAGCAACGCCTGATCGGCGGGCCGGTGAGCCACAATGTCCTCGCCATTTTCCGCAACCCTAAGGTGCTTCTCAACGGCGCGATCGGGTTTACCTGCATCGGCGCGTTCATTACCTTCACGCTTTCGGCCCCAATGATCCTGAAGGCGGCAACCGGGCTTGATGCCACCGGCATTGGCTATCTGGTCGGTTTCGGCGGGCTGATCGGCACGGCTGCGACGCTGTGGCTGGGCAACCGCGCCGATCAGCGCGGCGATCGCCTGATCTATGCGTTCGGCAGCGCTGCGGTGATGGCGGGGTCGCTGTTTGTGATCCTGCTGGTCCCATCGCCGGTGGTCGTCGCTCTTGCTTACCTCATCTTTGCGACCGTGTCGTTCTCGGTTGCGATGCTGGTGTCCTCAGGCTGGGCCGATGCACTGTCAGGCCGCGAACTCGCGGTCGGCGCGGCGGCGATCAACACCATCTCGCAGATCGGGGCGTTCCTGACGCCCTTTGCCTGGGGCGCGCTGGCCGATGCAACCGGGAGCTTCGATGCGGGGCTGCTCGGCATCGCGCTGATGATGGTGGTGAATGCCGCACTGATCTGGGGGCTGCGCGTGTCTGTGCGCGGGCGCGCGCTGCGGATGGCAAGCGCAACCTGAGTTTTTTTGGGGAAGCCATCTCGTGGTGAGAGGGTGACGCAAGGGGAGAGACGACGATGAAAATGATGAAAACACTGTTGGCGGGCGCCGCCATGATGCTCGCGGTGACAACGGCCACATCCGCAATGGCGCAGGATTCGAGCTACAAGCCCGGTACCGTTTGGGAAGCTAACCGGATCGCGGTGCTTCCCGGTCAATTCGAAAACTATATGGACTGGCTTTCCGGCCAGTGGAAGAAAATCCAGGAACTGGGCAAGGCTGAAGGTATCGTTGTTGAATATCATGTGCTTGCGGCCAACAATCCGCGCGCGGGCGAATCCGATTTGATCCTGATCATCGAATATAAGGACTATATGACGACGGCCCAGCAAGAAGCGTTCAACAAGAAGGTCAATGCGATGCTGGCCTCGGACGACCGCAAGCAGACGGTTGCAAGCGGCGAACGCGAAAACATGCGCGAGCAGCTTGGCAGCGTCCAGTATCAGGAATTGGTTCTGAAATAAGCGAACCGGTTTCAGAACCTTGGCAGGCGGCGCTGTTCCTTGGGGGGGAAGCGCCGCCTGCCACACGCTTCACCAGTGACAGCCCTCTCACCGGAGACTGACCCGATGGCCACCCAAGCCCTGCGCGCCGTACCGCCCATCAGTTTTGCGCTGAGCGAGCATCGCACGCTGCGCGTGGCGGTGCTGTTCCTGATGTATGTTGCGCAAGGGCTGCCGTTCGGGCTGATCGACTTTGGGCTGCCTGCCTGGCTGGCCCAGAACGGCGCGTCAGCGGCGGCCATCGGCGGTGTGCTGGCCATGATCATCCTGCCGTGGACCTTCAAGCTGGCGTACGGTTTCATCATGGATCGCTACGCTTTTCTGGCGATGGGGCGCAGGCGGCCATGGATCATCGTCGGTCAATTCGGTCTGGTCGCGGCGTTTGTTGCAATGGCGGTTATGAACCCCGGTGTGGAGCAGATCGGCCTGATCGCTGCGCTTGCGTTTGCGATGGGTCTTGCTTCAGCCTTTCAGGATGTGGCGGTCGATGGGCTGGCGGTGGATATCCTCCCGACCGACGAAATCGAGCGCGTCAACGGCTATATGTTCGGCGGTCAGGCCTTCGGCGTTGCGGCGGGCGCCGCAATCAGCGGCTATCTGATATCCTACCACGGCCTGCCCGCAGCCGCGCTGACGCTTGGCGCGATAATCGCCGCCATTCTCGTCCTCGTGCTGGCCGTGCGCGAGCGCCCTGATGAGCGCCTGTTGCCATGGACAAAGGGCACTGCGTCACAGCGCAACCTTGATCTTCACCTCGGTGCGTTTGGCCCGATCATCCGCAATCTGTTCGCTGCAATGTTTACCCGCCAGACGCTGATTTTTGTCCCCGCCCTGATCGCGGTAACCGCAGCATGGGGCATTTTCCTCGGGCTGGCACCGTTGTTTGCCACCAATATCCTCGGCTGGGAGAAGGCGGGCTACAGCAGCTTGGCAGGTCAGGCCAATCTGGTCGCGGGGGTTGTTTGTGTGTTGTTCATCGGCGCGGCAGCCAGCCGTTTAGGGGCGCGGCGCCTATTTATCATCGGCGCATTGCTGTCCTTTGCTGTGGCTGCCGCGATGGCGGCGCTGCAGGCGCATTGGACAAACCCCGCGCTTTTCATCGGCGCAGTTTTCCTGTTTACGACACTCGCATTTCTCAGAGGTGTCACTGGTGGTTCACTGGCGATGCGGCTGTGCACGCCGGCCGTCGCCGCGACGCAATTCGCGGTGTTCATGGCCATTTTCAATCTCGGGCGAACCGCGGCCTCCGCTTCGCTTGGTTGGCTCGACAGCCTGGGCGGTATTCCCGCCATGTTCGCCGCCATGGCGATATGCAGCTTGATCGCCGCCGGGTTCGCACTGGCCGCCAAGGTGGGGCGCTGAGCCGGCATCTTCCGCGCACTCTGGCTCCCTGAGGTCTTGAAATTCTTTCACCGTTGCCGGATAGCGCGGCGACGCGGGTGGTTGCTCCAGTCGCCCGGCCCGCACCCGTAACGCGTGTTTCACTGGTTTGCGGTAGGTGGACGCTGGGCTCAAGGAAGGCTGAAAACTTGCAGATTTCGCAGACATGCTCGGGCCTTTTGGAGCTTTCGGTCGTCATCCCGGTGTACAACGAGGAGGCCGGTCTCGACGCTCTGATCGAGCGCGTGCTCAAGGCATGCCGCAGCCAATTCGAAGACCGGTTTGAACTTATTCTTGTCAATGATGGGTCAAAGGATGGCAGTTGGGCGGCAATCTGCGCCCATGCCGCGCGCGAACCGCGGATCGTTGCCATCGACCTCGCGCGCAATCACGGCCACCAGCTGGCGCTTACCGCAGGCCTGCACCACGTGCGCGGCGATCTCGTGTTCGTGCTCGACGCCGACTTGCAGGACCCGCCCGAACTGCTCGGCCCGATGCTCCAGAAGGTCCGCGAAGGGTACGACGTTGTCTACGGCCAGCGGATCAAGCGGCACGGCGAAACGGCCTTCAAGCGCGGCACGGCAGCGGTCTTCTACCGCATGCTGGACAAGTTGGTCGACACCCCGATCCCGCGCGACACCGGCGACTTCCGGCTGATGACCCGCCGGGTGGTCGATCAGCTCAATGCCATGCCGGAACGCTTCCGGTTCATCCGTGGGCTGGTGAGCTATGTCGGCTTCAACCAGATCGCCTTTCCCTATGAACGCGATGCCCGCTTTGCCGGGGAGACCAACTATCCGCTGTCGAAGATGGTCGCGCTCGCGATCGATGCCGTCACCAGCTTTTCGGTGGTGCCGCTGCGGTTTGCCTCGCATCTGGGGATGGGATTTGGGTTAGGCGGATTGTTTTCGCTTATCGGAATCTTGTGGGTATGGTTTCGCGGCGGGACCGTTGAAGGCTGGGCAAGCCTGATGGCGCTGGTTCTCATAATGGGCAGCGTGCAACTGCTGGTGTTGGGCGTATTCGGCGAGTATCTCGGGCGGATGTACATGGAAGCCAAGCACCGCCCGCTGTTCATCATCGCCGAGGTGCGCAGCCATCCGATTGGCGCGGCGGCAAAGGCGGACGGCGACACGGCGGGGGCAAGCGAACCCGAACTGCGCGAGGGTATCCGTGTCGCAGGCTGAATTCGACGCCTATGTCGACGAATACGACGCGCAGCACGCAGCCTCCGTCCGGCTGAGCGGGGAGGATCCCGATTTCTTCGCGGCTTACAAGGCGGCCGAGGCGGCGCGGGTGATGGCGCGCGCCGGGATTGCGCCGGCGCAGATCATGGATTTCGGCGCCGGGCGCGGCAATTGCGTCGCCCATCTGCAACGCGAATTTCCCGCAGCTGCGCTCACCTGTCTCGATGTCTCGTCCCGGTCGCTTACCCACTGCGAGGCGCGCGCGATCCGCCCGGTCGAGCCGGTCTGCTATGACGGCCGCACGCTGCCCTTCACGGACGCGCGTTTCGACCTCGTGTTCACGGCCTGCGTGTTCCATCACATTCCGGCTGAGGATCATATCCGCCTGCTGCGCGAAATCCGCCGCACGC
>JBBRVR010000102.1:0-8731 GCA_038246695.1 Sphingomonadales bacterium
ATGGCCGCCTGCGGGGCTGCAATGGGGCAACCCGGCTGCCGAGATGATGGGCGCGGCACATAACGGCCCCAATGATGTCGAGGAAACCCGGCGCGATGGCGCACGCGTTGCGTCGTGGGGGCGTCCCATGACCAGCGACCTGATCGACGACCAGCGGCCAGCAGCGATGCAGGGCAGCAACGGCGATGTCGCTTCTTCCCCTGCGCAGGCTTCGGCCCCACCTTTTTTTCCGGCTAAGCCCGGATCCGTTCCGGGTAAGCTGATATCGCAGCGTTGGTCGCTCGATGCGTGGGCGGTTGTGCGCGAAGGCTCTGGCGCAGCGCCCATATCCCAGGGCCGCGTGCCGGTTTATGGCGCATCGCAGGCAGGCGCGATCCTGCAATACCGCGTCGCGCCTGGCAGCCGGCACGATCCGCGCATATTCGTGCGCGCCTATCGTGCCCTCATCGACCGGCCCGAAAGCGAGCTTGCCGTCGGGGTATCGGCGCGCCCGTTTGCCCGGGTGCCGGTGCGCATCGCCGCAGAGGTGCGCGCGACCGACAATCGGTTTCGCACCGATATCCGACCCGCCGCCTATGCCGTCACCGAAATTCCCGCCATCGGCCTGCCTGCCGGTTTCTCGGCTGAAGTCTATGCAGGCGCAGGCTATGTCGGCGGCGTTGCTGACACAGCGTTCGTTGATGGGCAGGCGAACCTTACGAGCGAAGTCGGCCGGTTTGGCACGAAGGGCCGCGAAGGGGTGCGGGTGAGTGTCGGAGCGGGGGCATGGGGCGGAGCGCAGCGCGATGCGAAGCGGCTGGATATTGGACCAACCATGCGGGTTGATCTGGCTTTGGGTGATGTGCCAGCGCGGATATCTGTGGACTGGCGCGAGCGGGTTGGCGGCGATGCCAGCCCCGCTTCCGGCGTTGCGGCGACCATTTCGACCCGGTTCTGACGCCTGTGCCGATCCGGCATCCATGCTGGTTCCGCGCCACTAATTAAGCGCATTTTTGCAACAGGCGGGGACGCTGTGCAAACCGCGGCTTCCAAGCGGCAGGTTGCTGCGGTAATCGAGGGTGCCACCATGGATGTCTATCTCCCCATTGCCAACCTTTCGGTCAACGGCCTCTATATCGTCCTGCTGGGCGGGTTGACCGGTGTGCTGTCGGGACTGTTCGGCGTGGGCGGAGGATTTCTGACCACGCCGCTGCTGATTTTCTACGGCATCCCACCGACTGTGGCCGCCGCCTCCGCCGCGACACAGGTGACCGGGGCCAGCGTTTCGGGCGTCGTCGCCCATTCGCGCACCAAGGGGGTCGATTATCGCATGGGCGGCGTGATGGTGGCGGGCGGGATTGTCGGCGCGCTGATCGGTGCGGTGCTGTTCCGGGTGTTGCAGACATGGGGGCAGATCGATGTCGTCATCAACATTTTGTATGTGGTGATGCTGGGCACGATCGGTACGCTCATGATGCAGGAGGCGCTTGCTGCGCTGTTGCCCAAAGCTGGCGTTGACAAGAGCACTCAACCGCGCAAGCGCCGCCACCACCCGCTGGTGGCGGGCCTGCCGTTTCGCTGGAGGTTTTATGCCTCGGGCCTTTATATCTCGCCGCTCGCGCCGCTGATTCTGGGGACGCTGGTGGGTATCCTCACGATGCTGATGGGGGTTGGCGGCGGGTTCATGCTGATTCCGGCGATGCTGTATATCCTCGGGATGAGCGGCAATGTCGTGGTTGGCACCTCGTTGTTCCAGATCCTGTTCGTGACGATGGTGACGACCATGACGCACGCGCTGACGACAAAGGCGGTCGACATCGTGCTTGCCGGGCTGCTGCTGACCGGATCGGTGCTCGGCGCGCAATTCGGGACGCAGATTGCCATGCGCGCCCGGCCAGAAGTGTTGCGATTGGTGCTGGCGGCGATCGTCATCGCGGTGGCGCTCCGAATGCTTTACGGGTTGGGGGTGCAGCCGGACGAAATCTACACCGTGAGCCCCTTGTGACACGCGCCACGCAGGCGCGCGCAGTGTTCGTGATCCTTGCCGCATTGTTCCTTTCCGCCCAGCGCGAGCCGATCCTGGTGCCTGAAGTCAGCCAGTCCCGCATCGAAGTGCGGCAGGGCTTCACCGGCGCGAACCTGTTGTTGTATGGCGCCGTGATCGCCCCCGCCGGACAGACCACGGATTACGACATTGTCGTCGTGCTCAAAGGCCCGGCAGAACCCATCCGCCTGCGCGAAAAAGAACGCATTGCGGGTATCTGGATGAACGCCGGGTCGAGCGATTTTCGTTCCGCACCCTCGTTTTTCGCGGTCGCATCCTCCCGTCCAATCGAGGAACTGGTCGATGAGCGCACGGCGGCCATCTTTGAATTTGGCACCCGGTTCATCCAGCTCAGTCCAACAGGACAGATCGAACCCGAAGAGCAGGCTCGCTATGCCCGCGGACTGGTCGATATGCGCCAGCGCCAGCGTCTTTATATCGAAAATCCCCAAGGCGTGAGGATCAGCGAAGGCGTGCTGTATCAGGCGCGTATTGATCTGCCCTCGACCGTGACCACCGGCCCCTACACCGCAGAAACCTTTGCAATTGCGGGCGGCCGCGTGCTCGCCAGCGCCACCGCCAAAATCGAGGTGGTGAAGGTCGGGCTGGAGGGGACCGTTGTGCGCGAGGCGAACCGCAACTCGCTGTATTACGGAACATTCGCGATCTTTCTGTCGGTCAGCATGGGCCTGCTCGCCGGGCGGTTCTTCGCGCGCCGCTGATCCGGGCTCTGCTGTACTGCAGCACCTGGCCTCAAACCCGCAATGTTGACGCGATCTTAACTCCGATTTCCCTATGGCATGGCAACACCACACCTGAGGCCAAACCTTTGTGATGCCTGATGACCGGGCGCGATATGGACGGGATTTATGGGCGATATGAGCCACGAAAACTTCGAGCGCTTCACAGGACCATCCGGTCTTGACGATACAGCACCGCTGTCTGGTAGCGCGGAAGAGATTTCCGCAACCAATGCCAAAATGCCGATCGGCGTGGTGCTGGAAATCTCGGGCGCGGGCTCGCAGGTCGCTTTCGATCTTCAGCGTCTCAATGAATGCATGGAGGATGCCGATCCCTCGATTGGACTGGCAGGCCAGGTTGGCAGCCAGATCAAGATCCGCGTTGGTGATTCCTGGCTGCTCGCGAGTGTGCGCGATCAGCGCAAGGATCGCCGTACCGAAGGCGGGATCATCGCCAATATCGACTTTCTGGGTGAAGGAGCGGAGGAAAAGCTGACCGGGCGAATCCACGGGTTCAAGCGCGGTGTTACGCGATACCCTGTGCCCGGAGCTATGGTGTTTCCCGCGACCACCCGCGATCTCAAACAGATCTATGCCAGCGATGGCCGCGCCAACATTACCATCGGCAAGGTTTTCCCGACCAAGGACATTCGCGCCGGCCTGTATATTGACGCGATGCTGGGCAAGCATTTCGCGCTGCTTGGATCGACGGGGACCGGCAAATCGACCAGCGCCGCGCTGATCCTGCACCGGATCTGCGAAGCCGCGCCCAAGGGTCACGTAGTGATGATTGACCCGCACGGCGAATACGCGGCGGCGTTCCGTCAGACTGGCCAGATCCTTGACGTGTCGAACCTTCAGATGCCGTACTGGCTGATGAATTTCGAAGAGCACTGCGAAGTCCTGCTGACGAGTGGTGGGAACGAACGCCAGGTCGATATGGACATTCTGGCCAAGTGCCTGCTGGGCTCGCGCCAGAAAAACCGGCTTGCCGAATCGCTGGGCAAGATCACCGTGGATTCGCCCATCCCCTATCTGCTGTCCGACCTCTCCAACATCCTTCAGGATGAGATGGGCCGGCTCGACAAGGCGACCTCTTCCGCGCCGTATATGCGGATCAAGGGCAAGCTGGAGGAGATCAAGGGCGATCCGCGTTATCAGTTCATGTTCTCCGGTATGTTGGTCGGCGATACTATGACCAATTTCATCTCCAAGATTTTCCGGATGCCGGGCGGTGGCAAACCGATCTGCATCATCGATGTGTCCGGCGTTCCGTCCGACATCACCTCCACTGTCGTCGCCGTGCTGAGCCGGCTGGTGTTCGACTTTGCGATCTGGGGCCGCGAGGAAGCGACCCGCCCGATCCTGCTGGTGTGCGAAGAAGCGCACCGATACGTCCCGAACGAACGCAATTCTGACGGCTCATCGGTTGGCCGCATCCTTAGCCGGATCGCCAAGGAAGGCCGTAAATACGGCATCAGCCTGGGCCTCATCACACAGCGCCCCTCGGACCTTGCCGAGGGCGTGCTGTCGCAGTGCGGCACGATCATCTCGATGCGCCTCAACAACGATCGCGACCAGGCGTTTGTCCGTTCCGCCATGCCCGAAGGATCCCGCGGTTTCCTCGATTCCATCCCGGCCCTGCGCAACCGCGAATGCATCGTCTGCGGCGAGGGCGTCGCCATTCCGATCCGCGTCACGTTTGACACGCTGGAGGAACACAAGCGCCCCGCCTCTGCCGACCCCAGCTTTGTCGAGCTATGGAACGCCGACGGCGACGAGGAAGAAATGGTCGAACGCGTCGTCCTGCGCTGGAGAAGCCAGGGCTAGGTTCCGCGCGTATCGCCATACAGGTGGATGTGCAGGCGGTCGCTCATGCGGAAACCGTGTCGCAGGCACAGGCCGCTCAGCCATGCCTGCCGCGTCCGCTGAGCCTCGCTGGTCGTCCCTTCCGCCATCAGGAAAATCCGCGCTGACGGGATCGCATAGGCACGTTGCAACGCCAGCACCTCGTCCACATCACCCGGCTCGGCAATCACGAATTTGAAGAACGCGCGGCTGTCGGTCGCATAGGCATCGAGCCGCTCGGGGATCAGCGCCAGCGCAGCGTCGTTGCCGCTATGCGCCAGTTTCGGGCTGACGTTGTACTGATCCACCCGGATATCGAGCCGGGGCGGAGCAGTGGTGGTGCCATTCGTCTCGATCTCAACCGAAATGTCGGGCAGATGCTCCAGCATTTGTGCCAGAGCGCCCGCCTGCATCAGCGGTTCGCCGCCCGTGATGACGAGGCGGTTCTGACCCGTCGCCGCGATACGTTGCGCCGCGTCTGCGGGCGACAACGCCACCTGATTGGCCTTGCGATCAAACGCGATCCCATCGCGGTGGGGGCGGTTATCGCCCTCCCCCCGTTCATTGGCAAACCGCCACGTATAGGCGGTGTCGCACCACGTGCAGGCAAGATTGCAGCGCGACAGCCGCATGAACGCAACCGGCATGCCCGCGCTCGGCCCTTCGCCCTGCAACGAGGCGAAGATTTCCGGCCCGCCAGTATCATCGGTGGCAAGGATCAGGTCGATGGTGCACCTGCGATCAAAGTTGACACAATTGACACCCTGTCAGGCACCCTTGGGGACATGTATAATACTGAAAAACCGTAGAAATTGCCCGCTCAGACGAAGTTGACACTTTGCCGGATTGGTTTGAAAGATGCCGCTGTTGATCATGCGCAGGCCATGCCACGAATGGCGCGTGTAGGAAATGGCGCACTGGCCCCCGCGCCGCCGGCGAGGGGAGGGAAGTTTATCCCAACCGTGCCAGCGCCCCCTGCAACCGCTCGACCTCGGACGAGTGGTGAGCAAAATCCTCGCGCGCTTTTTCCACCGCTTCCGGCTTGGCGCGGTCAACGAAATTGGCGTTCGACAGCCGCCCTTCGAGCAATTGAGCTTCCTTTTGCGAAGCTTCGAGCGCCTTTTCCAAACGGCTTTTCTCCGCGTCGATGTCGATGATCCCTTCAAGCGGGATGACGAACGCATCGGTGGTCCCGCCCGCTTTGGCCGTCACCTGCATCGCCGCGCCTGCGGGCGGTTCGCCAATGGTGACAGGCGTCAGGCGGGCGAGCCTTTCGATCGCGGCGCTGCTGCGCTCGATCGTACTGGCGGCCAGCGATGATGCGGCGGGCAGGAACGCTGCCAGTTTCGCGCCGGGGGGAATGCCCAGCTCGTTTTTCGCGCTGCGGACATTGGTGGTGAGGTCGATCACCCAGTCGATTGCATCGGTCGCCTGCTTGCTGACTTCGGCGCGTGGATCGGGCCATTTGGCCACGATCAAATCGTATGTCCGCTCACCCCCCTGAAATTCTGCCTGCGCGTGCCACAGTTCTTCGGTGATGAACGGCATGAAGGGGTGCAGCATGACGAGGATCTGGTCGAGCGCCCACCCGGCGACCTCCCGGGTTTCAACCGCGGGCATTGCATCGGGATCGCCTGAAAACACCGGCTTGATCAGTTCCAGATACCAGTCGCAGAACTTGCTCCATGTGAACTGGTAGATCGCATTGGCCGCCGCGTCGAAGCGCAGATCGGCCATCGCCTTTTCCAGCTCCGCGCACACTTGCTGCACCTCACCGATGATCCATTGGTTGGCGGCAAGGCGTGCGCTCGGGGCCTTCAATGTGGAGGACGCACCGATGCCGTTGGTCTGGCAGAACCGGGTCGCATTCCAGAGTTTCGTCGCGAAGTTGCGATACCCCTCGACGCGGCGCTCATCCATCTTGATGTCGCGGCCCTGGCTTTCCATCGCCGCCATGAAGAACCGCAGCGCGTCCGCACCATACTGGTCGATCAGGCCCAGCGGATCGACGACATTGCCCTTGGACTTGGACATTTTGGAGCCATCGGCGGCGCGCACCAGCCCGTGTAGATAGAGCTTGGGCCATGGGGCCTGCCCCATATTGTAATTGCCCATCATCAACATCCGCGCATCCCAGAAGAACAGGATATCGAAGCCGGAGATGAGCAGCGAATTGGGGAAGTGTTTGTCGAGCAGCGGCTGGTTGTCCTCGGGCCATCCGAGCGTGGCGAACGGCCACAGCGCGGAGGAAAACCACGTGTCGAGCACGTCTTCGTCGCGGAAAATCGGGAGAAGATCGCGATCATTCTTAGAGGCTTTGATGGCCTCTTCTTTGGTATCGAAGGCCTTAACGTATTTGAATCGCTCTCGAAGGTCGTCGCGGTAATGCGTTGTGGCAGCTTCGAGGGCTTCAGTTTCGGTTTCGGCGACGAAAACTTGCGGTTTGGTCGGGAAGATCTTTGCGTCAGTATTCGCGAATACTAAGCTGCCACCCGGACCTTCGACTGGGCCGTGCCAAGCCGGAATCCGGTGCCCCCACCACAATTGCCGTGAAACACACCACGCCTGGATGTTCTCCATCCAGTTGAAAAAGGTCTTTTCCCAGCTCTTTGGGACGATCTCGACCTCGCCCGAACGCACCTGTTTGATCGGCTTTTCCGCCAGTTTGGCCGCGTCGACATACCATTGATCGGTCAGCCACGGTTCGATCACCACGCCGCCGCGGTCGCCAAAGGGGGTTGCGATCTGGCGCGGTTCGGCGTCATGTTCGACTTCCTCGCCTTTCTTGGTCTTGGCGATGTGCGGGATCAGATGACCTTGTTCCTTCAGCCGCTGCACCACCAGTTCGCGGGCGCCGTCCGCGCCATCCTGCTTGAAACGGTGCAGGCCAAGGAATTCCTCTGGAACCAGCCCATCGGCGACCTGACAGACATTCGCCTCGGCATCGAGCATGTTGAGCATGTCCGCAGGCGCAATCCCGGCGCGCTTGCCCACCTCGAAATCGTTGAAATCGTGGCCCGGCGTGATCTTCACCGCGCCGCTGCCCAGTTCCGGGTCGGCATGTTCGTCCGCGATGATGGGGATGCGCCGCCCGGTGATCGGCAGGATCACGTGGCTACCCACGACGCTGGCATAGCGTTCATCGGTGGGGTGCACCGCCACCGCCATATCGGCCAGCATCGTCTCGGGCCGGGTGGTGGCGACCTCGATATAATCGCGGCCATCTGGGAGCGTGACGCCATCTGCCAGCGGGTACTTGAAGTGCCAGAAACTGCCCGCAATCGTCTGCGTCTCAACCTCAAGGTCAGAAATCGCGGTTTTCAGCTTGGGATCCCAGTTCACCAGCCGTTTGTCGCGATAGATCAGGTCATCGTTGTAGAGATCGACGAAAGTCTTGGTCACCGCATTGGTGAAATGCGGGTCCATCGTGAACTGCTCGCGGCTCCAGTCCATCGAGCAGCCAAGGCGGCGCAGCTGCTTGGTAATCTGGCCGCCGCTTTCAGCCTTCCATTCCCAGACCTTGTCGACGAATTCCTCGCGGCTGTAATTGGTGCGCTTGTCCTGGTTCGCCTCAAGCTGGCGCTCGACCACCATCTGCGTCGCGATCCCGGCGTGGTCCATGCCCACCACCCACAGCGCATCCTTGCCACGCAGCCGTTCATACCGGATCACGATATCCTGCAAGGTGTTGTCGAGCGCGTGGCCGATGTGGAGCGATCCCGTCACGTTGGGCGGCGGGTTCACGATGGTGAAGGGTTCCGCACGGGGATTTTCAGGAGTGGGGGCGGGCCGGAATCCGCCGGTCTCTTCCCAATGCTTGTACCAGCGCGCCTCGATCGCAGCGGGGTCGAATGTCGTGGGTAGGGTCATGTGTTTCGGCTCACTGATATTCGTCGTCCGGGCGCGCGCGGCCCGGCTCGTTTAGAAAAGTTCGCCTGCACCCATTACACCGCGCCCGATGCCGCGCAACACCTGGCACATCTGTGCTGCTACTACTTGTGATGTGAGGCGTTTACCCGCATACCGCCGGGTAATGAACGGCGATGCACAATTTTCCCTCGAAGACGATGGTTCCGGGGCGACGCGGCTGATGCTCGCGGGGCCGTTGCTGATTTCCACC
>JBBRVR010000103.1:0-8497 GCA_038246695.1 Sphingomonadales bacterium
CAAAATGTTCCCCAATGGCAAAGGCTGCCGGATCCTAACTTATCCCGATGATAGTGCCGCCTGATGCCAACTTACTGGCCTCGCTCGGACCGCTGATTCGGCCGTCCAATCGAATCTCGCCCCCCGACGTGCGGCCAAAACACCGCTTACAACGAAACGCAGTTGCCGACTTGACAAAAGCGGCCCATCGGCAACGCGCCCAATGTCGCCCATTCGCGGTCTTTGTCCAGACTGCTGAAAGCGGACGCGCCCAAAACCAATGACGGCCATTACTGTAGCGGCCTTCATCGGTGCCGGCAAACGCACACTGATGAGGCGTTACATTATGGGAGATCGATGGTCAGCTTGAAGCCTGGTTGGTGGCTTAGCTGGCTTTGGCCTCCGTGGGACGCAACGATTGCGGCCACGAGGGCCAGGCCAAGCCCATGACCAGGCGTGGAGCGACTTCTTTCGCCACGGGTGAAACGTTGGAACAGGTCGGCTGTTTCATCAAGCGGAGCGCCCGGGCCATCGTCTGATACGGTGAGCTGAACGCATCTGTCTGTTTTGTGCAACGACACATGGACTTGGGTGCCAGCGGGAGTGTGGACCAGCACGTTGTCCAGAAGATTGGTCAACAGTTGCTGAAGAAGCCGATAGTCGCCAATAATTGCAAGATCTGGTTGAATGGACGTAATCAAATGATGGCCGCTTACATCCATGTCAGGCCGATAGGTTTCTGCAATGCTCTCAACGAGTTCGCTAAGCGCGAGCTGTTTGAAATGTGCGCGCGAGCGCATCCCTTCTACCTCCGCAATGCGCAGGAGCGCCGCAAAGATATCAAGCAGCTCGCGCGACTGTTGAGAAGCGACTGCTATCGCCTGACTGCTGGGTTTCGCGATCATCGCTCGCCAGTGCTTCATCCAGACGGTTGTGCAGGCGCGTCAGCGGGGTGCGCAGGTCGTGCGCGACGTCGCTGGAGACCTGCCGCAGGTTTTCCATCAGTGCGCATATACGGTCGAGCATATTGTTTAGCGTCTGCGCCACACGGTCAAACTCGTTGCCATCATCGGTCACAGGCATGCGCTGTTGCAGATTGCCGCCGATAATTGCCTGAGCGGTCAGGTCTATGCTGGCAAGACGACGCCGTGTGATCGCGCCAACGCTCCACGCCGCGCCGACCCCCAGCACCAGCATCAGCCCGAACGTCCCCACGAACAGCTTGAGCAGGGAAGCGTCCATTTCGTCGATGACCTGCCGGTCAGCCGCAACCAGCAGGCGGTGGTTGCCCGGCAGCAGCGTCGTCAGCGACTGGGCAATGCGCTGCTCGCCATCGCGATTGTAGGGCAGCAGCTCGATGTAACCGGGCTTTTCGGGAACAACGGCATCGAAGCTCCCGGCTAAAACGCGATCTTGCGGATCGACAAGGCGAAAATCCAGGCTGGCCGTGCTGCGAGCCGCCTCGCGCCTGCGTATGGCATCAGCAACGCCCTCTGGTCCATCATCGCCCTCGGCGATGAGCGCGGCCGTTTCGGTGGCGATGCGGTGATCGAGCTGCTTTTCCAGCGCTTCGTGCGTCGCCTCGAATGCGATCACGCCGATGATCAGCGTCGTGATCGCAAACACAATGCCAACGATGGACACCAGACCGAATGTGCTGCGCGACCAGCTCCTGAGCGACCAGTGGCGCATCAGCTTCCCCGCATAATATATCCGGCACCGCGCACGGTCTCGATCGCGTCTCTGGCAAAGCCGGCGTTCAGCTTTGATCGCAGGCGGCTGATATGGGTCTCGACGATGTTGGTCTGCGGATCGAAATCGAAATCCCAGACCCTCTCGAGCAGCATGGTGCGGGTCATCACCCGCCCGGCATTGCGCACCAGTTCCGCCAGCAGGGCAAATTCGCGGGGTTGAAGGGTAACTCTTCGACCGGCCCGGCTCACGAGACGCCGGCTCAGGTCGATGACAATGTCGCCGGCAACGATGCGGCCCGGCTCGACGGCAGCGATCTGTCGCCGACCAAGCACCTGAACACGCGCGGCCAATTCCGTGAACGCGAACGGCTTGACGAGATAATCGTCGGCCCCGCTTTCGAGCCCTTCCACGCGGTCCGCGATGCCGCCGATGGCGGTGAGCAGCAAAAACCGGCGTGGTGTTGCCTGCGGCGCGCAGTGCCCTGACCAGCGACAGGCCATCCAGCCCTGGCAGCATCCGGTCGATCACCATGGCGTCAAAGCCGTCCTCGGTCGCATGGAACAAGCCGTCACGGCCATCGGCGGCGGCGACCACCTGATGCCCCAGTTCACTCAGACCGCGCACAATGAAGGCACTGGTTTCCGAATCATCCTCGATAATCAAAATACGCATGCGCCTACTTTAGCTGTGCATCGTCACCGCGCCAGCCACCACCCAAAGCGCGAAACAAGGCGATTTCGGCGCGCGCAACGGCAAGGTCGGACTGTGCTTGGCCCAAGGCTGCCTGAGTCCGCGTCCGTTCTGCATCCAGCTGGAGCAGAAAGGCAGCATCACCCAGACGGACGCGACTGGCCGCGCGACGCGCCGATAGCTCGGCCTGAGCGAGAGCCTGCACAAGAGCCCGGTTGCGGCGGGTTTCTGCGTCATAGCCAGCCAATGCAGTCTCGACCTCGCGCAGCGCGCGCAGCACGGCGACATCCCAACTCGCAAGAGCAGCCTGTTCGCCCGCGCGAGCCTGTGCAAGCCTAGCCCGCGTCGGGGCCTGATTGGGAAAGCTCCAGCTGATCAGCGGCGATGCCGTGGCAACCAGTCCGCCAGACAGCAGTCCGATCGCACCGCCCAGGTTGATGCGGGGATACAGATCGGCACGCGCAACACCGATCCTTGCAGCTGCGGCGGCAAGGCGGCGTTCGGCTTCGCGCACGTCCGGGCGTCGCAGCAGAAGGGCCTGACCATCGCCGACCGGGGCGCTGGTGCGAAGCCTTGGCGGCGTGTTGCAGTTCAGCGCCATACTTAGCGCCTCTGCCGGGGGTCTGCCTTGCAAGGTGGCCAGGCGAAAACGCGCATTCGCGGCGCTCGCCTGATATTGTGGAACCTCGGCTCGCGTGGTTTCGACGAGGGCGGCTGCCTGCGAGACCTCCAGCGGCGATACCTCCCCGGCCCGGAACTGCGCGCTCACCAGCGCAGCCAAACGCTCCAGTAGGCGCAATTGTTCGGCAGCGACCTGTTCGGCGCGGCCCGCACCGCATAGCTCGACATAGGCCAGCACGGTATCGGCAACCACCGCGACACGCAGGCCGTCGAGAGCAGCGGCCTGTGCATCTGCATCGGCACCAGCACCCAGTGCTGCCGACCGCAGCCTGCCAAAAAGGTCGGCATCCCAGCTAGCGGAAAGCGCCAGATCATAATTGGTCGTAGGCACGACCGACGAAGCACTGGGCTGGGTAGACGGGTTGTCGATCCCGGCACTGCTTTCGATACTCGTCTGTGGCAAGCGGGCCGCGCGCGCCGCAGAAAGCGCAGCCCGCGCTCCATCGAGATTGGCATAGGCAACACTCAGATCGGCGTTGGCGGCAAGGCTGACCCTCACCAAACCATCGAGCACCGAGTCTTCATAAAGCCGCCACCAGTCATCCGGCACCGGCGCGATCGATACACCGGGCAAGGTGGTGAAAGCCCCTATGGCTGAAGGCGGCGCGGTGACTGGCTGCGGCGCCGGGGTCGTCATGCACGCCGACAGCGCGAGGGCGATCATTGGGACCAGCAGCCTCATGCCGGAACCAATGCTGGGTCAGCGGAGCGCACCTCGCCGCCGAAATGGGCATAAAGTGCAGGCATAAGGAAGAGGTTGAGCACCGTCGAAGAGATGAGTCCGCCCATGATGACGATGGCCATAGGATATTCGATTTCATGGCCGGGTGCATCGCCGGTGATCACCAGCGGAACGAGCGCAAGGCCAGCACACAGCGCTGTCATCAGAATCGGCACAAGCCGCTCGCCCGCTCCGCGCAGGATCAGGGCATCACTAAACGTTTCACCCTCAACGCGCCGCAGATGGTCATAGTGCGACAGCAGCATAATGCCATTGCGCGCCGAAATACCAATGACGGTGATAAAGCCGACCAGCGATCCCAGCGACAGAACCCCTCCGGTCAATGCGACTGCGACAACACCACCGACCAGAGCGAACGGCAGGTTGATTGCAACCAGTACGGTGAGCGCCGCAGAGCGAAATACCGTCCATACGAGCAGAAGAATGCCGACAAGGCAGAGCAGGCCGGTCAACAGCAACTGCTGGCGCGATTCCTTCAGTGCAGCATATTCGCCCAGCACCTGCGGATAATAGCCAGTGGCGAAATCGACCTTACCCACCGCCGTCTCGACAGCGCGGGCTACTCCGCCAAGATCACTGCCAGCCACGTTCAGCGTGACATCGATGCGGCGCTGACCATTCTCGCGCTTGATCTCATTGGGTGCTGGCACGATGCGCACATCGGCAACGTCGCGCAACCGCACGGGTGCACCTGCGGGTGACTGAATCATCAAGTCGCGCAGCGCGTGCAAATCGCCGCGCACCTCCGGTTCGCCCCAGAGCGCTACATCAAAGGACTTTTGATCCCGGTAAATCTCACCCAGCTTTTCGGCAGCCACCAGGGTCTGCGCCTGCCTACGCACTTCGCCTGCGGTCAGGCCGAAGGTCGCCAGATCGCCCGGGCGGGGGTGGATTTCGATTTGCGGGACCAGCACCTGCTGCTCGACCTTCAGGTCGGCGACGCCCGATATACCCGCAACGCTGGCGCGCACCCGTTCCGCCGCAGCGCGAAGCTCATCCTGATCCGGCCCGAATATGCGCACAACAACAGTAGCGCCTGCACCGCTCAGCACTTCCTTGATACGCTCGCGCAGATAGGTCAGCACGTCGCGATAGAGACCGGGATAGCCCTCGATCACTTCCTTGATCTTTGCGACGCTTGAATCATAGTCCACGTTCTCGTCCAGACTGATCCACAGCTCGGTAAAATTGGGTCCGACAACCTCGTCGGCAGCTTCGGCGCGACCGATGTGCGCGCCAAAGTTGCGTACACCGGGAATGGCGCGAAGTCCTTTCGAGGCACGGATAGTGATCCGGTCCATCGCCTCGATCGAGGTGCCGGGCTTCTCAACGAAGTGCATCAGGAAATCGGTCTCGCGAAAATCGGGCAGGAACTGGTCCTCGAACGAGGCATAGCCAACAGCCGCCACAAGAAGCCCGCCGCCAATCGTGGCCATCGCGATGCCGGGTCGCGCCACCAGCTTTGGCAACGTGGCCAGATAACGGCGCTTCATTGCCGCCACGAACCGCGTGTCCTGTTCCTCATCGAGTGGGGCATTGGGGAGGATGAACAGGCACATGGCTGGCGTCACTACCAAGGCCACGATTAGCGAAGCAGCAATCGCGAGCACATAAGCAATCGCCAGCGGTTGGAAGAAGGTGCCTGCGACCCCGTCGAGAAAGAAGATCGGCAGGAACACCAGCATCACGATCATCGAGGCAAACACCACCGCTGTGCGCACCTCCAGAGAGGCTGCCAATACCACATCGAATGCCGGGCGCGGGCTGTCCATCTCGCGGTTGAGACGCAGCCGGCGGGCGATGTTCTCCACATCGATAATAGCGTCATCGACCACCTCGCCCAAGGCGATGACGAGTCCGGCAATGACCATGGTGTTGATCGTCATGCCGCTCCACAGCAGCACCAGGCCCGCGCCCAGCAATGACAGCGGAATGGCCGTGAGGCTGATCAGCGCCTGCCGCCAGTCACGGGTAAACACAAACAGGACAATCGCTACCAGCAGGCAGCCAATCATCAGGGCAGTGCTGAGATTGTCGATCGAACGCTCGATGAAGGTTGCTGGGCGGAAGATCGTGGTATCGACCTTCACGTCCTTGAGACCCGGCGCAAGCTCCGCAATGGCGGCCTCGACGTCGCGCGTCATCTGGAGCGTGTTGCCGGTCGGCTGTTTCTCAACGATCAGCATCAGGCCCGGACCATCATCGATGATCGCATTACCAATCGGTGCGGCGAAGCCATCCACAACGCGTGCGACATCGCGAACATGTATCGGCGCTTCACCGCTTTGCTTGACGATCGCCTCGGCCAAATCGTCGGCCGACTGAATGGCGCTGTCCTGCCGCACGGCAAAACGCTGATTTGGCGTATCGACAAATCCGCCGCCTCCAACCAGCACGGCATCGCCAACCGCCGACCGCAACTCCGCCAGCGTGACTCCCACCGTGCGCAGGCGGTCAGGATCGACCAGCACCTGCAACTGCCGGTCGCGTAATCCCCAGACGGCGACATTGGCGACACCGGAGACAGCCATCAATCGGGGCCGGATCGTCCATCGCGCCAGCTCGGAAAGCTGCATCTGGTCCAGCTTCTTTGACGAGATGCCGATTTTCATGGCCCGGCTGGTCGAGGACAGGGGCGGCAACATAACGGGCGCTCGCGCGGCGGCAGGCAGTCTTGCCTGAACTTGGGTTATCCGCTCCTGCACCAGTTGTCGCGCGCGGATGACATCGGTGCCGCGCTCGAACAGGATGGTGACCGATGAAAGCCCCAGCACCGATTTGGAGCGCACGGTGGTGAGGTCTGGGACACCATTTACCACCATTTCGATCGGCACACTGATGAGGCTTTCGACCTCTTCAGTAGACAGACCCGGCGCTTCGGTCTGGACCTCGACGATCGGCGGCGCAAACTCGGGGAATACATCGAGCGGAACGTTGCCGGACGCCTGCAAGCCGAGCACGATCAGCAATGCAGCAAGCGCCAGCACCAGCACACGCTGGGTGAGCGCTGTTCTAACTAGCCCGGCAAGCATCAGTGCGGCGTCCCGAACTCTGTGCCGAACAGCTCGGCGGCGCCATCGGTGACGACCTCCGCTCCGCGATCGAGCCCGCGTGACAGCAATGCTGTGCCTTCGGCAACACTGGCAACTTCGATGCGCTGGCGCAGATAGGTCCCCGCTGCGGTCTTCCGATACACCCATTCGCCGCCGTAAATGTCCCGCACAATCGCGGCGGTGGGCACTGCCAGACCGACCGCTTGTCCGCTTGTCGGAAGTTCGATGGCGACGCGCTGGCCTACCCGCCAAGCCCGGTCGCGATTATCCAGGGCATAGAACAGGTCCACGGTGCCGGCCGCCGCATTGGCCGAAGGCGGTGCATTGACCGGTCGCGCGCTGCGAGGCGAGGCAGCTTTATCGCCCAATGGCCGGATCACAGCGTTCCGGTTGCGGTCCACCTGCGGGATGTCCGAACCGAAGACCGGCGCACGCACCCACAAGAGCGCCTGGTTGCCCATTGCAGCAATGGAAGGCCCCAGCAGCTGGCGCTGGTTGCGGGCTACGCCAGAAGCTGCTTGAGCTGCGGCGAGGGCCGCGTTCGCTTCATCAAGCGCGCGCACGCTACCCGCTTCTTCCTGCACCAGCGCGGCAGCGCGGTCGCGGGAAACTTTAGCAAGCCTGAGCTGGGCGCTGGCGCGGGCTATTTCGCCATCGGCCGCCGCTTGAGCCGCTCCGATTTGGGCAAGATTACTCGCAGATCCGGTCGGGATACCCGATCCACCGAAGGATGGCACGACAATCTCGCCAGCCACTTGCCGCATCTTCCCGGCTGAGGCTTCGCCAACACGCACCGTCCTGATCCCAAGTCTGCGCTCAGCTTGCGAGGTCAGCGTCAAGCGCAACAAATCGCCTTCATGGACGACAGCTTCTGCCTTGGAAGGCCCTTTGGGTGCGGCAGGCTTTTCTGCGCTGCAACCCGCCAGAAACATAACCGGGAACATCAATGCAAGAGATCGAATGGCTGGGTTGATCATCCCCCGCAATAGCCCGCGAAGATTGGCGGCAGCTTGGGGATTTTATACCAAACCCCAATGTTCGGGGGGTGCGGCTAACGCATCGGGGGTGGCGTCACCGCGAAGGGTTCGTGTAGCTCATAGGAGCCTGTCATATGGCTAAATCCCCAACGCTTTGATGGCTGATTGGCCAAGGTCCCGGCCATCACGATGGGGTTCTAGTTAGTCAAGGTGTTGGCGACCACCTTTGGGAAAACTGCCGGTGATACCTTCAGCATGTCAATGAGGCTTGGTTATCTTGCCAGTAGCGCGATTTTCCTTAGCGCTCTGATCATGCTGGCGCTGTGGCAGATCGCATCACCACACTATCGGCCATGGTTATAGCGGACAACGATCATTGCATCCCCTACTGCCGGGACAACGATGGCGGATTTCGCAACGCGGTCGCTCGGGATTGGTTATGCAGGTGGGTCAGCGTTGCTGTTGACGCTTTTGCTCCTGTCCCTGTTTGCTTAGCACAGCAAACCAGCGCCGATTTCCGCCGATACTGTGCATGAGCCACATGCCGAGCGGTTCTACTAACCCGTAAAATTCACCTGATTGACCGATCTGGACCGGAACTTCGGTTTAGGTTCGACAGCTGGCGCGTTTTATTCTGCCCGGTGATGTGCCGAGGTTTGTGTATGTCGAGAGGTTTGCGG
>JBBRVR010000104.1:0-8442 GCA_038246695.1 Sphingomonadales bacterium
ACAGGGAGTGGCGGGAGGGAGTGACAGAATGAGCGGGATTAAAGCTGTCACCCCCGGGTGCAATGCGAACCTGAACCCATTGCCGATACAGGCATGCTGGCGACAACTGACGATGGAAATGGATATGTCTGGAAGTGGGCCATTTGCCGAGCGGTTGGTTTCAGGTAATCGGCTCAAGATAGCCCAATCAACTCAAAGGAGTGCCGGCTATCGACCCAGACCCGGTCGCTCAGATTGGCTGCGTTGAACGTCGTATCCAGCCATAAGCGGTTGATCGCTGAGGGGAAAGCAGAAGGTCAGCAATACGCCCTAATCCCGGTCACAATGTGGCCCAACCGTGCCACCCGAATGCGGACGATATGGGGCGTTGTGCCGTGTCCGCTCCTTCTCCATGCTTTGCAGTACTCAACCAAATGCCAGTGGAATGGATTGTAGTGGCAAGGGCACACGATCAGGCCGCGCCTGTCGAAAATGAGCGTTACAGCTTGCTGGGTCCATGAGTCCGATGCACCGGCTTTGTCGCCGCCTGTATCCAAACGCGGTTCACTCAGTACCGCCTTCGTTTTTTTGGCCGATCGCGGCGCACCGGTCGAGCATATAGACTACATCATCCGGCACTACCGAAACCCTGAGGCCAAGCGATCGCACCGGCCTCATCGATGCTTCATCCAGGCGTTCGGTCCACGGTGCGGCGCACTGGATCGGCACGATCCGGGCCTCACCTGCATAGGCATTTCGCAGTGTGTCGGCCACCAGCGCGAGCCAATCGGCCCGGCGTTGGCGGACGCGGGGGTCCAATTCACCTTCGCCGAGCGGCATTTCCAGCAGGATGGACGCAATCGGCTGAGTGTTGGCACGCAGGCAATCACCGTCCGCGTTGAAGTCCTCGCAAGCCGACAGATCATCAACCTGCCTTGCGTTCGCCGCCCACCGGTCGGCTGCCGTTAGCCATTCGGCGAGGGCTTCGATCTTCCGCGTCGGAACCACAATCGCACCGCCGCGCTCGACATAGGCGATTTCCGGCAAATCTGCGATCTTGAGCCGGATTTCGATCTGCGATCCGGCTCCCAGATCGCCCGGTGTTGCGCGACCGAACAAGCGGCGCTGCGGGACAACCTGCAATTGGTCGAGCCTAATGTTGGCCCAGCTCGGCAGCGGCGTAATCTCGCGCGGTTCACGCCCTTCGATACCCTCGCAGGCGGCAGCGCTGTCTTGCGCCGGTGCCATATCGTCGGCTATTTGCTCATCGGACAGGCCCACCAGCGCCGCGTACAACCCATCGCGCATGATGTGGCCGTCGCACAGTGCCAACTGGCGGTCGTCGCGATGCGAATAGGGCGAGGTGATTTCCAGCATGAGGGCAGGGTCGCCTTCCAGCATGGTGCGGATAGCCTTCAGGTCGGCGCGCAACTGCTGCTCATAGTCAAACCGTGCGCTGGTGATCCGGTCGTAGGCAGACCAAAGAGCCTTGTAATCCTGACGCAGCCGCGCGGTGCTGGCGCGGTAATCGGCAGCAGTCCAATCTGCCATCGACTGCCCGTCGCGGAGTGCCCTAGCCGCGTCATCACGGGCCTGTTTGAGCGCCTGCTGCATGTCTGGCGAAACGGTGGGCACAGCACCCCGCGCGCCTTCAGGTTGAGCGAGCAGGTTGGTGGATGTCTTGATGAGTGAATTCAGATCGGCGGCCTCGCTTGCATGGGCACCCAGGACCGATTTCACCGTGGTGAGCGTATCGTGGGCCTGTTGCAGTGCCACGATCTGCTCGCTCAGCGCCGCGTCCCCCTCGGCGAAAGACGCTATCGTCTCGCGCCCAAAAGCCATTTCGGCTTGATGCAGTGCCCGGCTATTGCGCAAAGCGGTTTTTGCGGTTGCAACAGCCTCTTGGATTAGTGGGTGGCTCGCATTTGCAGACGATACAGATTGAGTCGCCTTGATCTGAGCATCCAAAGCCCGCAAGCGCCGACGATAGGCGCCCCGCGCCGTTTCGAAAGCGATTTGTTCCGCGTCGAAACCGCTGTGAGCAGCGGTACCGAGGTAAATTTCGACTCGGTCGTTCTGCGGATCGAATGCACCATCGGACGTGAGAATTCTTGGCTGGCTCTCGCCAACTGCTCGCACGTAGATTTCCGCATCGAGAAGCAAGCTACGCAGTTCCTGCTTGATCATAGCGCCCCGGCGCTCCGAAAGAGCCAAGCTGGCCGCCGCATCGACCCCGTGGGCTGCATGTGCGGTGATGAGTACACGCATTCGGCTGTCGCACAGAGCGGTTCTGGCGACAGCTTTCAACCTGTCGGACTGGTCGGCCCGCAGTTCAGCGCTGTTTCGATCGAAGAAAACAATCTGAAGGTCCTGTCCGCACCATTGAACCGGAGACGGAGGCGGAGGCGGAGGCGGAGGCGGAGGCGGGGGAGGAGGGGGTGGCGCAATCGGTGGCTGTTCGAAGGCCGCCACGCGGCTATCGTCGCTTCGGTTTATGATCCGGGGCAGGTTAGCCGACGGAGCAGACGCGATGATTGCGCTGATCGCGACCCACTCGCGGCAGCCGGGTTGGTTCGGAGCGTCCTCGCAATCGGGGAGGTAGCTACCCAAATTTGTCCCGCTATCCGGATCATAATCGCCATCCGCGCCCGAAGCCGCTTCGCCAGCGGCGGCTCCCGCGTCCACGGCGGAGTCTAATACGTCTCTCGCTTCCGTGTTGGCATAGTCCGGCGATGGGGAGGGAGAAGGCGCGATGATGGCGGGACGGAACGAGACCTGATCGGATGATACACTGAATGCCCACGCAACCAGCCCGCCCGCAATTGTGGCGAGCCCTATCAGGACCATCAACTGCTTGTCGTTCCGCCCGATCCATGCCCATACGCGCTTCAAGTTGCGCCACTTTTCTGGCCGGGTGACCGTAAGGAAAGGGGCAAGCTGGTCCCATTTCAGGCTTGTATAAATCACCGGGATTGAAAAACTCACCCGGAACCATTCCGGCTGGTCGAGCGCCACGAAGATCGCGTGCCGCGCCAGTGCGGCCGCTTCTGTCGGGTTGATGTTCGGCTGTCCGGTGTCAGGATCGATCTGGGCAAGTTCGGTATAGAACCGTCCGGCAAAGCGCCGCGCGACCGTGTCGGGCACTTCGTCGCGCATGGCCACCACATAGGGCACCCGGGAACGCACCAGTTCGCGCGCGACACCGGTGAAATATCCGGCCAGTTCCGACTGCCCGGTGCCGCAGGCATTGAGGAACACCAGAACCGGCTTGGGTTGGGCATTGTCCAGCAGCTGGCGAAACTGTTCTTCATAAATGCGCTGTGGCCGTTCCGGGTTGCGGTCATGGACTTCGATGAAGTGTCTGCCATCGGCCGGGTCCAGCCCGCCATGACCGACGAAATGAATGATATCCCAACCCCCGCGGCCAAGGTGCTCGACCAGGCTCGCCGCTGAGGCCTTGGGGATCACGGTCCATTTGATCGGAGCCCCTGCCTTATGCGGCACTTCGATCACGGCTCCGGGTTCATCAAGGATGCCGGCTTGGGTAAGCCCGGTGACCGCCGTCACTTCAGCAGCAATGTCCAGCGGGCGTTCGGGATCGGGATTGGCGCCGATGAAGAGCGCATTGGCAGCAGCGCCAAGCTTCGGCGCCTTAGCCTGGCCAGTGCCTGGTCTCGGCGCGAAATAGCGTGATACCGGTGTGGTGCGCTGCGTGGCGAGGAAGTGACCGCCGTATCTGTCAGGCAGGGCGAGCAGTTCAAACGGCGTGTCTGCGATCTCGGGACAATCGGTCAAGTCGAAGCGGAGTTCGGTGCCTTTGGGGTGCACGGCATTGCCGATCGAGGATTTAAGGTCGTCAGCAAGCCAGCTTTCAAAAAGCTGCTGGCCGATTGCCTTCAATCTGGCGAGCGTGCTGATCCGCAGGGTTTCCGTGTTCGCGGCATTCCCGGCCGCGCGGCGATAGATGATCCCGCGCGGGTTGGGTATGATTTCGCCCTCTGTGTCGAGACCAAGGTCGTCAAGCGGGTGGGGCACGCTGCAGGGCCGCGCGTAATTGTCGTTCCGATCGTCGTCCACCCAGACCATCTGCTCGAACGCGCCGGGACCATCACCCCGCGTCAGCTCGATCTCGACCACCCGTTTTGCCACCGCCGCCGCCCCCTCAGACCGTAAACGCGCGCTGGCGGTCAAAATCGGGGTACACGCCGCCAAAACGGGTTAGTTGCGGCGACTGGTCGAGCTGGATGCGCTTGAGGATTTCGCGGTGAAGATCGTCATAGCTTCCCGCAAACCGCCCGTCGTCCCACACACCGAGCAGCGTTTCGGTAAAGTGGCCATGGACCGGGCCATCATGGCTGAACTGATGATCCATGCACCCGCTCAGATGCACCACTGCGGCGCTGACGGGAAAGGCGAGTTCGTTGTTCACCGACTTCCACTCACGCGCGAACAGGTTGCCTTCAATGGCGCGATAATGCCCCTGATTACGCGCATAAGTCTGATCCGCGATGGTCGAGGGCATGGCCCTGGTACGAACAGGCCCGCCTGCATCGGGCCGACGTGCGGGCAGCTTCCCGCGAAATACCGTCCCGCTGTGGCAGGAATCGCTGATCATCACGATCCGGACACCTGCGGCAAAGCGGTTGAGGCAAGTGAATATCTCGTCATCGATCAGCTGGCTGTCGAACAGGCACCAGGTCTCGTCCAGGTCATCGGGCTCGTCTCCGCTCCAGTCCGCGATCCGGCCGCCGTGGCCGGCATAGGTGACCATGAAGATGTCGCCGGGGCGTGCCTCCTGCGCGGCGCGGGCCAGCCGGTCGAGCACCGCAGCCCGGGTCGCTTCCGAACGCAGCAGCACATCGGGCGCAAAGCCGTGATGGCGGGCAAGTTCAGCCATCGCACGCGCATCGGCCTCGCACGCGGCCAGCTCGCCGCCCCATCCGCAATAATGCGCCGGGTCGACAAAATTGAGCCCGACATGGAGCGAGCGCCCGGCCATTGCGTTGCCCGTGGCTAGCATCACGGCCCCCACGCGATCCGTCGCGGCGCGTGCCTTACCGGACCCGCGCTGCTGCGCGCACAATCAGGACGCAAAAGTCGAATCAGAAAGGCCCCCCTTTGCTTGTCGTTGCAAGAGCTTACACTGCGCCACACCATTGTCATCTTCAAGAGCCCCCTGCCTTGGCGCATCGCCAGCGATCAGATATCGATCGTCAGCAACCCCGAGGTGCCGTCTGGAAAGACGCAGGAGTAATTCCACTCCGCTTCGAGCAGCGGATTGTCCCACGGCGTCGTGCGATCGCTGGCATAGTTGAAGTAGAGCGTCTTTGCCGCGGTCGGCCCGAACCGCAGCAGCCGGGCGATGCATTCGGGATCGGGATGGCCGAACCGCGAACCATTGGTCGAGATCGCGAAGCGGCTGCAATCCAGCCGGGCGAGCAGCGCCTCGGTGAGATTGCCCCGGCTGCCGTGGTGCGACAGCTTGAACAGGTTGATTTGCGCGCGTCCATCAGCGCCGGTCGCCTTGGCCAGCGCGGCTTCGAGGAGGTCGGAATGGGCATCGGCTGCGAGCAATACGCGCTTTCCAGCGAATTCGGCGATCATCGCGATCGAGGATCCATTGGCCTCGCTCGTGTCATTGCCGCCCGCGCCGGACAGCGCTTCGACATCGATCACCGGCGGCATCGGCCGCTTGGCGAGTGGGGCGAGCACTGCACCGGCCGCAGCCAGATCTGAACCTGCCCCCGCATCGTCCTGCCCTTCACGCCATTTCTTCCATTCCCGACGCAGCTCATCCAGCTTGCCGCGATCAGGCGACACCAGCGTCAGGGTCAGCCCGGCAAACGCAAAAGCCTGCGGCCGCGCCTCGATCATCACCGGCCCGCCCCCGAAATCGGCGTTGACCGGCCAACCCAGCGTCTCGAGTAGTGTGCTGTATTGATCAGCGCCCTTGAACGCGAGCGGGGCGAATCCGCCCAACGGCGTAAGCCGGTCGAGCTGATTAAACCCGTTGTACCAGACCGCGCGGGGTACCAGCGGCGAGCCCTCTTCGGCCATCGCGATAAGCCCATCGAGATGATCGGAATCGATATGGCTGAGCACCATCAGATCGATTGCCTCGCCGCGCGCGGCAATTCCTTGAAGCGCCGCCTTCAGATGCGGCCAGGCGGCGCGCCGGCCACCGTCGATCAGGACATGGCGCAGATTGTCCTCCTCCTCGCCATAGTCCAGCAGCAGGCAGTCACCCTCGTTGGCGGGGAGCATGGTGAGGCGAAAGATGCTCATGGTGCCACCACGCGGCCACGTCCGAAGTAGCTCTCGCTCGGCGGTTGGGGCAGCAGGTCGTTCTTGGTCGCCGACATATAGAGGCGCTCGCGTACCTTTTGGGCGCTCGGGGATGGATCGAGCAGTTTCAATTGCTGCCACCACAGAACCGCTACGCCAGCCACGTGCGGACAAGCCATGCTGGTGCCGCTCATGGCCACGAGCCCGCCCGTGTTCGCTTCGGCCGAAACAATATCGACCCCCGGCGCGCAAAGATCGACATTGATGTTGGAGAACGGGGCGAGACGGTACCCCGTCCCGTCCCGCGCCAGCGCGCCGATGGCCTCGACGCCTTCGGATGCGCTCGGCAGGCCGGCCGAGATCGTAGCGGGCGATGTTTCGGCATGGCGCGATTCATTGCCCGAGGCGGCCACAACCAGTGCATCACGCCCGAACGGGCCTTGAGCTTCGAGAAAGTCAATCAAAGCATCAAAGGCGCGCAGGTTCTGCGCAAAGGCGACCAGCGCCTCGGATGCCGCCGCATCGGGGGCAAAATCGTACCATTCGATCAGCCGCTTGACCATGCCAGGGTAGTCGAAGCCGAGCGACATTGAAACCACCTGTGCCCCTTGCTGCACCGCCCAGTTGATAGCATCGAACAGCGCCTTGGTGTCGCTCTGTCCGTCGTCGGCGAGCACCTTGGCGATCAGCGCCCGCTCGACCCCCCGGGCAATTCCGATCCGCCGACCGCCGACATCCTGCCCGAAAATTGTGCCCGCACAATGGGTGCCGTGGCCGTTGGTATCGTGCCCGCCGCCACCAGGAACGGTGAAGTCCTTGACATCGATGCGCTGCTTGATTGCTGCAAAAGCCGGATGATCGAGATCGATACCGGTATCAAGCACCGCCACGCTCACCCCCGATCCATCGAGGTTAGACCTGCCGCTGCCGGTGGCCTCAATCCCCCAGCTGTCGCCGCTGGTGCTGGCGGCATCAGGCGCGCTCGCACTGGCCGGACTGATGAGTTGCATCGGCATCGTCTCGAGCACCATCCGCCGCCGGTCGGGCGAAATCGACTGGCGCACTTCGGCGACTTGCGCCTCGCTCAGTTCTTCCTCGTGGATCTGAAGCGTCACCGGCTGATCCGGCGCGGCCCGAACTGCTGCGGCCTCGACCCCGAATCGCTTGAAGTTGGGCATGGGCGGGCCACTCCGCGCGGTCGGCGGCGGCGTCGCCGCGCCGACGGTATTGGACTGGGCGGGAAATTCGCCCATGGCCTCAATGATGATGTAGCGACGATCCTGCTTCGCCATGCGCCCCTCCCCCAATTGGTATCCCCGAGCCTTCATGTCGGCATTGTCATTGCCGCGGCAATGACGGCAATCAGCAATTGCGGTCGCTTCGACTCCGCCGGGATGATAACTCCTAGTAAAGACTGTGTGAAGGCAAGTGTTGCAAGCTGCAACGGCCTATTGCTTAAAGGTCCAGTAAGGTTGCTGGTCTGCCGTCATGGCTGCAGCCAGGCGGTAGCGTTGGTCAGGCGACGTGCCGTCCTTCAGCAGTTCGTGCATATCTGCCAGCACCTCGTCGCTGCCCCCGACATAGCCGTGGCCGAGCAGGGTCATGTCGACGTTCTCGACGCTGATGGTGTCGATATCGGGAATGGCCGGCACCGGCGGGGTGAATCCGATCCGGTCGGCGCCGTTGATGAGCCGCGAGGCGCGTACCGCCAGATCGGCTGGCGAGACATAAAGCGTAGTGCGCCGCGCCAGCGTACGATAGGCCTGAGCCAGCTGGCGGAAGGTCTGCGCGTCCACATCGGGCGCGGCCAAAATAATCTGGTCGAACCGGCGACCGGTTTCCGCCCCCGCCTGCTGGACGATGCGGGTCATTGCGCCCAGCAGGCCGCGATTGCCCATCGAATGCGCGATGATGTGAACGCGCTCGGCGCCCGACTGCTCGGCGACATCAACCAGATATTGCGCGATCGCCGCCTCGCTCGCCTGGATCGTAGTGCCGTCCATCAGATAGCCCAGCATTCGCCCGCGCGAGGGCCAGCTGAAAAAGCTCATCGCCCCTTCGAAGCCGAGATCCGCTCCGATCTGCGCGGCCTGGAGCGCGGCGTTCCTGAAAGAGACGTTGTAGCCATGGATGAACACCAGCGCGTCATGCACGCCCGTGCCCTCGATCCGCTCGCGC
>JBBRVR010000105.1:0-8409 GCA_038246695.1 Sphingomonadales bacterium
AGCCAAATGCTCGAAAGCCAAATACCCGAAAGGTTGCCTGATGGCAGACAAGAAACCCGCACTGCTCGTGGTCGAGGATGATCAGGGACTGCAAGCCCAGCTCAAGTGGGCCTATGACGACTTCGAGGTTGTGATCGCGGGGGACCGCGACAGTGCTATCGCTGCCCTGCGCAGCGAGACGCCGGCTGTGGTGACGCTTGATCTGGGACTGCCGCCAGATCCCGATGGGACGACCGAAGGCTTTGCCGTGCTTGATGCGATCATGGAACTGAAGCCCGATACAAAAGTCATCGTCGCCAGTGGCCACGGCGCGCGCGAAAGCGCATTGCAAGCGATTGAACGCGGGGCATACGATTTCTATCAGAAGCCGCTGGACATCGACGCACTCGGCCTGATCGTGCGTCGCGCGTTCAATCTGCACCAGATCGAGGCTGAGAATCGCCGTCTTGTCGCCAGCGCCAGCGAGGACAAGACCGTGCTGGGCCGCCTCATCACCGGCGCTCCGGAAATGGTGAAGGTTGCGCGCACCATCGAGCGGGTCGCCTCGACCAGCGTATCCGTCATGTTGCTTGGCGCGAGCGGGACGGGAAAGGAACTGCTTGCGCGTGGCCTCCACGATGTAAGCGATCGGGCCAGCGGTCCGTTTGTCGCAATCAACTGCGCGGCGATCCCGGAAAACCTGCTGGAAAGCGAGCTGTTCGGGCACGAAAAGGGGGCGTTCACCGGCGCAGTCAAGACCACCGAGGGCAAGATCGAAAGCGCGAATGGTGGCACGCTGTTCCTTGACGAGGTGGGGGACATCCCATTGCCCTTGCAGGTAAAACTGCTGCGGTTTCTGCAGGAACGCACGATCGAGCGCATCGGCGGGCGCAAGCCCATTGCCGTCAACACTCGCATTGTGTGCGCGACGCATCAGGATCTGGAAAGCATGATCGGCGACGGCACGTTTCGCGAAGATCTGTTCTACCGCCTTGCCGAAATCGTGGTGCGCATTCCTGGCCTTGCCGAAAGGCACGGCGATGCGGTGCTGCTGGCAAAGGCGTTCCTCAAACGCTTTTCGACCGAGATGAACCCGTCGGTTACCGGCTTTGCCCCCGATGCCCTAAGCGCCATTGATGCCCATGAATGGCCGGGGAATGTCCGCGAGCTGGAAAACCGTGTCAAACGCGCGGTCATCATGGCCGATGCCAAGTTGATCCACGCTGGTGATCTGGATTTCAACGGCGAAGGGGAAGAGGACAGCGACGTGCTCAATCTCAAGGCCGCGCGCGAACAGGCCGACCGCCGGGTTATCCGCCACGCGCTGGCCCGGTCCGAGGGAAACATTTCAAGCACTGCCAAACTGCTCGGGATCAGTCGCCCGACGCTCTACGATCTGCTCAAACAATATGATCTTCAAGCGTAGGCAGACGATCCATCGCGCTATTGCGAGCTGTGTATGCACGCTTGCGCTGGCAGGGTGTTCGCTGCTGGTTACAGGTGAGGATGCGCCTCCGGGGGAGATATTGGAAGGCAGTGAGCCGTACCTTGCCCTGATCAGACGCGCGCGCGAGGCTGCCAACGATGGCGATCTGGCCGATGCCGGGCGGCTGCTGGATGAGGCACGCGCAATAGAGCCTGAGAACCCCGGTCTATGGGTCGATATCTCTCGCCTGCGCTATCGCGGGGGCGAGCATATACTGGCCCTGGAAGCAGTGGATCATGCGCTGGAATTGGACCCGAATTTTGCGCCTGCACTGCTGCTGCGCGGACAATTGGTGCGCGATTCGCACGGCCTTTCGGACGCGCTGGTCTGGTTTGAGGCGGCAGTAGATGCCAATCCGAACGATCCGCAGGGGCTCGCAGAATACGCCGCGACCCTGGGCGATTCGGGTTACTATCGTGAGATGCTGGGCGTAGTGCGTGCGCTCTCCGACCTCACGCCGAAAAATCCGCGCGCATTGTATTTGCAATCCGTGTTGGCGGCACGGGCCGGGCAGACTGTGCTTGCAAAAAGTCTGCTGGAACGCAGCGGGCTGGTGGCCGACGGTGTTCCCTCAGCGATGATGCTGGATGCCGTGATCGGATTGCAGGAACGCAACTTTGACAGCGCTGCAGAGACATTGGAGACGTTGGCACTGCGACAGCCGGGCAACGGACGGGTTGCCGAACTGCTTGCGCTGGCGTTTTGGATGAACGGCCGCGACAGGGACTTGATTAAGCGGTTTGCAGCCCGGGCGAGCGATGAGGACGCCTCTCCGTATCTCGTCATGCTGGTGGGCCGCGCGCTTGAGCGGCAGGGTAATCGCGCAGGCGCCGCGCCGCTGCTGGAACGCGCCTATGCCGGACGCACGGGCGGCTGGGTGACACTGCCCGATAACGCTGATCTGCCCGAGCCGACCCGGCGGATGCGCAGCCTGATTGCCGCGCGCGAGTTCAACACTGCGAAAAACTATGCCAGCGAGCTGC
This sequence comes from Sphingomonadales bacterium, assembly GCA_038246695.1. Taxonomy (GTDB): domain Bacteria; phylum Pseudomonadota; class Alphaproteobacteria; order Sphingomonadales; family Sphingomonadaceae; genus Erythrobacter. The sequence goes on from JBBRVR010000105.1 coordinate 2,449, forward strand.
GCGCACGCTTTACCGGGTCGGGTGATGTCGCCGCACTCAGCGGCGATGCAATGCTGGCCAGCGGGGATTTCGAGGGCGCGCTGGAGCTTTATCGCGAATCTGCCCGCGTTCACCGCCTTTGGCCGCTGACGCGCAAGGCGGCAGCCGCCTATCGTGACTTTGGCGATCCGGTTGCCGCAGATGTGCTGATCGCGCGCCATCTGGCAGGTGAACCGCGAAATACCGAGGCCCTGCTGCTCAACGCCGAACGCGCAGCGCGGAGACAGGACTGGCTGCGCGTCGCGGTGTTGCTGGACAATGCGATTGCGCTGGGCGCGGGTAACGATCCACGTCTGCTCAAATTGCGCGGGATTGCCGCGCGCGCGCTCGGCAACACAGCCGAAGCACGCCAGTTCGAACGCATGACTTGGGACCTGCACCCCGGCATCCTGCCACAGGACTGAGCGCGCACTCGACATCGGCCCAAACGCCGGGCAGTGGGGCGCGCGATGCTCTCGCGCCTAAAGCCTCTTGCCGATCCGATGATCGCGGTCCTCCTGATTGCGACGACACTGGCGCTCATCGTTCCGGCAACGGGCGAGACGCGCGGGTCAGCGCAGGCCGTTTCCAGCGCGGCGATTTTTCTCCTGTTTCTGGTGAACGGAATGCGGATTGCTCGCGGGGAGATTGCGCGCGGTCTTGCAAACTGGCGCTTTTTCGGGCCGCTGTTCCTGTGGGTGTTCGGCGTCATGCCGCTGGCGGGATGGGGCATCGGCACATTGGCCGGCACGATGCTGCCGCCGCTGGTGGCGCTGGGATTCGTCTATCTCGGCACTCTGCCTTCGACCATTCAGTCGGCCACTTCCTATACCTCGCTCGCCAATGGCAACGTCGCGCTTTCCGTGGTGGGGGCGGCGCTGATCAATATTGCCGGTGTGTTCATATCCGCTCCGCTGTTTGCGCTGCTGGGCGGGGAGAGTGGCGCGGATATCGGCAGCGGGATGATCCTTCGCATTGGCATGATTCTGATCCTGCCATTCCTTATCGGACAGGCGCTGCAAGGCTGGACGCGAGGATGGGTCGTGGCGCGCAAGGCGCGGATTGTCTGGCTCGACCGGATCGTAATCGGAATTGCGGTCTATGTCGCTTTCGCTGGCGCGGTTGAGGAGGGGCTGGCGACGATGTTGACCGCCGCTGATTGGGTGGCGCTGCTGGGCCTGACCTTGGCGCTACTGATTGCGGCGACCGGCTGTGCGTGGCTGGTTAGCGTCGCGATTGGCTATCCGCGCGCAGATCGCATCGCGTTCCTGTTTGCCGCCACGCAAAAAAGCGTCGCCATCGGCGCCCCGCTGGCAACAATCCTTTTCCCCGCGCAGATCGCCGGGTTCGTGATTGCGCCGCTGCTGCTGTATCACCTTGCGCAACTGGTTGTGGCCGCGCCGCTCGCTACGATGCTGGCTCGATCGCCCCGTTAACAACTTTCTCATTGCGATTGTGGCGGATTGACCACCATAGCGACAGCCCGATCAGGATCGCACCGATCAGCCCGGTAAAGGTTTCCGGGATATGATAGCGCGCCGAAAGCAGCATGATCGCACCCAGCACGATGATCGCCCAGAACGCTCCATGCTCCAGATAGCGGAACTGCGACAGCGTGCCAGCCTTCACCAGATGGATCGTCATGGAACGCACGAACATCGCGCCCACCGACAGGCCAAGGGCAATCACGATCATGTTGTTGGATAGCGCAAAGGCACCGATCACCCCGTCAAAACTGAAGCTGGCGTCAAGCACTTCGAGATACAGGAACCCGCCAAGGCCCGATCGTACGATCTCGCCCGCCGCTTTCTTGCGCGCCTCGCCCTGTTCGATGATCGCCCCCAATGCGTTAACCGCAATGAATGTAAGCAGGCCCAGCACGCCAGCGGTGAGGAAGGTCAGCGATTCTTCGGGTGTGAGCAGGGTCGAGACGCCATACAGCATGGCCAGCACCAACCCGATTTCCATCGCCGGGATGCTGGAAATGCGGTTTGCCGCTCGTTCGATTGCGGAAATCCAGTGAACATCCTTCTCCTCGTCAAAGAAGAAGGTAAGGCCCACCATTGCGAGGAATGCGCCGCCGAACCCGGAAATGCCGATATGCGCGCTCGATACGATGCGTTCATATTCTTCCGGATTGCCCAGTGACAGCTGGATCGCGTCCCACGGACCGATCTGCGCGGCGATCGAGACAATGGCGATGGGGAACACGATCCGCATCCCGAACACCGCGATGAGGATGCCGATGGTGAGAAAGCGTTGCTGCCACACCGGGTCCATTTCACGCAGCACCGTCGCATTGACCACCGCATTATCGAAACTGAGCGATACCTCGAGGATGGAAAGGACGAACACAATCCACAGGACGGACAACATGCCGCCTACGGTGCCGCTGCTCATCCAGCCATACCATGCCGCCACGCCAAGCGAGACGGCCGTAAATAGCAGCGAAAAAGTGTAATATCGTAACAGGGTTTGCATTCGATCAGTCCTTGGGCTGGTAGGTCTGATCTTCGCCGGGGAAAGAGCGATCGCGCACCTCCCTTGCGTAGGTTTCGACGGTTTTTTCAATCACGCTGGCTATGTCTTCATACTTCTTGACGAAGCGCGGCACGCGTTCGAACATGCCCAGCATATCTTCCGTTACCAGCACTTGACCATCGCACTGGGCGGATGCGCCGATACCGATGGTGGGGCAGGATACCGCCTTGGTTGCGGCAATGGCGATGGGTTCGACCACGCCTTCGATCACGATGGCGAACGCGCCCGCCTGATCAAGCGCGACTGCATCGCGCACGATCTTGTCGGCTTCTGCATCGGATCGGCCGCGTGCGCCATAACCGCCCAGCACGTTGACCGCCTGCGGGGTCAGGCCGACATGGCCCATCACCGGGATACCGCGCGTATTGAGAAAGTCGATGGTCGGGGCCATCGCCTCGCCGCCCTCCAGCTTTACCGCCGCCGCGCCGGTTTCCTTCAACAGATAGGCCGCACTTTCAAATGCGTGTTCGGGCGAAGTTTCGTAAGAGCCGAACGGCATATCGACCACGACGACCGAGTGATACGAACCGCGCACCACAGCCGCGCCGTGATTGGCCATCATCTCCAGCGTAACCGGGATGGTTGAAGGCAGGCCGTAAATCACCTGCCCCAGCGAATCTCCCACCAGCAGCATGTCGCAATGCGCATCCAGCAATTGCGCCTGCCGCGCGGTGTAGGCCGTGAGCATCACCAGCGGTTCCTGAGTCACCCCGTCAACCTTGCGCGAACGGATGCGTGGCACGGTGAGACGGCGCACTGGCTGCGGTGTGGGATTGGCGCGGCTGGTGCTCGTATCGAGCTGGAAGGTGGTGGACATGACCGCGCATTTAGCGCCCGGTTGGGCAGAAGGCAAAGGTTGACCCTTGGCGCAGACACAGAAACATTGCAGAGGTAACGTTGGGATGGCGCGTCGGGGGATGCGCGGCAACGGGAAACTTTTTTAGATCATGGTAGCTTCCAACGGTTCGACCGAACGCGAAGGCTGGTCTTCGCGAACTGGATTTATTCTTGCAGCAATTGGCGCGGCAGTCGGCTTAGGCAACCTCGTTCGATTTCCAGCGGAGGCAGCGGCCAATGGCGGCGGGGCCTTCGTGCTGTTTTACATCTTTTGCATTCTGCTGATCGGCCTTCCCGTGCTGTTGTCGGAGACGCTGATCGGTCGACATGGACAATCCTCGGCGGTCGAAAGTGTCAAGAAGATGGCGGCGGAATCCGGTGCTTCGTCCTGGTGGAGCCTGATGGGCGGGCTGGGCGTGCTGTCTGCATTCATGATCCTGGCGTTCTACTGCGTAATCGGTGGCTGGGTTCTCTATTATATCGGCTTGTTCGTCGCGGATCTGTTTAATAGCGGCATAGTTGGCGGCGCGCTCGATGGAATGAGCGTGGCCGAAATCGAGGGAATCTTTCCGTCATTGCAGCAAGACGGTACGATAATGGCGCTGCTCGATTTGGTGTTTGTCGGCTTCACCTTGTATTTTGTCGGGCGGGGCGTGTCTGGCGGTATCGAGCGTGCCTCGACCTGGCTGATGCCTGCATTCTTCCTGCTCTTGGTCGGTATGACAGTTTACGGCGCATTCAGCGGTGCTTTCAGTGAAACGCTGGTCTACCTGTTTACTGTCGATTTTTCGAAACTGACCGGGCCAGTGATGCTGGCCGCTGTAGGACAGGCATTCTTTTCGCTGTCGCTGGGCGTGGCCGGAATGATCACTTACGGGTCTTATGTCGGCCGCGATGTCAATCTGGCTGGCACTTCGGTCATTATCGCTTTTGCTGACACCACGGTTGCGCTGGTCGCCGGGCTTTGCATTTTTCCGATCGTGCTTGCGGCGGGTCTTTCGACCGATGGCGGTCTTGGTCTGATGTTCGCCACCTTGCCACACGCATTTCAATCGATGCCCGCGGGCAGCCTTATAGGTCTCGCCTTTTTTATCATGGTCGGATTTGCAGCTTTGACGAGCTCGGTTTCCTTGATGGAAGTCCCCACAGCCTGGGCCATCGACCGGTTCGGTCAGAGCCGTGCTGTGACGGCAATTATCGTTGCTGTGCTGGCCGCGATGTTGGGTGCTACATCGGCGTATTCGTTAAACGCGATTGCAGATTTTCACCCGCTTGGCTTTATCCCCTTGTTCGAAGGCGAAGGGGTGTTTTCGGCGCTCGATAGCGTGACTGCAAAGCTGTTCATGCCGATTGGTGCGCTGGTGACCGCGATCTTTGTGGGCTGGGTGGCTGACAAGCGCCTTATTGACGGCGAGAATGGCCTTTCGGGTGGATTGCACCAGTTCTGGCGCTTTCTGGTGCGCTGGCTGTGCCCATTGGCACTGACCGCGATTCTGGTGGTCGGCATTTTCCCGGATGTGCTTGGCGGCTGAGTTCCGGGAGCGATTGCGATGTTGCAATCGCTCGCCATATATGGAACATAATGGGAACAAGTGAGACTCCGATGAGTCTCTGATGAGTTGTTCCTATGTCCTTTTCTATATCCTCTCAAAGCGCTGCTGCGCTCCTTGCCGCGTCTTTGCCCGATTCGATGCTTTCGTGCAGCGATGTCGCCGCGATTTCCAAGGCGAGGGAGGCGCGCTGGCGGCCCGGCCTGACCGATCAGCCGCACCATAGCGAGATTTTCGCCGGCACAGCCGATGCGTGCGGGGCCGGGATGGCGCTGGCTTTGGCGCGCGATGCCCTTAAAATGGAGGGGCAAATGGCGGCAGAGGCAGGGGTCCAAGCGCAAGACCCGCTCGCCGAAGCCTATGACCGGAGGCATGTGCTGTGGGTGCAGGATGCCCGCGCGATCCAGCGCGGCGGTCGCCCGTATTTCCACGGCCTGCCCGCCGACCTGCGTGAACGGCTGATCCATGTCGAAGCGAAAACGCCCGAAGATGCCCTGTTCGCGCTGGAGGAGGGGTTGCGCTGCCGTGATCTGGCCTGCGTGATCGGAGAGATCGTCGGCAATCCGCGCAGCTTCGATTTCACCGCCTCGCGCCGCCTGAGCCTAGCTGCGGAAAAGCATGGCGTCGCGCTGTGGCTGGTGCGGCTGGAGGCGCAGGCCGATCTTTCCTCTGCACGAATGCGCTGGCGAGTGGAGGCCGCGCCCTCGGCCCGGCCGCGCTGGAATGCGGATGCGCCCGGCGTGCCGCGCTGGAAGGCCGAGTTGTTCCGCGCACGCTCCCATGCGCCCGGACAATGGATGATGAGTGATGACCAACAGACCCTGCGCGCCCGAAAGCCGGGCGAACGATCCTCCGAAGAAAGTCTCTTCGAACACCGCCTACCCGCCCAGCTGCCCGGACCAGCGCTCGCTTATCAGCGACGCTTCGGTCAACAGCAGGCCCGCCATGCAGCCGCGCCGGATCCTGGCTATCTGGTGCGCGCGACTGTCGGTCGATCGCTGGCGGCTCGCAGCCG
>JBBRVR010000106.1:0-7777 GCA_038246695.1 Sphingomonadales bacterium
AAATCGACGACGTATTCCGCGCCGCGATACAGTTCGGTGTGGCCCTTTTGACGGCCAAAGCCGCGCGCCTCCAGCACGGTGATTCCGGAAACGCCGATTTCGTGCAGCGCCTCCTTCACCTCGTCGAGCTTGAAGGGTTTGATGATCGCTTCGATCTTCTTCACGTAAGTCTGTTCCCGCCCGCTTATCGCTCTGGTTCGTGTTTGACGTGTATTTTTCGACCGGGAATCGCGGCCAAAAGTGTTCAACCGGGGTAGCGACTCCGTGCTCAGGCGCAAGGATCATCCCGTCTGCCCAAGGAAGTAGCAATATTGTGCGGTGCAACGCAACCGTTCTTGGCGAATGGCGCGATTTGCCCAAATTTTGAGCAAAGCCACCGCTTCAGAGCCGCAATCCCATTGTTTCAGGCAGGCCGCACATGATGTTGAGGTTCTGGATCGCCGCGCCCGATGCGCCCTTGCCGAGGTTGTCGAGCACCGCGACGAGGCGGGCCTGCACCTCATTCCCAAAAACGAACAGTTTGATCGAATCCCACGGTGCGGCATCGGTCTTCAGCAGGATTTCGGCGGGTTGGTCCGCGCTCTTGGCTACCCGCACGATTTCGCTGTTGGCATAGCGTTCGCCCAGAGCGGCACGCAGATCACCCGCCGCCGAGCCGCCCGGTGTCAGCGCCACTGGCACATCGACCACCATGCCGCGATGCGTACCGATGACGGCAGGTGAAAACACCGGCGGGCGTAGAAGCCCGGCATAGGTCTGCATTTCCGGCAGATGTTTGTGCCCCGGCGCGAGGCCATAAGCGCGAAAGGCGATTTCGGGATGGTTCGCGAACCGCTCAATCAAGGCGTTCCCACCGCCCGAATATCCGCTGACCGCGTTCACGGTAAAGGGATAGTCGGTTGCAATCATGCCAGCCTGCACCAGCGGCGCAACCAGAGCCAGAAACCCGGTGGGATAGCAGCCCGGATTGGACACAAGGCGCGCGTTCGCAATCGCCTCGTGCCCGATCAATTCGGGAAAACCATAGGTCCAGCCATGCGCCGCCCTGTGCGCGCTAGAAGCGTCGATGATGCGTGTGTCCGATCCCTTTGCCAGCGCGACAGCCGCGATCGCAGCTTCATCGGGCAGGCACAAGATTGCGAGATCAGCGGCGTGCAGCGCATCGCGGCGCGCGCCCTCATCCTTGCGCTGGGCATCGTCCAGCACCAGCAATTCAAACTCTGCGCGCCCTGCCAGTCGGTCGCGGATTTCAAGACCAGTCGTGCCTGCCGCACCGTCGATGAAGATCCGCGTCGCCACTGCCGTCAGTCCGGAATGCTATCGAGCGTCAGGCATTTTGTCTGAATATAGCCGCTTGGCCCCTCCGGCCCCAGACAACACCATACCCAGTCCTTGCCGATATCCAGCACTTCGAGCGGCTGGCCGCGTTCGAGCACCAGCGTCACGTCGGCATCGTCGCGGGCCAGCGCCCGCATATTGGTGGTATCCGCGGCCACATGCGCGCCGGTCGGGATCACGTAATGGGCGGCCAAGTGCGTTCCCGCGAGCGCGATATGCGCCAGGTCACCACGCAGCGGCAGGGTGCCGGGCGCAGGCTTGGCCACCGGGCCGTTCAGGCCGAGAATCCCCGTCGGAATGCTGTATTGTCGTGCATCGCCTGCCGCGCTGCTCATGAACGTTCAATCCTGTAATCGCTCCCGATTGCCGCCGCGATTAGCTGCACTTGGCGCTGGCGGCAAGTTACCGGCGCGGCAGATCACCCGGAATAGCGGCCTTTCAGCATATGCCACGCTGCGCGCAGGGCATAGGCGCGGCCCCCCTTGGACCGGCCCGGCTTGGGGAACGGACACCAGGCAAAGGTGTCGAAATGCACCCAGTCGATGCCCTCTCCCACAAACCGATCGAGGAACAGGCCCGCGACGCTGGCCCCGGCATAGGGATTGGATTGCGCGTTCGCCAAGTCGGCGATGTCGGAGGCAAGGTATTCGCGATACGCCTCGGGCAAAGGCAGGCGCCACGGTTCATCGTCATGCGCGCGGCCCGCATCGATCATCGCCTTTGCGGTGTCATCGCGCCGTGCCATCATCGCGGCGTAATCGGGGCCGAGCGCGACGCGCGCCGCGCCGGTAAGCGTGGCGAAGTCGATGAGCAGGTCGGGCTTCTCCTCGCTCGCGCGGGTCAGGGCATCACCCAGGATCAGACGGCCTTCGGCATCGGTGTTGTGGATCTCCACCGTCAGTCCCTTGCGGCTCGACAGCACATCGCCGGGGCGGAAGGACGCAGCGGAAATCGCGTTTTCTACCGCGGGGACAAACATATGCAGCCGTACTTTGAGCCCCGCATCCATGATCAGACCGGCCAGCGCAATCGCGTGCGCCGCGCCGCCCATATCCTTTTTCATCAGGCGCATACCGGCGCCCGGCTTGATATCCAGACCGCCCGAATCAAAGCACACGCCCTTGCCGACAATCGCCAGCACAGGGGCATCTGCCTTGCCCCCCGAAGCAGACCACGTCAGATGCATCATGCGCGGCGCATGGTGGCGCGTGGCGGCGCGGCCAACGGCGTGCACCATCGGATATCCGGTCTCCAGCGCATCGCCCTTGGTCACCTGCAATTTGCCGCCGTACTGTTTGGCCAGACGCTCGCACTCGGCCTCCAGCGCGGCTGGGCCCATATCCTCTGCCGGGGTGTTGACGAGATCACGCACCAGCATTTCCGCGCGCGCCTCGGCCACAACGGCGTCGATCCGGCCCGGTTGCCCGGTCAGCAACACGCGTGGCCCGGTGGGGTTTTCATCCTTCTTGTAACGGGTGAAGCGGTATTGCGCTGTCAGCCAGCCGAACATTGCCGCACCAGCCTCGCCGGTTTCCAGCCGGTAAGTGCCGCCGGGAAGTTCATCCGCCAGTTTGGCAAGACACCAGCTGGAAAGGCTTTCGGGATCGGCAACTCCGCCGACTGCAAAGAAGCCCTCAGCCGCAGGCACGATGCCTACCTGATAACCGCTGCCGTCGAATTTCTGCGCGGCAAGCTGCGCGCGCTGGCCTGTGGTGAGCGTCTTGGCAAAATCTTCAAAGCCCGCTTTGTTAACAAGGCGGATGGGTGTGGCGTCCTGCCCGCGATCGGGCTGGATCAAATCGGAAATATCAGTCATGCTCGTGTAAGTAATCGCGGATTACGACATGTCACGCGGCAATTGGCACGGCGGGTTGAATGGCAGGAGGATTGGCATGGTTCGCTGGATGTTTGCGATAGGCGCGGTGAACTGCCTGCTGGCCTGTTCATCGCCAGAGCAAATCGCGGATCGGGTGGGTGCGGCGCAACCCGAAACCGTGCAAGGGGTGCCTGAGGCAAAGACAGCGGCCGCGACGCCGCCGGTGATATTATCCGACAACGAAAAGAGCGGGGAGGCGACCCGCGAGTTCGAGTATTCGTGGCCCGGCGCAGTTTCCGCGATCCCTGAGCTGGCCCGGGATCTGACGGCGCAGCGCGATGAATTACTGCGCGAACAGAAGGCTGAGTGGTCCTCCGCGCGCGCGGACTGCCCGCCCGAAAGCGTCGCCTGCGTCAGCCGGGCACATTCCGTTGAATGGGCGGTGGTCGCAGACCTTCGGCGTTTCCTGAGCCTTTCCAGCTCGGTCTATAATTATGGCGGCGGGGCGCACGGCAATTACTGGCGCGATGCGCTGGTGTGGGATCGCGAGGCACGGCGGGCGCTCGATCCCAAGGCGATGTTCGTCTCGCTCGGTGGGTTGAACGATGCCATCGGCCAGAAGGCCTGCGCCCTGCTCAATCGCGAGCGGGAGGAACGGCGCGGCCAGCCAGTCCCCCAAGGCACGGGACAATGGCCCGATCAGTGCGTTGCGATGGAGGAGACCGTTCTATTTGCAGGCTCCACCAACGGGCGGCGTTTTGATCGGATCGGCATCTATTACGCACCCTACACTGCTGGCGCTTATGCCGAGGGGGATTTTGAGTTCACCCTGCCGGTCACCCCCGCGATCCTGAAGGCTGTGAAGCCCGAATACCGCGAGGCCTTTGCACTGGGCGAGTAGCGCTCGCATTTGCGCGAACCGTTCGCTATATCGGCACGCATGACAGAATATCAGCTTATCGACAGCGACCAGACCGTCTACCGCGACGGGACAATCAAACTCCACACCGAACTGGGGTTTGAGGGGATGCGCCGAGCCGGGCGGCTGGCGGCGACCATCCTTGATGAAGTGGCCAACTGGGTTGAGCCGGGCGTCACCACCGAAAGCATCGACACCCGCATTCGCGAGATGATGCTGGATGCGGGCGCGGTGCCCGCGACGCTGGGCTATCGCGGCTACACGCATTCCAGCTGTATCTCGATCAACCATGTGATCTGCCACGGTATTCCGGGTCCGAAACTGCTGAAGGATGGCGACATTCTGAATGTCGACGTGACCCCGTTGCTCGATGGGTGGCACGGTGACACCAGCCGGATGTTCTTCGCCGGAGAGCCAGCGATCAAGGCGCGGCGGCTGGTCGAGGTGACCTATGAATGCCTGATGCTGGGGATCGAGGCGGCGGGCAGGCCCGGCGCGCGGCTGGGCGATATCGGCGCCGCGATCGAGAACCACGCGCGCCAGTATCGCTATGGCGTGGTGCGCGAGTTCTGCGGTCACGGCCTTGGTCGCCTGTTCCACGACGCGCCCGAAGTGGTCCACGCGGCAAAGGCGGGCACGGGACCGGAGCTTAAACCCGGCATGTTTTTCACCATCGAACCGATGATCAACCTTGGCAAACCGTGGGCGAAAGTCTTGGGCGACGGCTGGACCGCAGTGACCCGCGACAAATCACTGTCTGCGCAGTTCGAACACTCACTGGCCATCACCGAGGACGGGGTGGAGATCTTCACCAAAAGCCCGACGGGGCGAGACAAGCCGCCATTTTCTTGAAACCACTGCACCCGTCAAAGCGTGGTTGGCAGTTCGATGCGATCCCTCGCTGATCCGTTTACGATCTATCGAATAGCCGCTGCGCCGATCATCGCGGGGCTGGCATTGGCGGGCCTGCGCGACGCGTTTTTCGTGGCTTTGATCGTGAGCCTTCTGACCGATCTCGTCGATGGCCCGCTCGCACGATGGCTGGGCACCGCATCCGAACGCGGGGCGCGGCTCGACACGATCGCCGATGGTGGAACAACGCTTGCCGCCTTGCTGGGGATTGCCCTGTTCGAGCGCCACACACTGCAACCCGAACTGCCATGGCTGATCGCCTTCCTGGTGAGCTATGCGGGCGCCGCTGCGGCGTGCCTGATAAAGTTCAGGCGGCTTCCGGCCTATCATCTCTATCTGTCAAAGCTGGGAGCGATCTTATCCGGCGTGTTTGTCGTCTCGCTTTATGCGTTCGATTATTCGCGGCTATTTCTGATTGCCTTGCTCGGCGTCGGGCTCCTGGCTAACCTTGAATCGGTGATCGTCACTTTCCGGCTCAAGGAGTTTCGGTCCGATCTCGGCAGCCTTTTGTTCGTGGACGATGGCCGCAAGGACAAAGATGGCTGAAACCGGCGCTCACAAGAACCACACCGCCAGCACCGCGATCATCGCTGCCAGCAGCCCGTATGAAAACGCCAGCATCCACATCAGCGGCTTTGTGATTCGCCCGCTTGCCGCCCAATCGTATCCCACCGCAATCGCTCCGGTCAGCGCCACGTCTACCGCAATCGCCGCAGCATCCGGCAGGCCCATCACCTGCACCACCCGCGCATAGGCTGGCGTCATGAAAGCAAGCGTGCCGATCAGCATGGCGAGGCGGTGCTTGTGAATGTCGCGGCGGCGGGCGAACACGAGCGCGGCGCCGTAGAGCGGCAGGAAGGTGACGAAAGCGAACAGGTTCACCACGGTCACCTCGGGCCGACCCAGTTCCTGCCCGATATTAATTGATATGATCCCGCCTGAAACCGTCATCACCGCTACCAGCGCAATCGAGGTGCGGCCCAGCGCGCGATGCACGGCAAAAGTCCCGCGCCCAATCAGGTAAGCCTGCCCCGCCAGCAGCGCGAGCCATGCGATCATGCTCAGCGCGTGAACGATCACCAGCGGGGTGTAGCGCGCATGGACCGCAGGCGTGGTTGCCGCTTTCAGCCCGAAGGCAAAAAGCGTGAACACCAGCAGGCCGATGGCGATATGGCCCAGCCAGCGATTGGCCGCGCGACCGCCGAGTAGCGGCGTCCGGCCAGCGGCGAACAAGGTGGAGAGCGTCCCGTGCATATCCCCCCTCAACGCACCGCACGGATTGCGGCTCCCGCAGCGAAGGGCGCAATCGCGACCAGCCCCAGACTGATCGCCGCCACAAATCCGATGCTCGCCGCGTCGGCCCGCGCCAGTGCGCCCGCGCCAAAAATCAGTATTGGCAGCGCAAGCGGGATCAACAGCAGGCCCGAAAGCGCCGCGCCCGCCCGCAGGCTAGACGTAAGCGCGGCGATCATCAGGCCGATAGCTGCCAGCCCCGGCGTGCCCGCCAACAGACCGAGCAACACCAGATGCAGCGTCGGCCCGTCCAGCCCCAGCAGCGCGGCGGCGGGGAAGGCGGCGACAATCAGCGGCGGTCCGAAACTGAGCCAGTGCGCGAGCCAGCGCACCGCCATCATCGCCTCTTCGCTCACACCGCGCAGGCGCAACTGATCGAAATGGCCAAGCTCGATATCGCGCGCCACCAGCCGGTCCAGCGGCAGGATTGCAGCCAGAAGCGCGGCGATCCAGATCACCCCGCCGCCCGTGCGCGCCAGCATGGCAGGGTCCGGCCCGACTGCGAAGGGATACAGCATTGCCACCGCTATGAAAAAGATCACGGGCAGGGCTGCGCCACCACCGGTGAACGGGAAGAACTGCGCCAGATCGCGCCGCAGCAGCCGCGCGATCACGCGGGCTCTGCCTCGGGTGCGGGCGCGTAATCCTCAATCGCGAGCGTCTGCAACCCGACGATCCTGAGCGGCTGGTGCGAGGCGATCAGCGCCAGCCCGCCGCCTGCCACATGCTCTGCTATCAATGTTTCGACCAGAACCTGCGAGGCAGCGTCCAGCCCGGATAATGGCTCATCCAACAGCCACACGTCTGCGCCTTGCCCCAGCAGCCGTGCAAGGCCCGCGCGTTTCCTCTGCCCGGTCGATAGGTAACGCATCGGCACTTGCGCAAGGCCGCTGAGCCGCAGCCGCGCCAGCACCGCTGCCCGGTCTGCCGTCCGGTCGAGCGCAAACCAGAAATCGAGCGCGCGCGCCAGCGACAGCTCCGGGTCCAGCCCCATGCGTTCATCCAGCAGGCCAATCGTGCCGCTGGCCCGAGCATCCCCTGCAAAAGGCGGCGAAAGCCCAGCCAGCGTGCGGATCAGCGTGGTCTTTCCCACACCGTTGGCGCCGGTCACATGGCACGCCTCGCCTGCGCGCAGGTCAAACGACAGCCGCCGGAACAATATCCGTTCCCCGCGCATGCAGGCGAGGTCGGTTGCGATAATGGACGGGGTGTCAGAACCTTGCATCGGTTGAAGCGTTAGGGAAAAGCAATCGCGCCCACAATATCTGCCAAAAGAAGGCCCTGACCATGACAACCATCCCCGAACTCTCCGACGAAGACCGCGACCGCTTGCTGGCCGATCATCCCGCCTGGGAATTGGTGCGCGATGGCGAGGCGATCCAGCGCATTTTCCAGTTTGACGATTTTTCGCAAGCCTGGGGCTTCATGAGCCGCGTCGCCTTGCTGGCCGCCAGTCACGATCACCACCCCGAATGGTCCAATGTCTATGCCAAGGTCGA
>JBBRVR010000107.1:0-7548 GCA_038246695.1 Sphingomonadales bacterium
ATGCGCGTGCCCGCAACCGGCGACAGAGAGTTGACGCGGATGTTGTACTTCGCGCCTTCAAGCTGGAGCGTCTTGGTCAGGCCAGCAAGACCCAGTTTTGCCGCGCCGTAATTAGCTTGGCCGAAATTGCCGAACAGGCCAGTGGATGAAGCGGTCATCAGGATGCGGCCATAGGACTGCTCGCGGAAGGTTTCCCAGCACGCTTTCGTGACGAAGGCCGATCCGGTCAGGTGCACCTTGACCACGAATTCGAAATCGTCCGGGGTCATCTTGGCAAAGGTCTTGTCGCGCAGGACGCCTGCATTGTTGATGAGGATGTGAACGCCGCCCCACTTCTGCTTGGTATCGGCGACCATCTTTTCCATTTGATCGTATTCGGTAACGGAGCCGCCGTTCGACATCGCCTCGCCGCCCATCTTCTCGATTTCCTCGACCACCTGAAGCGCCATGTCCGAATGTCCGGTGCCATCGCGCGATCCGCCAAGATCGTTGACGACGACCTTTGCGCCGCGCCGGGCGAGTTCCAGCGCATAGGCCTTGCCCAGGCCTCCGCCTGCACCGGTAACGATGGCGACCTTGTCCTTGAAGGAGATACTCATGGGGATTTCCTCTCTTGCATTACGTATGGGGCGCACACTTGACGCGCGCGTAAACCCGATTGCTGGCGCTCGGTGGCACTTTTGGTGCTGCGTTGCAACAGAAGGCTGAGCGAAATGCGATGCCGTAACGGCAATTTCGCGTCAGTTATATCGCTCGCAGGGCCGGGATCAGCTGCTCAAGCGAATCGATCACCGCATCCGCGCCCATGCTGGCTGGAGCGACATCGCAATAGCCATAAGCCGCCGCGACCACCGGAACGCCTGCCGCGCGCGCTGACCGCACATCATAAGTGCTGTCACCGACAAACGCGAATGAAGCGCCACCGCAGCGCCTGCGCGCCTCGATCACCGGGTCCGGGTGCGGTTTGGAAAGGAACGCGCCGTCCGCGCCCTTGCCCATCGTATCCCCGCCGATCACCGTTTCAAACGGGGCCAGAAAATCGAGCTGGGTCAGGATAGAGCGGGCAAAGCTTTCGAATTTGTTGGTCACCACCGCGACCTTCACGCCGCTTGCGACCAGTTCCTCCACAACCTCACGCGCATGCGGGTATGGGGCTGAATGGACCGCATTGTTATCCGCGTAAAACCGCAACATCGCCTTGTAGAGCGCGCGGAAGTCATCGCCCTCCATCCCGCCTGCCAGGCCGCCTTGCGCGTTCACCGCCTGGCTCAGCATCAGCTTTGCCCCGCCGCCGATCAGATCGCGCGAACTTTCTACCGGCACGCGCGCAAATCCGCCCAGTCCCAGCGCATGGTTCACCGCTGCGCCGAGATCGCGAAACGTATCGAGCAGCGTCCCATCGAGATCGAACCCGACGATGTCAAAGGGAATATCCGTCATGGCGCGGATGGGTGCTGCAAACGACTTAAAACCGCAAGCAATTGCTGGCAGGCGCAGCGCACACTATGGGAGCGCACATGAACGATTTTGCAGCCATCATCCTTGCCGCGGGCAAGGGCACCCGCATGAAGAGCAATCTGCACAAGGTGCTGCACCCGATTGCCGGGCGCCCGATGCTCGATCACCTGATGGCCTCGGTGGAGGAGGTGGGCCCCTCACGCCAGATCGTTGTGGTCGGTGCAGGGCGTGACCAGATCGAGGATGCGGTGAGCACGCGCGCGGATACCTGCCTGCAGGAGCCGCAACTGGGCACCGGGCACGCTGTGCAGCAGGCGCAGGGTCTGCTCGACGGGTTCGAGGGCGATGTGCTGATCCTTTATGGCGATGTGCCGTTTGTGCGGCCTGCCACGATGCGCCGGATGCTCGATGCGCTGAATGATGACGGCGCGGCGCGCGTGGTGGTGCTGGGGTTCGAGCCGGGAGATGCGGGGCAGTATGGCCGGGTGATTGCCGATGATGACGGCCGCATCCTCAAAATGGTCGAATACAAGGACGCCGACGAGGGTGAGCGCGCCTGCCACCTGTGCAATTCCGGGCTGATGGCGGCCAGTGCAAAAGACCTGTTCGCGCTGCTGGACCGGGTCGGCAATGATAACGCGCAGGGCGAATACTACCTTCCCGATATCGTCAACATCGCAATTGCCGACGGGGACAAATGCACGGTCGTCATCACCGATAGTCCAGACGAAGTGGCCGGGATCAACTCCCGCTCCGAACTCGCCTCTGCCGAAGGCCGGTGGCAGACTGCGCGGCGCGAACAGGCGATGGCCGATGGCGCATCCTTGCGCGCGCCCGAAACGGTTTTCTTCAGCCATGACACGGTGTTGGGCCGCGATGTTACCGTGGAACCTCATGTGGTGTTCGGCCCCGGAGTAAGCGTTGCCGATGGCGTCCATATCAAAGCCTTTAGCCACCTCGAGGGCGCGCAGATCGCTACGGGTGCCCAGATCGGCCCGTTCGCTCGCCTGCGCCCCGGCGCGGTAATGGAGGAAGGCAGCTTTGTCGGCAATTTCGTCGAGATCAAGAACGCGGTTCTGGGCAGCGGCGCAAAGGCCAGTCACCTGAGTTACATCGGCGATGCAAGCGTGGGGGCGGATGCGAATATCGGCGCGGGCACGATTACCTGCAATTACGATGGCTATTTCAAATACAAGACAGTGATTGGCGAGCGTGCCTTTATCGGATCGAACAGCGCGTTGATTGCGCCGATCAATATTGGCGCGGACGCGATCGTTGCGGCGGGCAGCACCGTCAGCCGTGATGTGGCTGATGGCGAATTGCGCATGGTCCGCGCCGAACAGATGGTAAAACAAGGCTGGGCCGACCGGTTCCATGACACGATGAAGAGGAAGAAGGCGGCGGCGAAGGCGGGCAAAAAGACCGAGTGAGCGATCATGCCGACCTTGCCTGCTGGCTGTGCGGTCGGCCGTTTGACACGCTCATCCAGTGGCACCATCCCGTGCCCAAGGCGAAGAAAAGCCGCGTCAAGGTCCCTATCCACCCGATCTGCCACAAGACGATCCACGCCAACTTCAGCAATAACGAACTGGCCCGCATCGGGGACGATCCAGAAACAGTGCGTGGCCAACCTGCGGTGGCCAGATTCGTGCAATGGGTTGCGGGAAAGCCATCCGATTTCCATGCGCCCACGCGGCGATAGACCGAAGGATCTGGCGTGCGTCGTTCGGGAACCTTTCGCCTGCGTAACTGCTGGTAAGCTAACAGCAGAACAGGAACGCAGCAGATGGGTTGGGGTAAACGGATCGGTATCGGAGCAGGGATCGCAGCGGGCGCAGCAGCGATAGGCAGCGCGGCATATGCGCAATATCGCGATCGCAGTGAGTACGCCGCCTATGAAGTCACCCTGTCACAGGACAACTTCGAAGTGCGCGACTATGCGCCCATGATTGTCGCCGAAGTCACCAATTCGGGCGACCGTCGCCGGGCGAGCGGCGAAAGCTTTCGCCGTCTTGCCGCCTATATCTTTGCGCAGGATCGCCCCGCTGGCGGCGAGAAGATTGCGATGACATCGCCGGTACTTGAAAATCGCGTTGATCAGGACGAGAAAATCGCGATGACCTCGCCGGTGCTGCAGGAAGAAACCGGCGCTGATCGGTGGCGGATGCGGTTTGTCATGCCGTCCAAATATACGTTGGACACGCTGCCGACCCCGCCCTCTGACATAGCGTTGACACAAGTTTCTGCGCGCCGGATTGCCGCTGTGCGCTTTAACGGGAACGGCAGCGCGGGCGATCTGGCCGCGATGGAGGCAAAGTTGATCGCCTGGATCATTAATCATAGCCTGATCCCGGCAGGGGACGCAGAGTATGCGTTTTACGACGCACCGATGGTTCCCGGCCCGGTGCGTCGCAACGAAGTACTGATTGAAATCCAGACTTGAGCTTTACCGTTCACGCATCTTCGTGATTGCGGACTGAAACCTTCGCGCTTCGGTCTGCTTTTGCGCCACCTTTCGCTGGCGACGGACGCTCTATCAGTTCGCGCTCCCATTGTTCGAACTCGCTGCGGCTCAGCAGGTAGCGGGTCCGCGCCTCGCGAAAGGTAATCACATCCTCGTGGACAGCGCGCACGACCTCGGCCTTGCGGGCACTGGACCAATGGACGCGGTGGCTCTTGGGCAGGCCATATTGCTTGATCGCTTCAGCGATAGAGATGTTCGGATCGTAAGCCATTTCTTGTCTCCTCGGGGCCCTAAAAAGGGTGTTGCATTCAATTCGCCCCCGAACTGTTGAGGTGACTTTTGACCCAGAGAGTTTACGCGAACTTTCGAAACATGGTTAATTATGCACTAACCCCCTTCCATGTGCTGTGCATGCGACGAGCCGAGGCAAAAGTGTCGGGTGAGTTTACAACTGGCAATTTGCGCTCATGAAAAAGGCCCCGGCGCATGGCTGCGCCGGGGCCTGATTCAGCCTTATTTGACGGGTTTCAGCCGCCGGTGGAGGCTTTTTCGCGGTCATCCATCAGACGCTGCATCAGATACACATATTGCAGCGCCTGCAGTTTGGCGCGCTGTTCATTGTCGACCCCGCCGGAATGGCCACCGGTCGTATCCTCGAAATAGAGGTAGTCCTGACCCAGCTCTTTCAGCCGCGCGGCGCCTTTGCGCGCATGGGCGGGATGCGTGCGGTCATCGGCGGTGGAGGCCCACAGGAACGGCGCGGGGTAATCCACCCCTTCCACGATCTTCTGATAGGGCGAATACCCCTCGATCCAGGCGCGCTGTTCGGGGATGCGCGGATCGCCATATTCGCCGATCCACGATGCCCCGCGCCCGATCAGGTGATAGCGCAGCATATCGAACAGAGGGATCTGCACGATCGCCGCGCCGAACAGGTCGGGCCGTTGTGTAAACGCCGTGCCGACCAGCAGGCCGCCCTGCGATCCGCCCTGAATGCCCAGATGTTGCGGGCTGGTGAAGCCGCGCGCGACCAGATCCTCTCCCACGGCGATGAAATCATCCCAGGTGCGCTGCTTGTTTTCGCGGATGGCGGTCTGGTGCCAGCCGGGGCCAAATTCGCCCCCGCCGCGCAGGTTCGCAAGCACATAGGCGCCGCCGCGCTCCATCCACAGCTTGCCTGTGCTGCCGAGATAGCCGGGCAGGCGCGGCACCTGAAACCCGCCATAGCCGGTCATCAGCGTAGCGGTCTCGCCGGTCATTTTCATGCCCGCAGGCTTGACGATGAAATAGGGGATTTTCGTCCCGTCCTTGCTCGTCGCCTCGTGCTGTTCGACGTCCATGCCCGCCGGGTCGAAATACGCCGGCGAGGTCTTGAGCACGCTCGGCACGTCGCCATTGTCGGAATAATACAGCGTCGTCGGATTCAGGAAATCGGTGACCGTGAACATGATCTGCTGCGTCTTGTCGGAACTGGCCGCGATGCCGACCGTCGCGTTATCGGGCAGGTCGATCTGCTCGCTTGACCATGCGCCATCGGCAAAGTTGAAGCGCAGCACCTTGCCCACGACATTGTCCAGCAGGCCTACATAAAGTCCTGCGGCCGTGATTGCGCCGCCCTGCTTGGTCTGACGGTCCGCCGGTGCCCAGACCAGCGTTATGGCCGCGCCGTTGGGGTTGGCCTTCCATTCCTCCAGATCGACCGCGATCAGGCTGTCGGCAACAAAGGTCTGGCCGTCCACTTCCCAGTCGACATCCGTCGAAAACAGCATTTGCCCATCGACGATGCCATAGGGGCCAGCCTTTTTGGGCAGGTCCAGCTTCAGCCAATCACCGTCCTTCTTCACGAAGTATTCGCGTTCATGGAAGCTGACGCCGCGATAGCCCATTTGCGCATGGACCACATCATCGGCATCGCGCAGCAGATAGGCTCCTGCGGAAACATCGCTGGATTCACCGCGGAAGATTTCGGGCGCGTCGGCGATCTGGGTGCCGCGTTTCCATTCGCGGGTGGTGAAGGGGTATTCGCTGTCGGTGAGCGTGCCCTCGCCAAAGTCGCGCCCGACCCACAGCGTGTCTTCATCGACCCAGCTTGCGCCGCCCTGGCTTTTTTCGGAAAGGACAAATCCGCCTTCGACGAAGCTTTTCGTCGCGGTGTCGAATTCGCGCAGGATGGTGGCATCCTCACCGCCATCGGATAGCGCAATCATGCATTTGTTGAGCGTGGGCGGCAGGCAGGACGATCCCTGATAAACCCATTCCTTGCCCTCTGCTGCGGCCAGCGCATCGACATCAAGGATGATTTCCCATTCGGGATCGTCGGTGCGGTAGCTTTCCAGCGTGGTGCGGCGCAGCAGCCCCTTGGGGTTCGCCTTGTCCTGCCAGAAATTGTACAGGCCATCGGGGCGGAAGCTGACGAAGGGTATGCGATCCTCGCTATCGAAGATCTCCAGCGCCTCGGCTTTCAGCGCGGCAAAGCGGGGATCGGTCTCAAGCACGCCCAGCGTACGCTTGTTTTCGTTCTCGACCCAGGCGAGCGCCTTTTCAGAACGCGCCTCCTCCAGCCAGATATACGGATCCTGTTCGGGGCCGGGGATGCCATCGGCGGGCGCGGGCTTGGCGTGATTATCGGCCTGTGCGGCGGTGGAGATGCCGACCGTCATGGCAGCGGCCAGTACAGCGGAAATTGCGACTCTGGAAACAAGCTTCAAATGTCCTCTCCTTGGGGGAAAATGCTGCCGCACTTGTGCCGTGGAAGGGGCGGCTTGTGAAGGGGTCACGCTACGAAAAAGGGCGGACCAGATGGCCCGCCCTTTCAATTACTTCGTTTGAAGCAGGCTTATGCCTCGACATGCTCCGCGAGCACCGTCAGCCCGTTCGCGCCGACTTCGGCAAACCCGCCGCGCACTTCGATCACTTCGGGCGCAGCGCCGGGGGTCTTGATGACCTGCACCGCACCATCGCGGATCGTCGACATGAACGGCGCGTGGCCTTCCAGCACGCCAAATTCACCATCGGTGCCGGGGACGACCACCATGTGGACTTCTTCCGAGCGCACGAGCTTGGCCGGGGTTACGAGTTCAAAGTGCAATGCCATTTTCTTACCTCACTCCACTCCCGAATGCGGGAGGGGGGAATTACGCCTCTTCAGCCATCTTGCCGGCCTTTTCGACCACCATGTCGATGCCGCCGACCATGTAGAATGCTTGTTCGGGCAGGTGATCGTATTCGCCATCGACCACCGCCTTGAAGCTTTTGACGGTGTCTTCGAGCTGCACGAAGATCCCGCTGATCCCGGTGAAGACCTCGGCCACGTGGAACGGCTGGCTGAGGAACTTCTGGATCTTGCGCGCGCGCGCGACGATCAGCTTGTCCTCTTCCGACAGCTCATCCATGCCGAGAATGGCGATGATGTCCTGAAGGCTCTTGTACTTCTGCAGCGTTTCCTGGACGCGGCGGGCGGTTTCGTAATGCTCCTGACCCACGACGCGCGGTTCCAGCACGCGGCTGGTCGAATCGAGCGGATCGACCGCCGGGTAGATGCCCAGTTCGGAAATCGCACGGTTCAGCGTCGTGGTCGCGTCAAGGTGGGCGAACGAGGCAGCAGGCGCCGGGTCGGTCAAATCGTC
>JBBRVR010000108.1:0-7538 GCA_038246695.1 Sphingomonadales bacterium
AGTCATCGAGCGCGAACTTCACACCGATTTCGGACAGCTCCTCGATAAAGGCGGCGGTGGAGTGGTTGTCTTCTATGAACAGGCTTTCGGTCACTTCCAGCTCCAGTCGGCGCGGGTCCAGCCCCGCTTCGCGCAGCGCGTTCTTGATCCCCAGAGCTGCACCCGGTGCGCGGATTTGCAGCGGCGACAAATTCACTGCCAGCGTCACGTCGTCAGGCCATTGCGCGGCGGTGCGGGCCGCTTGTGCGGTGATCCAGTTGCCAAGTGTGACGATGACACCGCTTTCCTCGGCCACGGGAATGAATTCGTCCGGGAACAATTCGCCCTTTTCCGGGTGGAACCAGCGCACCAGCGCTTCGAAAGTGCGGATCTTGCCGGTTTCCAGATCGACGATCGGCTGGAAGAAAATCGACAGTTCGTCGCGTTGCAAGGCGTTGCGCAATTCACCTTCGATCTCCCGCCGCCGCACCAGATCGCGGGTCATCGCAGCGTTGAAGAAGCAGGTCTGTGCGCGCCCGCCGATCTTGGCGTGATACAGCGCAAGGTCAGCGCTTTGCATCAGAGTATCGGCATCCGCACCGTCTTCGGGCAGCAGGGCGATGCCCAGCGACGCGCGTACCTCAAGCCGGTCGCCATCGATCCGGATCGGGCGCATGATTTCGGCGTGCACCTCGCTGGCGATGCGTTCGGATGCCTTGCGGTTCTCGATCGGGCAGAAGATGATGAATTCATCCCCGCCAAAGCGCGAGACGGTGGAATTTTCGGGGCTTACATCGCGCAGCCTTCGTGCGACTTCGGCCAGCACGCGGTCCCCTACCGGGTGGCCGAGCAGGTCGTTCACTTCCTTGAACCGGTCAAGATCGATCCAGAGCAGCGCAAATTGGCTGTCGCCATCGATTTCCATCATTGTCTCGATGATGGAATGGTTCAGCCCGGCGCGGTTGGCGAGGCCCGTGACAACGTCGGTCCGCGCAAGGGTCTGCATCTTTTCGGCCAGTTGCGCGCTGGTTTCTGCCGCCGTTATGGACTCGCGGAGCATCTGAAACACATTCAAGGTAATCATTCCCATCGCCGGGATTAGGAAGAGAATTGTAATTAGCAGCGTGATCGAGACCATCGTGCCAACCGTGATCGCAGCCACTCCGATTGGCACGCACACCAGCAAGAGCTGCCCCGCAGCGATGGTGGGGCGACCGGCATTGCGCGCCGAAACCGCAACACCATAACACAGTGCGTTTGCAACCATCATCACGCTGGCCTCGGCTCCGGCATCGAACCACAGCGTCATAGCCGCGACCAACCCCAGCGCCAGCGCATAGGCGAACGCGCCAATTTCATACATGAATTCAAGCCGCGAGGTGCTGGTCGTTCTCGCATTGGGAGACATCAGGAACGACGCGACAATTCGCAACACAGTAACGAGGGAGAGGATCGCAAATCCGATCCAGATTTCCCGCACGCCGGAAACGAAGGCCGTCACCCCCGTTGCGGCAACCCCGGCAAGAGCGCCCAGCGTTAGGCTGGTCGGCTGGGTGTAAAGCGTCTTAACGAGGATCCTGCGCACCCGAGCCGACGTCCTGTCGCGGCGTTTGCGTTTCAGCTGCAATCCAAGCGCAGAAAGGAGCCTGTTTAGGTTCATACTAGGATGGACCTAATGCAAAGTTGTCAAGTGCGCGTTAATGCCCGGCTCACCGTTGTTACGGGCGAAATTGCGCGATTGCCGATTGCTTTGGGCGTTACCCTGATCGAACGGTAAGGCGCGGGTGCTCCGCGCACCTTTACAGGTTTGGTCGGACGGCGAAGGGCACCGCTCGAAACACTTCAGCCGCGCGGCCAATCAGGGCTATATCGGTCACTCGTCGTTATACGCTCGGCTTCAGCGGCGAGCCTGCGGTCGAGCGTGCGGGTGATCGCCAGCCACCAGTCATAGCCCGGGCGATCGCCCGCAAAGAACGCCGCTTCTGCATGGGCGCGCGCAGAGCGTGCAGCGCCAAGCCCGGATTGCGCGAAATGCCGCAGCGCTGCGCGCAGGATTTGATCTTCGGCCTCGCAAGTCTCGCGTGCAAACGTGTTGTCGTTAGCCGCGCATGATATTGCGCGCCGATGCAGAACGCGCGTGCTTGCCGCTGTTGCACGTCCACGACCGAACGCGGCCAAGGCGTTGCCGGCGGGAGCGAATTGGATCGTCATGACGGCGAAATCCCGATTGTTATTCGCGCCTTATCCGCAGCATCTTGCCTATGGAACTGCTCTTGAACAGCAGATCATCGTCCAATGCAGCGCCAGCGCTTGTCTATGCGGCCGGGGTATAGGGGCATGAGGCTAAAGCTTGGTGTGTGGACACGGTTGAGGCGGCATTAACCCAAGTTCGTGCAGTGGCGGATTTTCGCGCCCTCTGCGGGTCAGCGCATCGCCCTATTTCTCCGGCGGTTTTTCCAGAGCGCTGCCCGCCTTCAGGTTCAGCCCCGTTGGATCCCTCTTCCACTGTCCGGCTTTGACGTATTCCTCGCGCGCCTGACCCGCCGAGCGCAGCGCGGGATCGGCGAGGTTTTCGCCAAACGGCGATGCAATCGATGCAGCAGGCGGTGCAGCGGTGCCAGAGCGCGTCGTCGCATCGCGCACGCCAACGGCAGGCGTGGCTGAACGCTCTGCCGAAAGAGCCCCGGATGCTGAGCCGTGGGCAACATCAGGAAGGAATGAGGCAAAGACATCGCGCAATCCTCCCGCCGTGGCAGCGGCGTTCGAACCGATGCCGACCTTCACCACAGGCTCGGTTCCGGAATAACGGGTCGTGAAGGCGTCTTTCTCGCCCCCGCGTCCGCGATTGCGGTAAAACCTGTGCGCGCCGATCGTGCCCACCAGGTCAAGCGTGCCCGCCCAGTAAGGGTTCACCCAGAGCGTGTGGTAATGGGTCGCATGGCCGATCGGGGCATAGACCTCACCTGAGAGCGCTTCTTGGGCAATTCGCTGTGCGCGCGCCCATGTCGGCCCGGTGGCGCGCCGGGCAAGGCTGCCATCGCAGGTAAAGCTGAACTGACACCCGGTCGAACGCTCCGATCCCTGATAGACCACGCCGCACACACTGCCTGGCCAGCCGGGATGAGCGACACGGTTCAGGACGACCTGGGCAACCGCGCGCTGGCCGCCTTCGCTTTCGCTGGCTGCCTCGTACCACACCGCTTGCGCCAGACACTGTACCGCGCGCGCATGGCCGATGCCCGACCCTGCAGCGAAAATCGGGCGGGCGGATGGTCCGGCATCGATGGCCTGACCGATTTCGCGGGTGCCCTCAGCCCCGGCATTTAACGGGTCGCTGCTGGGTAGAGTGATGAGCGCCTGCGAGGGTGGATCGGCGAGGTAATAGAAGGCAGAGCCCGGAAAGCTCATCCCCGGCCGCTCGAACGGCATGGCGGCCTGCGCAGTGACGCTTTGATCCGGTGAATCAGCGGCAAGTGTGCCGAAACCTCCGGGCGCGGCCATCGCTGGCACGGCGAGCGCGGCAAACAGCACGGCAAGCCGCTTTCGCAGCGAGATGCGCGGTTCCGCGTGACTGGGCCTGTGCGCCGGGGTGACGGGCGTTTCGCAATCGCTGTAACGCCCCATTTCCTCAGCGGTTGTTACCGCAAGGGTCGTGATCGCGCGAACCGCGGGCGTACTTCCTTTCACACCCAGCTGAACAGGGGGCGGGGGACCGAACTCGGTTCGGTCGATAATCGAGGAGCGGGGTGCATTCATGGCGCGTGCCAGCGCGTATCGAAACGGCTGTGGCGGGGCGAGCGCCAAGGCCAGGACCGTCCCGAAAGCGAACACACATGCTTTACAGATTAACGCTCCTGATTGAGCGCGCTTGCCCCGTGCGGGATGGCTGCCTATCGCCTGCTGCATCGTGACCGCGCCACGCAACATTAGCCCTGCACAAGATGTGGTTCAAAGACTGGGCCGCGCCGTGGGTTCAGCCTGTGCCGCGCTTGCCGTGGTGGTTATGGCGGGGTCTTGCGCGCCGTTTGCGCCTGCCGGTGGTGAGGGCGATGATCCTGCCACCGCGACTTTTGTCAGCCTCAATCCCTGCCTTGATGCGATCCTTGTCGAAGTGGCGCAGCCTGCGCAAATCCTTGCCCTGTCGCATTACAGTCGCGATCCCGCGTCCAGCTCGATCGCGCCCAACGTCGCTGCGCGACACGCCTTTACTGGCGGCACGGCAGAAGAGGTCATCGCGCTGTCGCCCGAAATCGTGCTCGCAGGCAGTTTCATCGCGCCCGAAACCAAGTCCACGCTGGAACGCGCCGGGATGCGGGTCGAAACATTCGGCAGCCCGACCACGATGGCACAAAGCGACGATCAGATCGCGCGGCTGGCGCAACTGGCCGGAGACAAGCAGCGCGGCGATGAATTGACGGCTCGCATTCACGCCGGACCGGCCCGCCCAGAGGGGCGAGAGCTTTCCGCCCTGTTGTGGCAGCCGGGACAGATCGTTCCGGGTGAGGCGACGCTGATCGCGCAGCAATTGCAATGGGCAAGGCTGGGCAGTCACAGCACAGCCATGGGATTGCACCAAGCCGATTACGTCTCGCTTGAGATGGTTCTGGCCGACCCTCCCGATATCCTGCTCGTCGCGGGCGATCAGACGGGTCAGGTGCACCCCGTGCTTTCAGACCTGCGTACGACGATGGTCGCGCAATTCGATCCCAGACTGCTATATTGCGCCGGGCCGAGCATCCCGAGGGTTCGTGAACGGCTGATCGAGATTCGCGAACGCTATGAACGCGATTACTATCAGGCACCTCTCGGATGAACCGGGCCAACATCGTTTTTGCCGTGTTGCTAGTGCTGATCCTGCCACTGTCGCTGCTGGCGGGGCGGGTGTGGATCGTGCCAGACGTGACCGCCAATGGCTGGCTCATCCTTGCCGAACTGCGCGCGCCGCGCAGCGTTCTGGCGGTGGTGATCGGCGCGGGGCTGGGCGCGGCGGGGGCGGCGATGCAAGGGTATCTGCGCAACCCGCTGGCCGATCCGGGCCTGTTCGGCATCGCGCCGATGGCGGCGCTGGGCGCGGTGGCGAGTTTCTGGCTGGGCACAGCTGTGCCCCCCATCATAGCGCAATGGGCCTTGCCCGCCTTTGCCCTGATCGGCGCGGGGCTGGGGATGGCGCTGCTCGCGCTGATCGCGGGGCGAACGCTCAGTGACGGGGCAGGCGGGGCAGGCGGCGGGATCGCGCTGTTCACGCTGGCGGGGCTGATGATCGCCAGCCTTGCGGGCGCGCTTACCGCGCTGGTTATAACGCTGGCGCCCGATCCGTTTGCGCTGTCGCAGATCGTGCTTTGGTTGAACGGCGCACTGACCGACCGGTCCTGGCGTGAGGTGTGGATCGCCGCGCCTCTGGTGATCGCAGGCATCGGCGCACTGGCGCTGAGCGCGCGCTCGCTCGATGCGCTGACGCTGGGCGAAGAGGCTGCGCGCTCGCTCGGCATTGATCCGCGCAGGCTGTTGTGGTTCCTGATCGCCGGGATCGGTCTGACTGTCGGGGCGAGCGTGGCGGTGGCGGGTATCATCGGCTTTGTCGGTCTCATCGTGCCGCATCTGGTGCGCCCGCTGACCGATCGCATGCCGTCCAGCCTGATCATGCCAAGCGCGCTGGCGGGGGCGTGCCTCGTCCTGATCGCAGACAGCACGGTCCGCATCCTCCCACTTGTAACAGAGTTGCGGCTGGGCATCGCCTTGTCGCTTATCGGCGCGCCGTTCTTCCTGTGGCTGCTGCTGCGGATGCGACGGGGGCTGATGTGATGCGCGCCTTGACGGCAGAGGGGCTGGCGATTGCGCGCGGTGGGCGGCAAGTGGTCGCGCCGCTCAGCGCGACTTTGGAACCCGGCACGATCACCGCGATCTGTGGTCCTAATGGTGCGGGAAAATCGAGCCTCATCATGGGCTTGGCTGGCTTGCTCGCGCTTGCGCAGGGGAGGGTTCTGCTGGGAGAGGCAGATCTGCGCGCCATCCGCGCTCAGGACCGTGCACGGGCGCTGGGCTATCTGCCGCAGGGCAGCGATATTGCGTGGGATGTAGCGGTGGAAAGCCTGATTGCGCTGGGCCGCCATCCGCACGGTGATGCGCGCGGGCCCACGGGCCGCGCGGCAATCGACGCAGCGTTGTCAGCGACCGCAATGGAGCCATTGCGCCACCGCCCCGCCAGCCAGCTTTCGGGTGGGGAGCGGGCGCGCGCGCTGCTTGCCCGCGTGTTCGCGGGAGAGCCTGAATGGGTGCTCGCCGATGAGCCGCTGGCCGCGCTCGATCTGGCGCATCAGCTCAGCCTGATCGGGCATTTGCGCAGCTGCGCCGGCGCCGGGCAAGGGGTGGTGATCGTGCTGCACGATCTGGCGCTCGCGATGAACCATGCCGACCGGGTGCTGGTGCTATCGGCGCAAGGGGATCAAGGCGGCGCGCTGATCGCCGATGGCGCACCGCGCGATGCGCTGAACCCCGATGTAATTGCACAAGGGTGGGGCGTGGAGGCTAATTGGCTGGGAGAACCTGGTGCGCAGGCGCTGGTGGCGCGGACGCGGTAAGCTCTCCCTATCGGACAAGGTCCGCGCGAGACGCCGGAGGACCGGCCCACCGCGCGGCTGTATTTGCAGTGATCCACGCGGACCTGAGGTGCGACCTAAAGGGAACGGCCGAAATCTGCAAAGACCCCTCAGCACTAGGGTAATCGGGACCCCGCACGACTTCACTTTTTCTGAAGGGCTGGCATTATCACCACGGAGTGTCGCAGAGTAGCGGCGCTGTCTGTGCGCAAACCGATGCGCTGCTCCGTCGAATATAAACTGTTCATGCAGATGTGATCTGCGGCACCAACACCGCCATCACCCGTTGCAGAATACGGACAGGGCGACCATTTCGTGGATCACGAGGCGAGCGACCCTCGACCGCCCTTTACTTCTGCGAACATTTCCGGAACATATCTGACCCATGAGCCTTAAAAAAAATCAGAAGCATTGCCCTGCCACATGCTGACCAAAATTAGCGTCCGCGGTGCGCGGGAACATAACCTCAAGGGTATCGACATCGATCTGCCGCGCGATGCGCTGATCGTGGTGACGGGGCTATCGGGCAGCGGCAAGTCCAGTCTCGCCTTTGACACGATCTATGCCGAGGGGCAGCGGCGCTATGTCGAGAGCCTTTCCGCCTATGCGCGCCAATTCCTCGAAATGATGCAGAAGCCTGACGTAGAGCACATCGACGGGCTGTCCCCTGCAATCAGTATCGAGCAGAAGACGACCTCGAAAAACCCCCGTTCAACTGTCGCGACCGTGACGGAGATCTACGACTACATGCGCCTGTTGTGGGCGCGCGTGGGCGTGCCCTACTCGCCCGCCACGGGAAAACCGATCACCGCGCAGAGCGTTACGCAAATGGTCGACCGTGTGATGGACCTGCCCGACGGGACGCGCGCCTATCTGCTCGCCCCCGTAATACGCGGACGAAAGGGCGAATACCGGCGCGAACTGGCCGAATGGCAGAAGGCGGGCTATACCCGCGTGCGGATC
>JBBRVR010000109.1:0-7529 GCA_038246695.1 Sphingomonadales bacterium
CCGCAAATCGCCAGCCGCCGCGTCGACACGCGCCGCATTTCGATCTGGTGCGCTGGTTGTTCGACCGGGCAGGAGGTCCATAGCCTTGCGATGATCTTTGCCGACGATCCAATATCCTGGAACGGTTGGCAGATCGATATCCTGGGCACTGACATTTCGGGGCGCGCGATCGATATTGCGCGCAGCGGGCTTTATAGCCAGTTCGAAATCCAGCGCGGTCTGGGTGTGGTAGAAATGCTGCGCCATTTCGATGAAACGCGCGCCGGGTGGCAAATCAAGTCAGACACCTGCCGCGACGTTCGTTTCATCCGCCACAACGTGTTGTCCGAACCCCCTGCCCGGCACCGGTTCGATCTGGTGCTGTGTCGAAATGTGTTGCTGTACTTTGATCAATCAACCCGTGAGCGTGCCTTTGCAAGGCTGGCCAATGCCATGGCAACCGATGGCCTGCTCATGCTGGGGTCGGGCGAAACCGTGGTCGGCCAGACAAGTGTCTTTCGACCCGCTCCTGGCCGCGCGAGCCTGTATGAGCTTGCCGTTGCAAACAACCGTCTGGCCGAACGCGAAGGGGCGCTAGTGCAAAACCGCTGAAGGTGCCTTGGCAAAGGCATCTTTGCACCTCTCGCTTTACCCTTCCTTAGCCAATGCTCTTTAGCAAACCCATACGTAAACTCCGCAAGCAACGCTGCGTCATTTGGTCGCGGAAGATAATAGCGGGTATCGTTTCGGGGACGCGCGCGTGATTGACAACGGTAAACCCTTACGCCTGACCCCGGCCGGACTGGTCGGCGTGCCGCTTGCGGTCATGAGTATCGTAGTTGGCCTGATTGCTCTGGCCGCGATCGCCAGCGACCAGATCACCCTCATCTCTCCTGCATCGCTGATGATTTCCGGGCTGGTGATCTACGCAGCAACCCTGTTCCTGTTGGCGCGAACCGGCATTGCCAGCGTGCGCGAACTGGAATCGCTCGGGGTCACTGATGAACTGAGCAGCCTGCCCAATCGCCGCTCGCTCCACCTCGATATCGAAGCGCTGTCTGCAGGTGACCGGGAAGTCGCGATTGCGATCATCGATCTCGACAGCTTCAAGGAGGTCAACGACCATTTCGGCCATGCGGTCGGCGACATGCTGATCCAGTGCTGTGCAACCAAGCTGCGCGGCGCATGCGGCAAGGAGGCGCAGTGCTATCGCCTCGGCGGTGATGAGTTCGCCGTTCTCATGGCTGGCGAGGCTGCGGGAAACATTCTGGAAGGGATTTGTCGGGGTCTGCTGGAACAGCTTGCACACCCGATCCGGATCGGGGACGAAAACATCACGGTCGGCGCCAGCATCGGGCTGGCCTGTTCCCGGCCGGATAACAAGGTCGCATCATCGGAAATGCTGCGGCGCAGCGACGTGGCGATGTACATGTCGAAGCGCGGCGGGAAAATGCGCTGCACATGGTTCAGCGAAACCTTCGATCAGCGTCGCGAAGCGGTGCGCGAGATCGAGGGCGAACTGCGTGCTGCGTTGGACAAACAGGAAATGGCGGTCGCTTACCAGCCGCTGGTCGATGCGCAGGACAAGCAGATTGTTGCGGTCGAAGCGTTGCTGCGCTGGAACCGCGCCGACGGCACGCAGATCAGCCCGAACATCTTCATCCCCGTGGCCGAGCAATCGGGTATCATCAACACAATCGGCGTGTGGGTGCTGCGCCGAGCAATGCAGGACGCGGCGCACTGGGGCAACATCACCTTATCGGTCAACATCTCGGCCGCTCAGCTGCGCAATCCGGAATTTCCGTTCAAGCTGGGCGAGCTGCTCGAAGAGACGCAGTTTCCGGCCCACCGATTGGAGCTGGAGATTACCGAGACCTGCCTTGTGCTCGATCCGGTAGTCGCCGAACGCAGCCTTGCAGTCATCCGCGATTTCGGCGTCAACATTTCGCTCGATGATTTTGGCACTGGCTATGCCTCAATCGGGTTCCTGCGGCAGTTCCGGTTTGAAAAGCTCAAACTGGATCGCAGCCTGGTGATCCAGGCGGGCAAGGACGACGGTAGCCGGGCGATGATGCTGTCCAGTATCGCGATGGCCCGGGCGCTCAAGATGAGGGTGACCGCCGAAGGGATCGAAACGCAGGAACAGGCTGACATGGTGCGCATAGCCGGCGTCGATCAATTGCAGGGCTGGCTGTATTACAGGGCGATGCCCGCCGCCGAAGTCAACGAGCACTATCTGGCGCAACTTGCGACCAACGCCGCACGCGAAGTCCACGCCGGGGCAATTGAGCAGATACGGCAATCAGGGGGGAAGGCAGCATGAGCGCGCTTCAGGAAATCGCAGTCGATATCGCCGCGCAGACGGCAGGTGACGCGGCCCATGAACGAGACAGGCGCGCTGGCGGCTCGACCCCCGGCGGCAGAGGGTTCCTCTATTGGTTCGAAGGGCTGGCGGTCGGCGACAAGATTAAAGCGTTCTATTTCTTCAACCTGGCATTCGCCCTCGCCGCCGGAATTATCGTGATTGCCGGTTACGTCCACCTTGGCGACCGCGCAGAGCAGATCGCTGCGGAACACAGTTACGCAATGGATGCCGAACAGCTTGTCACCGTTATGAGTGAAGCGCAGCGTCATTCCGAAATGCTTATCGCAAGCAGGGAAAACGTGCGCGCGCTCGCCGCGCTCGAAGAACTGGATGTGGCCGAGGCAAAAATCGCAGCGTTGCGCGAGAAAGCCGCCAATATGGGCACCGAAGCGCACAACAACCTCGCTCTGATCGAACAGGGCGTCGATGATTTTCGCAGCCAGATCGAGGGGTTCGATCCCATAAACGCGGATGCAGCGCTACGCGGACGCCAGGGCGGCGAGGTGCAGGCCACGGGCAGCATCGTGCTGGAGGCAAGCCGCGAACTCGCCAATGATCTGAGCCTCGAAGCGACCGCGACTGCATCTGCCGGTGCCGCCATGATCTCCACCCTGATGATTGCATGGGTTATCTTCGCCACGATCCTCACCATGCTGACGCTGATCGCGCTGCGGTATTTCGACAGAAACGTAAGTGGTAGCCTGCAGGACATGACTCTGGAGATGAGCAAACTTGCCGCTGGCGACAGCGCATTGGCGATATCGGGCAAGGAACGCCGCGATGAAATTGGCGCGATGGCGCGAGCGATGGAAGTTTTCCTGCGCGCAGGCAAACGGCTCGAAAAGCTCAGCCAGGAACGCACCGAAAAAGCAAACGCAGAACTTGACGCACAAACCCGCCTGCAATCCGAACGCGAAGATGCCCGCCTGGAGCACGAACGGATGTTGCGCGACGTTGCAGACCAGTTCGAGCGCACCGTGGGCGAGGTGGTAAGCGGCGTTGCCGAGGCATCCACCCAGCTTCAGACCACGTCCAAAATGATGGCAATGACCGCTGAAAATACGAGCCTGCGAGCAGGGCAAGTCAGTGCCTCGATGGAAGAGGCCAATTCCGGAGCGACAGCAGCCGCTGCGGCCAGCGATGAATTCGCGATGTCGATCGGTGAAATCAGCCGCCAGGCCGCATCATCGGCGCAGCTGGCGCGCCGGGCAACCGATTCTGCAAGCGAGGCCGATGCTACCATCTCCGCCCTCGCCGAAAGCGCGCTGCAGGTTGGCCAGATTGTTGAGCTGATCCAGACCATCGCCCAGCGCACGAACCTGCTGGCGCTCAATGCGTCGATCGAAGCCGCGCGCGGTGGCGAGGCCGGGCGTGGCTTTGCCGTGGTCGCAAGCGAGGTGAAGGAACTTGCCATGCAAACCAGCCGTGCAACCGATCAGGTTGCGCAGCAAATCAGGGCAATGCAGGACACCACGGGCGCCAGCGTGTCCGCGCTTCGCTCCATTGCCACACAGGTGCAGGAACTGGAAACCACCGCTGTTTCCATTGCCAGCGCCGTCGATCAGCAATCGGTTGCCGGACAGGATCTTGCGCGCAGCATCGATCTCGCCGCACGCGGGACCGAACAGGTGGCGGGTCATATCGAGGATGTGCGCGACATGGCGCTATCCACTGGATCGGCCGCCAGCCAGGTGCTGACAAGCGCGACCGATCTGGAAAGTCAGGCGTCGATCCTGCGGGTGCAGGTGAATGCGTTCCTTGCAAAGGTTCGGACATCCTGACGATTCCCACAGGGTGTCTGTCGGGGCCACCGGAAAGCGGTTCTTAAGGGTTTTCGTTCAGGAAGCGCGAACATTCTGGTGCGTACAGGGGGCCGATAATGGACATGACCAAAGTGCTGGAAGAACGCGAGGAGAACGCCGTCCCCGCGTTTGCGCAGGATAATGAAAGCGACTTCGCCCCATCCGCGACCTATCGCGTTGCCGGAGACCTGACAAAGGCTCCGGGCGGCGGCTTTCTGGGCATTTTCGACCGTTTTACGTGGTTTCGCAATCAGGGCATTGCGGCCAAGGTAAACAGCATTTTCGGCAGCTTTTTGGCGCTTGGCCTTGCCATGTGTCTGGTGGTCGCATTCGGAACCACGGAAGTGTGGCTACGATTCAACACATTCGACCGGCTGCAGAACGCCGCCCTCACGTCCAGCGATCTGCGCGGCACAATCGGCGATCTGCGGTACAACACCTCGCGGTTCCTGTTCGAACAGGAAGCATCGGTGCTTGAGCGTCAGCGCAGGGCCTATCGCAAGGCGCAGGGCCAGATCGACGCAATCGGCACGATTGTCGCTCAGGATGCACCACTGTTAGAGCCCGGCGTTGATCGCCTTCGCAACGAACTTGAGGGGTATAACGAAACCTTCAACACGACCATGTCGTTATACGCCAAGGAAGGGCGAACCGCGCGCACCGAGGCGCTGGCCTATGAGATATCCGACCGCGGGGATGCGCTGTTCGGTGACGCGCAAGCCTTTGCCGACGAAATTACGAACTTTGCCGATGGCTTGCGCGAAGACGGGATCGACTATTTCTTCAGTCTCATCAGCTGGGTGGTGGCGCTGGGATTGTTGGCGGCGGTGTGCCTGCTGGCAGGCTTCGGTTATCTTTCGCGCGATCTGATCTCGAAGGTTCGCGAAGTTACGCAAGGCATGACAAGGCTGGCGAGCGGTGACCGCAGTTTCGAGATCGAAGGCCGTGATCGCCCCGACGAAATCGGCGAGATGCTGCGCGCACTCGCCATGTTCAAGCGCGCCAACCGCCAGCTTGAGATGTGGGCACGCGAACGCGCTGAAAGCGCAGAGGAGGAAATGCGCCGACAGCATGAACGCGAACGCGAGCGTGAAGAAGCCGCGCAGAACCGCGCGGCCCTGATTGCCAAGGTGACCAGCAGTTTTGAACGGACCGTGGGCGAAGTGGTCGAACGCGTGACCTCTGCCTCGAGCGAGCTTCACATCACCGCGACACGCATGGCCGAAACCGCCGATCAGACCAGTGTGCGCACCGTCGATCTGACCGAGAGCATGGCCGACGCCAGTGCCGGCGCAACCGCCGCCGCCGCTGCAAGCGACGAATTTGCGCTGTCCATCGCTGAAATCAGCCGCCAGGCATCATCCTCCAGCGAGCTTGCCCTGCTCGCCAGCGATGCAACCAGCGAAGCGGATGCGACAATCTCCGCCCTCGCGGCCTCGGCCGATCAGGTTGGCCAGGTCGTCGAACTGATCCACACGATTGCGCAGCGCACCAATCTGCTCGCCCTCAACGCCTCGATCGAGGCGGCGCGCGGTGGCGAGGCAGGACGCGGGTTTGCCGTCGTGGCCAGCGAAGTCAAAGAACTCGCGATGCAAACCAGCCGGGCGACCGAACAGGTCGCGCAGCAGATCCGGGCAATGCAGGATACAACTGGAGCGAGCGTGGCGGCATTGCGTGCGATCGCCGCGCAGGTAAAGGAACTGGAGGGAACCGCGGTTTCCATCGCCAGCGCGGTCGACCAGCAATCGGTTGCGGGTCAGGACCTTGCGCGCAGCATCGATCTGGCCGCGAGCGGCACACAGAATGTTTCAAGCCATATCGACGATGTGCGCGAACTCAGCCTTTCGACAGGTGCGGCCGCCGGGCAAGTGCTGAGCAGCGCGAATGAGCTGGAGCAACAGGCCGCAACATTGAGCGCACAGGTGCAGTATTTCCTGACGCACGTGCGCGAGGAATAGTTGATAACGCGCAGCCTCAGGCCGCGACCATGCCAGCCCAGAGATCATGCATTAATCGGTTGATGCCTGCGGGCAGCCACGTCTCTTGCACACTGCGGACGCCGCCGCATGCCCCGCCTTGTCACTGACATCAGCTGGTAGCGTAAAGAGCCCCCCCGCTTGTTACCACTCAGAGGTAGTGTCGTTCGGATTTTTCGATCTTAGCGGGTATGGCTGAACCAGTTTCGAGCGCGGCCTGACCGTATAGTAATCGCTGCCATTCTGCCAACTGCGATCCGCGTATTGGCAAGTGAGGCGACCAGCGTCTTTTTCAGGCATTCGTCGCACAGCGTGCCCTTAACCCGAATTGCGGAGAAGCCGTCGTCTCAACCAACATCTTCGGAACTGGCCTGTCGGGAGACGTGTAATGGCACCCCAACTGGCGCTCGCTGGCTTCTATGGATAGCGCCGCATGCAACGAGCGCAGGATCGCCAAGCTGTTTGGCAGGCAAAGCAGGCGCAGATCCTTCGAACAGTCTTACCCAAGCGTTGGCTTGTATGGAGGGATCAGTGCAAGAATCTGGTTCCGAAACGCTTTGGAGGAAGACAACAAAAAAGCCCCACTGATAGCAGTGGGGCTGATTATTCGTTTGGTTAGATACAAAGTTGGTTGCGGGAGTTGGATTTGAACCAACGACCTTCAGGTTATGAGCCTGACGAGCTACCGGACTGCTCCATCCCGCGCTACCTTGCATACGTCCAGACGCGAAGCGCAGAGACGCCAAAAGGGCTGCCCGTGAAGGTCAGCCCTTTGACTTATGAATGGGTTTTTTCCCGTACCCCTGACAAGCTACAATGCCTGGCGACGACCTACTCTTCCGTGCCTTAAGACACAGTACCATCGGCGCTGTCTGGTTTCACGGCCGAGTTCGAGATGGGATCGGGTGGGTCACAGACGCTATGGCCACCAAGCAATGAAGCTTGTCAGATGTGCGGGTTTAAATCGATGCTCACTCTACAAGAGAGTGGTATTAAAGGGCGTATCTGGCTGGAGAATTCCTCCACCGCAGACGAGCCAGCCAATAAAGGCAGGCCTGTCGTTGACAGTGCGAACTCTCAAGCGTGATATGAACTATTAGGACTGGTTAGCTACACGCATTACTGCGCTTCCACACCCAGCCTATCAACGTCATGGTCTATGACGGTTCGAAGATACCTAATCTCAAGGGAGGCTTCCCGCTTAGATGCTTTCAGCGGTTATCCCGTCCATACATAGCTACCCAGCGGCACGCCTGGCGGCATGACTGGTACACCAGAGGTATGTTCACCCCGGTCCTCTCGTACTAGGGGCAACTCCTTTCAAGTATCGACGCCCACGGCAGATAGGGACCAAACTGTCTCGCGACGTTCTGAACCCAGCTCACGTACCACTTTAATTGGCGAACA